>WRKR01000004.1 GCA_009782175.1 Cystobacterineae bacterium
TTTTCACCGTGCTGTGTGACGCCATAAAAAAAGAGCACGCTTGCATAACAAAATATTTGAGCTCCCTTCTGGGAATGCTGAACGAGTCCATTGCTGACGCCAAAATGCAAGCCAAAAAGGAAGCCATGCTGGTGTTTTTCCCTTTGGCCACGCCGAAGCAGCCCACCGGAAAGCGGAGCTGAGCATGAAAAACGATGAAGCCTTAAAAGGGTTGAAGCTGCTGAGTGGTGCGGTGCGCCTCAAAATATTGCGAGCCCTTTCCGATGGCGAAAAAAACGTAGGCGAGTTGGCGCGTATTGCGCGTGTGCAAAGCAGCACAGCCTCTCAGCAGCTAATTTTGCTGCGCAGAAGTGGCGCGGTCGCGAGCAGGAAAAGCTCGCCGATGGTTTTTTATTCCCTTGCTGACGAGAAAATTTCTGAACTCCTCAAAACATTGGAGCGGCTATATGCACCGAAATAAAGAGAGTAGCATTTGCTGGCGCAGAGAGCTGGAGCACAAAACTTTGGCTGAACGCCAAATACAAAGGGGGAGCCATGGATAACAAAATCCTCAGAGAAATTGTGCGAGTGCTGTGGCCTCCAGTTGCTGTGTTGTGTTTCTTCTTGGGTTTTAGCCTGGGCTATAAAGGTTGTTCGGAGACCCAACTGCGCTCCTATATGGAGGGCGCAGCTGGGCCGCCGCAATAAGACAAACTTAAGCTATTGAGGAATATGCGCAGGCATGGCCACCGTCTGCCCTAAAAGGCCGGGGAGTTGGCCTTCCACATATGTCCATGGGCTGGTGAGGAATTCTGCCGGGAAACCGTCTCTTCTTCGCAACAGTCCAGCGCTGATGTCAGCGCCGTCAATATAAGTCAGGCCTATGTTGCTCCAACTGATGGTGCTGCCTGCACTGTTTTCCATGCCGTCGAAGGCATGGTTGTTTGTCAAAGTGCCGTTGTTTTCGTTTAGTCCCGCCACACGTCCGACACTGTTGGTGCCGCTCACCATTGGGTTCAACGCCAGGCTGTTTTGCACTGTGCCCTCGCGGTTATAGCCCACCAGGCCGCCGACAGAGATGTTCCCGTTAACACTACCCGTGGCATAGCTGTTTTGCACTGTGCCGCCGGTGTTAGAGCCCACCAGGCCGCCAACACCGCCGCTCCCGTTGACACTGCCCGTGGCATAGCTGTTTTGCACTGTGCCGTTGCCGTAGTTAAAGCCCACCAGGCCACCGACATTGCCGCTACCGTCATTGCCGCTACCGTTGACACTGCCCGTGGCATAGCTGTTTTGCACTGTGCCGCCGTTGTTCCACCCCACCAGGCCGCCGACATTCCAGACGCTGCCACTAACATTGCCCGTGGCATAGCTGTTTTGCACTGAGCCGCCGAAGTTCATCCCCACCAGGCCGCCGACATTCTGGTAGCCGTTAACACTGACTTCTGTCAGCCTAATGTTCTCCAGGGTGGCGCCTTCGCCTATATAGCCAAACAAACCCTGGTAGTAGCTGCCATAGGCACGGATGCGAAGGCGGAGAAACTCGTGGTTTTCACCATTCAAACTGCCCATAAATGGGGCGCTACCTGTGCCAATCGCCGTCCAATTGCTTTCTGTGGGTTGAGCCGGCTCAGCAAGGTTAATGTTTTCTGTCAGCCTATAGTGTTTTTTCAAGCCATCCACCGTGTTGGCATAGCGGTTAAAGGCCAAAATATTGGCCTGGTTCAGCGGAATGGCGCGGTTGGTGGCCTGTCCATCTATAATGCTCATATGGATGCTGCTTTCAGCGGTATAGCCCGATATATTGGTCAGGCCCAGGTTGAAGGTTGCAAAACCTTCGGGAAAGGCCGTCTTCCCATCATATTCCACTGTTATATAAAAGGTTTGGTTTGTTTCTGTCGTCTCTTCGGGGTCGCTTGCCACCTCAAAACTCAGCCCCCTTATAAAGTCTATGCTGAGCCTTGCCCTGCTGGCGCCGTCCACATTGTCAAAGCCTGAAACCACCACCCTGAAAGTGGCGGTGCGCTCACTATAAATATCATCCATTATAGGCGTAAGCACTGCCGTGCTAGGGCTAATGGCCATCTGCAGGCCCTCTTCCGAGGGCGGCCCCCACTGGGCATAAACCGTGAGGTCCTCCAAAACAGGTGTGAGGACAGTGAAAACCGCTCCACTCCCATCCGCCGCCGTGTTCCACCCCAAAAATGTATAGCCCTCCCATGTGGGTTCTTCGGGCAGCTCGTCCAGGGTTGTTGCCGGCGGCTCCACCGTTTTGCTTTGTGGGTTTGCCTCGGTGTCCCCACCATTTTTGTCAAAAATAACGGTATAAACCCCTTCTAAGGGCTCGATAATTGTCTCCGGTGTGGAAGAAGAGCAGGCACTCAAGGCTGCGCTCAGCAATACACACGGCAACATATGCGGTGTGCCAGGAGAAAAGCGTTTCAGGGGGAATCCCCTTGGGGGGCTTAAATTTTGAGTGGTTTTCATTCCTGTTTTTCCGGGGCTGTCGGGGCTGTTTCGGCCTATATACAACAGAGCATCTATTGCTGAGCGTAGTTTCGAAAAAATATTTTTTTAGCTTTTGGGTCGCAAGGGCGCACTTTTCACTCCCCAACCGTATAGTCTTTTGTTGGTGCTATGTCAGGAAATGTTGACATTTTGTCGTTTAAAACATGACACGATGTCAGGTTTTATTGACATTCAGGTGCATGGGCAACAGTCCAGCGCTGGTGTCGTCTCCGGCGAAAGGTTTTATTTGTTTTTGGTTTTGTTTTTCCCCCTCCGGGAGGGGAGTGTCGTCTTTGGCGAAGGGTTTTTTTTGCCCTCCCGGGCAGAGGTTGTTTTGCAGAGTGGGCCTGCGGCCCGGCTATTTTCAAAGGAAAAAGTTTTTTGTGGGGGGTGTTTTTATTTTTTCCTCCAGGTGGGGAGTGTCGCCTTCGGCGAAGGTTTTTTTTCGCCTTCAGCGGGGGGAGGTTTCGCCTCCCGGCGAGTTACTTTTTTTGTCTGGACAAAAAAAGTAACCAAAAAAAGCCACTCTCCGAGGGCCCTGCGGGGCTCATCGTCGGTTGCTTCCTAGCTTCTTCCTTGCTGCACCAACTACTTTTGCCCCTTCGGCGGCGGCGAATATTAGTGTCTAGAAACACTTTCGCAAACACCCATTACATTGCCCTAAGCTGCAATTCGCCGCCTCAAAAAGAGGAGTCCGGAATCCTTCCGTGAGCCCCCCCAAAATTGCGTTGAATTTTTTCAACATTGCAACGTTATGGTTGGTGGAAGTTTTTCGAGCCTCAACGTTTTGGAATGAAGGGGAGTTGAGGCTCGAAAAACTTTCACCAACCTACGCGCCAACATTTTATTCGCCCATGATGCAGGCTGCGAAGCAGAGAGTTTCGGAGTCTGCAAGCCCCAGGGAGGTTTTAATTCCGAGTTGCGCTTAGAGAGTTTAGTGCGCCAACGGTTGCTCGTATTAAAACCTTCCTGGGGCCGCTCGTAAGCCCCCGGCAGGGTGGTTTTTTTTGGTTACTTTTTTTGTTCAGACAAAAAAAGTGACTTGCCGAAGGCAAGGTGCGCCCGCAGGGCGAAAATAGCCGGGCCGCAGGCCCACTCCCCCCCCGGATGGGGAAAAAAACAAAACCAACAGCAAAAAAACCCTTCGCCGAAGGCGACACTCCCCCCCCCGGAGGGAAAAAAACAAAACACCCCCCTATTTAAATTGCCCGCCGCCAGGCGAAAAAACAAAACTCAGTTTGGAAAGCAAGCAAGGCGGGGGGCCTTAAGTGTTTTTGGCGTTGCTTTTTAAGCGTTTCATGCGTTTGCGTACCAGCTCTCTTTTCAGTGAGGAAACCCTGTCCACAAACACAATCCCATCCAAATGGTCTATTTCATGTTGCACGGCAACGGCCAAAAAACCCTCGCACTGCAAAACCTGGGGGTTGCCCTGCTCGTCCACAAACTCCACGTGTACACAGGCTGAGCGCTCCACCGTCTCAAACTCTCCAGGCAAAGAGAGGCAACCTTCTTCAAAAAGCTGGTTGCCTTTTTGGTGTACAACGCGAGGGTTAATGAGTGCCAGGGGCTTCAACTCGGGGCACTTGGCACTCACATCCAAAACCACCACACGCTTTAATATGCCAATTTGGGTAGCCGCCAAGCCTACGCCTTCCGCTGCATACATGGTCTCAAACATATCGGCCACCAGGGTGCGCAGCTCCTCGTCCACCTGTGCAACAGGCGCAGCGTTTTCTGCCAGCCGCTCATCTGGCCACAGCAAAATTTCATGCACCATGGCTTTATATATAGCTTGAGAGGGTTGGGGGGGGCAACCCTTTCCTGAGGGAAGGCTTTAGAAGGGTATATCATCATCCAAAGGCTCCGGGCCGCTGTCCGGGTAGCCTTGCATGGGGCCTTCTTCTCGCCTGCCTTCCATTTTTCGTCCGTCTGCACTCCCTAAAAAGCAAACATTGGAAGCCACCACCTCCGTCGTATAATTTTTCTTTCCTTCTTTGTCATTCCACTCGCGCGTTTGCAGGCGGCCTTCCAAATAAACCTGGCGGCCCTTCTTCAAATATTCTCCGCACAACTCGCCAAGCTTTCCCCACACCACAATGCGGTGCCACTCGGTGCGCTCCTGTTTTTGCCCATCCTTGTCTTTCCAGCTTTCACTCGTCGCAATGCGGAAATTGGCGACGGCTTGGCCACCCGGCGTAAAACGGACTTCAGGGTCTACGCCTAGGTTTCCAACGAGAATAACTTTGTTCACTCCAGCCATAAGGCCTGCCTTTCTGGCGCCATGCGCCTGCTGTACTGCCACCCTACACTCAAGCCATGCTCAAAAAGCAATTCTAAAGCCTGTCCAGACGAAGCTCAACGCCCTTCTTCCACTATATATGTTGTCCTGTTTCAACGGGTATAAGCATGCCCATTTAGTGCTTCTCCTGGTCTGTAGCCCCCGGTATTTTGTGGAGTGTCTGCACTGTTTTTAAAAGGTGCAAAAGCTTTTCCTTGGGTTCTGTTTTGGCGGCTATGGCTGTTTGGAGGGCCTCATGGAGTCCCAAAGCTCTTTCTTCTCCTTTGGAGAAGGCTGACATCAGCATCAGCATGGCGGCATGGGTTTCGGCCTCGGAGGCTTGCAAAAGTCCCTGGAGCATTTCTTCTGGGGCGCTTTCTGCGGCGGCGGCCAAGCCTTCGGCCAGGGGGGCTTGCAGGCGGGCATAGTTGGAGGCCCAAGGTGTCAACCCCAGCAATTTTGCAATGGCCTCGGTGGAGCCGCTGGCGGCTATTTCGGCAAGGCCATTCAGCCCGGGGAAGGGCATTTTCATTTGCAGGGAGAGTGCATTCAAAGGCCCCAGCAGTGCGGGTTGGGTGTTGAAGGCTTCCACAACGGCGTTGGCGGAGTCCACGTCCTTCGAGTCCAAGGCATAGAGGGCTTCTGCAATAAGCACACGGGAAACGGGGTTGGGCTCACTGCGCAGCATTTCTTGGAGCAGGGGTTGGCTTTTTCTGTCTTTGGCCAGCGTCGCATAGGTTTTCACCTGGTGTTTAAAGGCTTCTATTCCGCCGTTGGCTATGCGCATGGGCGGTTTGGGGGGGTGCCCCACATTGGCCAGCAGCATGGCCAGGGCATCAATGGAGCGTATAATTTCTGGGTTGCGGGAAGAGGCATCATTCACCAAAATAGAAAAAACAAACCACTTCCTGTTCATCCCCTGCACATAGCCTGAAAGCGCGGACACCGTTTCCAAAGTCCCCGTCTTGGCCCGCAGGCGCCCCTCGGCCTGGGAGCCGCCAAAGCGGGAGCGCAAAGTCCCGTCCTTGGCCGCAATCCCCAAAGAGGAAATAAACTCTGGAGAAAATAAAGCTTCTTCAAACATATAGCGCAGAAGCTGGTTGGTTTGCGCAGCTGAAAACCGGTTGGCATCATTCAGCCCGGAGCCATTGCGCATCACATAAGTCCCGCGTGGAATGCCTATCTCTTTTTCTAAAAACTCGGCCACCACATCCAAACCTTTGGCATGGGTAGCCGGCAAGCCTCTATAGAGGCCGCCCATGACTTTCAGCAGTTGCTCAGCAATAAAATTGGAGGACTGTTTATTCATCCGCTTTAAAATAATGTCCAGGGGCTCACTGGAGGCCGCATAAAAAAACTCGGCTGAGGGGGGGACGGTGCCCACCAGCACTCTCCCGCGGACGTGGATGCCTTGCCGGGCCAAAAGCGCCTTGAGGGTATAGCCAAAATAATAGGCCGGCTCGTCAATGCGCTTCCATATAACCCATGTCCCCTTGCCGATGGGGACGTGCCCTCGCACCTCAATCTCCTGTCTGCGCCTATGGGGTTTGAGGTTGGGCTTTTCGGCTTCCAGGCCACTTTTAACAACAAAGCGCCTCTGGGTGGCCTTCCCCGTCAACAGTTTGGAGTGTATTTGGAAATATTCACTGGGGGGCTCCACCTCCACAAAGGCCGCCTTCCGCCTCAAAGCACCTGGGCGCAAATAAACGGCCACGGCATTCCAATTTAAAGAGAGGGCCCCCGTCGGTGCCAAATAGGCCCTGTCGCCCTGCTCCTGCTCATAGCCAAAGGCCCACTTCTCCCCATCAAAGTTGCTTTCGTCGAGAATCAAATCCCCGCGGATCTCCTTCAAACCCTGGCGAGAAAGCTCTGCGGCAATTCCATAGAGGCGCTCTGTCGTCATGCTTGGATCTCCGTTGCCCCGTACAAACAGGGTGCGGACCCAACCATTCTGGAGCGGCTTGTCTATAAAAAATTCCGTCTCAAAGCGGTGGTCCGGACCCAAGAGGCTCAGTGCCGCCGCCGAGGTGAAGAGCTTTACGTTGGAAGCCGGGTTCAACAAATCTCCTGCACCATGCTCAAAAACAATACTCTTGTCGGCTAAGCTGATAACCTGCAGGGAGACACGTGAGGACTTCAAAGCGCTTTGCTCAATGGCCAAAGTCAGCGTATTGCGCAGCAACTTGTGCTCGTTCGTGTTAGGAACAGCTATGAGTGAAGTGAAAAAAAGAATGGTGGACGTGGTAGCGAACGAAATCATCACAATAGAATTATGTTTGAGGTAGAGGTAATTCGTCCAATGGACAACAACAGAAGAAGGGAAAGTAATCTCCTATGCACAACCTTCATCCAGAACTTGAAAATGTATTGAGGTGTGCTTGCAAAACAAAAACTCCAACTCTACAATTTTTGCTAGTGTCCGCCGGCGTTGGCGATGCTGGCCAAACTCTCTCCAGGGCCAAACTTTCTGAGAGAGTGACGCTCGGTTTCTCGAGCGTAAAAAGCGATGGCCTGTGAACATCTCACCCCCCCCTTTTTGAAAGGTTTAACATGGAAGACATCATCAATTTTGAAATGGAACCCACCCCCAACCAAGAACCTACGCGGAAAAAACCTGCAGCTAAAAAAGCGACCAAAAAACCCGCTGCCAAAAAAGCAACCCCCAAACCTGCTGCCAAAAAAGTAGCCAAAAAGCCAGCAGCAAAAAAAGCCGTCAAAAAACCCGTTGCCAAAAAAGCAGCCAAAAAACCCGTTGCCAAAAAAGCAGCTAAAAAACCCGTTGCCAAAAAAGCTGTCAAAAAACCCGTTGCCAAAAAAGCCGTCAAAAAACCCGTTGCCAAAAAAGCTGTCAAAAAACCCGTGGCTAAAAAAGTAGCCAAAAAGCCAGCTCCCAAGAAGACGGCCAAAAAGTCAACTTCAAAAAAGAAAAAATAGCCGCGGCTTAAGCCTCTGTTTATTTTTTTAAGTGGCTTTGTTTTTTAAGCCCACCTCGTTGTGCTCAAAACCGGCACGCCCTTCAGCGGCGTTGCCGGTTTTTTGCTCTCAGACAAAGCCACTCCCCCCCCCAAGGGCCTTGGCACGGGGCTTCCTCTTGCTTGTGCTCCCCCTTATGCTTCAGGCTTGCCGGAGCTGAGCCATCGCCTGGGCCGGGTTTGGGTGGCGAAAAACGGCATGGCCCGCAACCAAAATATCCGCCCCCGCCTGGCGCACCTGCGCTGCCGTCTCCGCATTAATGCCACCGTCCACCTCAATCCATATGGGCCTTTCGCTTTGCGTGGCTCTTTGCTCCAACATGCCGCGCAGGCGCGCAATTTTTTTGAGGCTGCTGGGAATAAACCGCTGGCCGCCAAACCCCGGGTTGACACTCATCAACACCACCTGAAACAACTCTTCCAACACCTCCTCTATGGCGCTGAGCGGCGTTGAGGGGTTTAAAGCCACCCCAGGTTGCGCACCCAGGCGATGTATCTCCGCCAAGGTGCGGTTTAAATGCGTGCATGCCTCCACATGTACACTCAGCCTGTTCGCGCCCGCAGCTATAAAGTCCGCTATATAACGCTCCGGCTTCTCTATCATCAAATGTACATCCACAGGCAAACGCGTCACCTTGCAAACAGCCTCCACCACCAGAGGGCCTATGCTGATGTTGGGGACAAAATGCCCATCCATAACGTCCACATGGAGAATGTCTGCCCCTCCCTCCTCAACGGAGCGGATCTCCTCTGCAAGTCTTCCAAAATTCGCCGACAACAATGAGGGGGCAATAAAACAAGGCATGGTCATCACTCTGTATGTAGGTTTTCAATGTACTTAATGCTCTCTCAACAGCTCTTCAAGTCTTGCTTGTCTCCGGTGGCTTATATTTAAAATGGCGCGCATTCCGTGGAGCCGCTGCCTCTCACGTATTCCCGCCATTGCCAAAGCCTTCCCGCCATTGCCAAAGCCCCCCATGAGCGTTTGGATGGGAGCTTGTTCGGATGAGCTCCTCCTCCACTCCCGCATCATCGCCTTCTGCGGTGTTTATGACGCACTCACCGCTGAAAATTGCCCCTATAAAAAAACCGTCTCCACTCAACAGGCTTTGGAAATCCTTCAACAAGAAGCCCCAGCAGGAAAACGCGACGCGGAGCTTTTGGGCGTTTTTTATTGACGCCAACATAGGCCTTGCGTCAGCCCAAACCTCTAGGGGAATGCAAAACCAGACAAAGCACAGCCCCAACAAAAACAGGCCCCCCTCCAGAGCGGATTGATTTTTGGCCAAGAGGGCTTTATGGGGGGCTTTATGAAACAGCTTTCCTATCTCTCAGGCACCACCACCATTCCCCTCCTCGGCGAAACCATCGGCGCAAACCTCAAACGTACCGCAGAGCGCTTCCCCAACACAGAAGCCCTCATTTGTTGCGCACAAAACTACCGCGCCACCTATGCTGAGTTTTTTGAGCAAACCACGGAAATGGCCCTCGGCCTCCTCGCCATTGGCGTGCAAAAAGGGGACAGGGTGGGTGTCTGGTCCCCCAACCGCTATGAGTGGGTTGTTTTGCAATATGCCAGCGCGCGCGTCGGCGCCATTATGGTTAACATCAGCCCCGCCTATAAATCCGCCGAGCTGGAATATGCCTTAAACCAATCCGGCACCTCCGTCCTCTTCCTCGCAAAAGGCTTTCGCAAAACCTCCTATCCGGAGCTTTTGGAAACCGTGCGCTCGCGTTGCCCCAAACTGCGCTTGGCCATGGTTATTGACAATGATTGGGAGGTGGTGCGCGCCGCCGGCCACCGCGTCAGCATGCAACTGCTTGAGGAGTGCGAAGCCTCGTTGCAGTTTGATGACCCTATTAACATCCAATATACCTCGGGGACGACGGGCTTCCCCAAGGGCGCCACGCTTTCTCACCACAACGTCCTCAACAACGGCTTCTTCATCGGCGAAACCCTCAAATTTTCCGAGAAGGACAAACTCTGCGTCCCCGTCCCCTTCTACCACTGCTTTGGCATGGTGCTCAGCAACCTGGCCTGCACCACCCACGGCGCCACCATTGTTACCCCTGGGGAAGAGTTTGATCCACTCGCCACACTCAAGGCCGTGGAAAATGAAAAATGTACCTCCCTCAACGGCGTCCCCACCATGTTTATTGCGGAGCTCCAACACCCCGAGTTTGAAAAGTTTGACTTGTCCAGCTTGCGCACAGGCATTATGGCCGGCTCCCCTTGCCCCATTGAGGTGATGAAAGAGGTGCAGTCCAAAATGAATATGCGCGAAATTACCATTTGCTATGGAATGACGGAAACCTCCCCCGTTTCTACGCAAAGCCATGTGGACGACCCCCTCGAAAAACGCGTCTCCACCGTCGGCCGCATCCACCCCCATGTGGAAATTAAACTCGTCGACCCGGGCACCGGCAACATTGTCCCCCAGGGTACCCCCGGTGAGTTGTGTACACGCGGCTATGGCGTCATGCTGGGCTATTGGAATAACCCGGAGGCCACGGCCGAAGCCATTGACAAGGCACGGTGGATGCACTCGGGGGACTTGGCCACCATAGATGCCGACGGCTTCGTCAACATTGTGGGCAGGCTTAAAGACATGATAATTCGCGGCGGCGAAAACGTCTACCCACGGGAAATTGAGGAATTTTTGCACACGCACCCGGACGTTGCGGAGGCTCAGGTTATAGGCATTCCCTCCAAAAAATATGGTGAGGAGGTGATGGCGTGGGTGAAGCTCAAACGCGACACCTCTCTTTCAGGTGAGGAGTTGAAAGCCTATTGCCAGGGGAAAATTGCCACCTTCAAAATTCCCCACCATTGGAAGTTTGTCGACGCATTCCCCATGACGGTGACAGGCAAAATACAAAAATACCGCATGAGAGAGCTCTCCATTAATGAGTTGGGGCTCTCCATTGCTTCAGCCACCCGCACCGCTTAAGGCAACTTCCGGCTGCCTTGGGCATGCTCGGGCATGTGCTTCAACTCCCTGGGGACAACACTGCTGGGGTCCACATGTATGAAGACTTCGGCCTCCGGCAAAATGCCCACAATGGCAGCCTCGGCTTTGTCCGCCAAAACATGCGCTTCAAGCAAGGACAACGCGTCAGGTGCCTCCACATGCAGCTGCACAAAAAGGGTGGCGCCCGAGCGCCGCGTGCGCAAGTCGTGCGCACCTAAAATGCCAGGTACCTCCCTCACCGCATGGAGTATTTTGGCCTGCAAAACCTCCGGCAATTGCGTGTCCATTAACAAGGCGATGGACTCGCGCACAATGCTGAAGGCGCTTTTTAAAACAAAAGCCGCTATGGCCAAACCAAACAAACCATCCGCCCATAAAAACCCCCCATAGCCCAAAGCCAAAGCAGCAAAGGCCGCTATGTTGCTGAATATGTCCGTGCGGTAATGCAAAGCATCGGCTTTTATGGCGGCAGAGTCCGTGGCGCGAATGGCTTTGCCCAAAAATACCAAAAGGACAAGCGTGGCCACCACCGCTATGCCCATAACAAGCATGCCCCACCCCAGCTGAGTTATGGGCCTGGGCGAAATAAGGCGTGTGGATGACTCATATAAAAGCCAAACCCCAGAGCCCCCAATAAACAGGGACTGCCCCAAACCCGCCAAAGCCTCCGCCTTGCCGTGCCCAAAAGAGTGCTCCCTGTCCGCCGGACGAAAGGAAAGGCGCACAGCCCAAAAATTGACGGAAGAAGCCATAACATCCAACAAGGAGTCCGCAAGAGAAGCCAATACGGCAACAGAGTGGGTGGCAAAATAGGCCAAGGTTTTTATGCCCAAAAGCCCCAAAGCCGTGCCCACAGAAGCCCAAGTGGCCCTGCGCAGCCAACGCTCTCTTAAGGGCACTCCGCATTTCCCCTGCTCCATAACCCTCGTATTGCCATAGCCATATGCGCCTGCAACCAAAAGCTGAAAAGAGTGCCCTTTTATGCCATAAATGGAGGCAAGGCATGGCTACAACAACACTCAAAATGCGTTTTCCCCACACCACAGGCGACACACAGCGGACATACAGGCTACACTAAAATGCCCCCGCCTTAACAACAGGCCGCTTTTTTGTTTCTATTTAACCATGCTTGTTTTTTATATGAGGGTGCACACCTTTTCCAAACACACCCTATAACCCCAGGCATGGAAAATGTTTCGCCTCGCCCATTTTAAAAACACCTATACAACCCTGAGCGCCCTCGCCGCCCTCTGGCTTGGCTGGCTTGGCGCATGTACCTGCAACCCACCCGCAGCCTTGCCACCAGCACCTCAACTGCCTGCCCATTGGCTCGCCCAAGTGAATGGCAGCATACTCACCCTCGAGGATGTTGAAAATGAGTTGGCCCTGGGGCTTGGCTCCGCGGAAAATTCCGCAGAGCACCCCCACCTCTCGTTGAAAACACTCCTGGCCGAGTTAATAGACAAAACCCTCTTGCTGCAAGAGGCCCATAAAAGACAACTCTTCCCCAACCCAAGCCAAATAAAACAACATACCCAGGTGTTAATGTCCGGCTTCCTCGGAAATATGGCCGAAAACATGGGCGAAGCCATGGCGGATACCCCTCAGCTGAATATGGCCCACTTTGAAAAAATAACCGCACAGCACATGGCCATTGAGGCCCTCCTCTATGAGGAGGTGTTTGCGCGCATTGCCATTACGGAGGAGGCTTTGCGCCACTTTTATGAGGAAAATGCAGAGTTGTTTTTCGCGCCCACAGAAATTGAAGCCAGCCAAATTGTCGTCAAAACACAGCAAGAGGCCAACAAACTGCTGCGCCTCTTGAGGGCAGGGCACTCCTTTGAAAAATTGGCACGCCAATATTCCATCGCGCCAGAGGCCGAAAATGGCGGCAAACTCGGACGCTTCGCACAAAACGTCATGCCCTCCCCCATGGATGAAACCCTGTTCTCCCTGCGTACCAACCAGGTTTCCAGCCCTACGCCCTCTCCCTTCGGCTGGCACCTCTTTTGGGTACAAAAAAAATTCCGCCCCCAGCGCATACCCTTTAGCAAAGCCAGAAATACCATTGAGGCCAGGCTGGTGGCAGAGCGCGGTACCCAAATGAAAGCCGCGTTTTTGCAAAAACTCAAAAGCCAGGCCCATGTGGAAATACACGAGGCCCTCCTTAACTTGGCCACTTGGCCACCCAAACATGTTAGTGGAAAAAAACCATGAGTATATGCTTGCTCGGCTGCCTCCTCTCCTTCTCCACCCTGGCTGCCAACAGAGAGTTGGTGGACGCTGTCGCCGCTGTCGTCAATGGAGAGGTTATTCCCCTCTCCGCCATAAACAAACGCCTTAAACAAGAAGCACCCCCCGAGGTGCTCGCCGTTGCCGAAAAATATAAGGCCGCACAAAAACGCATGCTCTCCACCCTCATTGACGAAAAACTCATGGACGCCCAAGTAAAAATACTCAAGCTTGAAGGCAGTGAGGAAGAGGTTAACCTGGCCATTGAGGATATTTTGCAACAAAACAACGCCACCTTGCAGCAGTTGGAGCCTCTGCTCGCTCGGGAAGGGCTGAGCCTTTTAGCCTACCGCTCCCAGCTGAAAACACAGCTGGGGAGGATGAAGCTTGTGCGCCTCAAACTCCAAAGCAAGGTGAATGTAACCGAGGAGGATGTTAAATCCGCCTATGAGCAATGGGTAAAAAGAGAAAGCACCGAGTTTGAGGTGCATGCCAGGCATATACTGATACGCCTGGAGGGGGAGGCCGACGAAAAAACCGCCCAGGCCGCTTGGGAAAAAGCCTACCACATTGCTCAACTCGCACAAAAACCCGAAGCCCATTTTGCCGAGTTGGCCCAACAACACGGTGAAGGTGCCTCCGCCTCCACAGGGGGGGATTTGGGTTATTTTAAACGCGGCATTATGGTGCCAGAGTTTGAAAATGCGGCCTTCTCCCTCGAGGTGGGCCAGGTTTCACCCCCCATTAAAACCAACCTGGGGCTGCACATTATTAAAGTGGAAAACAAACGCCCTCTCCCCCTGGCCCCCCTTGAGGAAATGAAGGAGAGCCTCCGCCAAAAACTGGTGCAGGAGCAAATGGAAACCCATGCAAGGCACTATGCCCAGGAGCTGCGCGCACAAGCCATTGTTGAGGAAAAACTTTGAAACTCCCCCGCATAGGCATCAGCGCCGGCGACCCTTCAGGCATAGGCGCCGAAATCCTCACCCAGGCTTTGTCCCAAACACAACTTCAACACCTTTTTGTGCCCATTGTTTTTGGAGATGCCTCTTTGGCTCCCTTGCTCCCCCCACATGTGGAGCTTATATGCATAAGCCACCTGCCCCCTGAAGACAGAAAACCCGGCAGCCCCTCCCCGGCAGGAGGCAAAGCCCAATTGGACTATATTAATGCCGCCATTGCCGCCGCACAAAACAAAAGCCTCGACGCGCTCTGCACCGCCCCCGTCTCCAAAGAGGCCATTATGCGCAGCGGCTCCAGTTTCCACGGGCATACGGAGTGGCTCGCCCAAGCCTTCAACTGCCAGGTGCTTATGCTTATGGAGAGCCCCAAACTCCGCGTCGCCCTGGCCACCAACCACCTGCCCATTGCCCAGGTGCCCCAGGCACTCCATACCCATACCCTCGTGGCACAACTGCAGCTGCTCTCCTCAACCCTTAGCCCATTGCTGGGCCGCACAGCACGCCTGGCCATGCTGGCGCTCAACCCACACGCAGGCGAGGGAGGGCTCCATGGCGACGAGGAGCTGCGCATTCTCCGGCCCGCCCTCCAACAGGCCAAGCACCTCGGCCTCCTGTGCGAAGGCCCCTTCCCCGCAGATGGCTTCTTCGCCAGCCTCCATACTCAACCTTTTGATGCTGTGCTGGCCATGTATCACGACCAGGGCTTGTGCGTCATCAAAGCCATGGACTTTGAGAATACGGTGAACATCAGCCTCGGCCTCCCCCTGCCGCGCACCTCGCCAGGACATGGCGTCGCCTATAATATTGCAGGAAAAAACACAGCCAACCCCCTCCCCATGGCTCAGGCCCTCTTGCGCGCCGCACACTATGCACAAGCCTTTTCTGCACAAGCTTCTTCTGCACAAGCTTTTGCTCCACAAACCCTGGTTGCCTCACCCCCTCAAAACCCTCCCTCAACAAGTGGGCCCCCATGCAAAATGACAACATAGGCCACAAAGCAGCTCAGCTGTGCCTGTTTGGCTTTGAAGGCACGGCGCTTTCTGACACCTTGCGCAGACAAGTGGATTTGGGCGTTGCCGGCTTCATCCTCTTTAAGCGCAACATTGAGTCTCCCGCTCAAGTGGCAAAACTTGTTTTTGCACTCAAAGCTTATGCCCAACGCCCCCTCATTGTTGCCGTCGACCAGGAGGGCGGCCGCGTCGCCAGGTTGCGTATGCCCCCGATGACGCACCTGCCCCCCATGCGTAGCTTGGGCAAGGCCGTGGACACCCAACTCCTTCAACAGGCCGGTGCCCTCGTCGGCTTTGAGTTGTCCGCCCTCGGCATTGATTGGAATTTGGCCCCCGTGCTCGATATAGATACCAACCCTGACAATGTGGCCATTGGGGACCGCTGCTTCCATGAGCAAGCCCATGTGGTGGCGCCCTTGGGTTTGGCTTTCGCCAGAGGCCTCGAAAGCCAGGGCGTCGCCTCCTGCGCAAAACACTTCCCCGGCCAGGGGGATGCACCGCAAGACACTCACTTTTTTCTGCCCTCCATCCTCCATGACGAAGCTTTTTTGAGAAGCCGCGAGCTCATCCCCTTCGCCGCCTATGCCAGAACAGGCTTGGCCGCCATTATGCCCGCACATGTACGCTACCCCGCTTTGGATAATGCCTGGCCTGCCAGTTTGAGCCCCACCATACTCACCCAACTTCTGCGCAAGGAGATGGCTTTTGAAGGGCTTATTGTGGCCGATGACATGGGCATGGGCGCCATTGTCTCCCACTGGCCCATGGAAAAAGCCGCCGTGCAGGCCATAGCCGCAGGCTCCAACCTCCTCTTGCTGTGCAACAGCCCACAACAACGCTTGCAAGCCATGGACGGCCTCTCCAAGGCCATTGCCGAAGGCACACTCTCTGCAGAGTTGTTGCAACACACTCATGAGAAACACCGACAGTTTTGCGAGCGCTTCGTCAAAGAGGCTGCTTCCCGCTATTCCACCTTGGACTCTGCAGAGCACCGCGCTTTGCGCGAAGCTTTTTGGAACCATTGGAATGCTTGCCCCCAAAGCCAATACCCTCAACCTCTGCAGGCCGACCCAACCACACCATGAAACAATTTTTGTTTTTGCTGCTGTGCTTGCTGCTGTGTTTGCTGCTCCCTCTCGCCTGCTCGCGCCCACAAAGTTTTGCACCCCAAAGCTTTCCCGAGCGCCCCTATGCACTTTGGGTGCCGGATGAGGCTTCCCCAAAGCCCTTTGCGCTGGTGGTGCTTTTGCATGCTTATGATACCTCTCCCGCTACCCAGGAGCGCTTCTTCCGCATAAAAGCCGAATTGCAAAAAGCCGGCATTGCCTATGCATGGCCTTTAGGCACAAAAAACCTCTCCGGCAAACGCTATTGGGATGCCAACACCAGCTGCTGCAACCATGATGCTCAACACCCTGAGGATTTGGCCTATATTATGGCCGTCCTCGAGGATGTTGCACAACGCCTCCCCATAGACAGCACCCGCATAAGCCTCATAGGCCTCTCCAACGGCGCCTTCCTGGCCTACCAACTGGCTTGCGAAAACCCGGAGCGCTTCTCCAAACTCATTGCCGTGGCCGGCGCACCCCCAGCCTCTTGCCCCTCCCTCTCTGCCTCAGGCCCCTCCATTTTGCACATCCACGGCGACGCGGATGAGTGGGTGCCTCTAGAAGGTGGAAAACTCTCCCCCACGGCCACAGCCTTTCCCTCCCCCTCCACCATGCTTGAGCTTTGGGCCACTCAGGCACAGTGCCTCCCCATTAATGCGGAGAGCCCCCCTCCCCTCTTTCAACAGCCCTTTAGCCAAAAAGCGTGGATTTGCCCTCAGCAAAAACGCCACCTCACCCTCTGGGTTATAGAGGGCGGAAAACACCAACTCAAACCCACCCGCACTTTCCATAAAGCCATTCTCCACTTCCTCTTCAGCCCCTAAGGAAGCGGAAAACTGTTTTTTCGCCTGGCGGCGGGCATTTTAAATAAGTGGGGGGGGTTTTGTTTTTTCCCTTCCAGGGGGGGAGTGGAGGCTCGCTAAAGCTCGCCTGACTCCGCTTCGCTCCGTCCCCCCCCCGGAGGGAAAAAAATAAAACCAAAAACAAACGAGAAAGCTTCTAGGCATTATTCCAAAAGCGCATGCTACCGGCTTGGGCGAGAGCCAGGTGCATTTTATAGCACTCGTCAAGCATTTGCGGCTCATGGTGGAGGCCGGTGGTTTTTTCTGCGCGCTGCAAATAGTCCATGAGGTAGTCGCGGTAGGCCGGGTGGGCGCACTTTTGGATAATAACGCGCGCTCTGTCCTTGGGTGCAAGTCCGCGCAAGTCAGCCAGGCCCTGCTCCGTCACCACAACATCCAAGTCATGCTCCGTATGGTCCACATGCGGCACTTTGGGGACGACGCAGCTGATGCCCAGCTCATCGGTTTTGGAGGGGCGCACGGAGGGGCAATGCATCATGCTCAAATAGGTGTTGCGCAAAAAATCCCCGGAGCCGCCAATGCCATTGAGCATTTTGGTTCCGCCGGCCAGCGTGGAGTTGGCATGCGCATACATATCAAACTCCAGCGGCGTATTCATGCCGATGACGCCCAGGCGCCGAATAACCTCGGGGTTGTTGGACACCTGTTGGGGGCGCAGCAGCACCATGTTTTTATATTTGTCAAATTTTGCCCACCACTCCACAAAACCCTCTTTGGACAAGGAGAGGGAGGTGCAGTTAATAAATTTGCACTTGCCCGAGTCGAGGAAGGGCAGAAAAGTATCTTGCAACACCTCGGTGAAGACGACGAGGTTTTCAAAGGGGGACTGTGTCAAACCGCCCACCACCGCGTTGGCGATGGAGCCCACGCCGGACTGCAGGGGCAGGAGGTTTTTGGGCAGGCGGCCGGCCTTCACCTCAGCGAGGAAAAAATCCACAATATGGTCGGCAATGGCCTGGGATTGCTCGTCAGTGCCACGCAGCGCGCGGCCGTTGTCGGGCTTGTTGCTCTCCACAATGGCAATAATTTTGGATTTGTCGGTGGGCACCCAGGGTGTACCTATACGCTGGCGTACATCCGTTATGGGGATGGGGCGCTTGTTGGGCGGAAGGTCCGTCATCCAAATATCATGCATGCCCTCGAAGGAGGGGAGGCTGGTGTTGATTTCCACAATAATTTTTTCGGCAATGTCAATAATTTCAGGCGCGGCGCCGACGGAGCCGGCCAGCACAATGTGGCCCTCCTCCGTAATGGCCGAAGCCTCAATGAGGGCGATGTCGAGTTTTCCGCCTTTGTCCGGCGTATAAAACCCATAGCGCAAGTCCTGCGCAAACATGGACAGGTGTTTGTCGCCCATGCGTATGTGGCCGCTGTTAATGCCCTGCGCAATATTTTTTCCGGTTTGGTAGGGCCATCGCCTGTCAATGAGGCCCAGCGCAGCCCACCTGTCCTCGGTTTCTGCGCCGACGGAGGCGCCGATGAAGAGGTTAAATTTCCATTTGCCTTGCAGGCCCTTTTTTTCGACATGGTCCGCAACGGCGGTGGGCACCATTTTAGGGTAACCCACCGGCGTAAACCCGGACCACCCCAGGTTCATCGGCGCGCGGGCCGCCCCCTCGAAAAAGGGGAGCGTATCTTCTGCCTTCATCACCTTGGACAGCAAGCTTTTGTCACGGATGCGTTTTTCAAGTTCGGACATATCAACTCCTTCACAAAAGAGGTTCACAAAAGAGGGGGAGGGGGTTTGCGCCCTCGGCGTTATAGCAGCTAACACCTTTTGGTGCAGAGAGACAACGAGGGACTCATGTGAAAAGAGTGTGTGCGCGCATTTCCACACAGTAGAAAAATGAATGGCATCTGCCCAGGTGGGGCCGAAATGGCCTTGAGGCCATGGCTTGGGGGGAGGGAGCCTTCAAGCCTGTGCACCTTTTCAGTATCCGCAGGGGGTGTTGGGGCAGCCTATGTTGGGGCAGCTTGTGAGCCTGGTTTTGAGGGTAGTTTAGAAGAAATTGTGGTCTACATACATGGCATGCATTTGCGTGTGGATGAAGGCTTCAATTTCTTCTGTGGAGCTTTTTTGGAGAGCGGCCTGCATCATCTGCTGTGCTTTGGCTATGGAGGTATTTTGAATGCACTCTTTGACTTTTCCCATGTGCACAGCAGCCATGGAGAGGGAGTTTATACCCATGCCCAAAAGCATGGCGGTGTGTTGGGAGCTGCCGGCCATTTCTCCGCAAACGCACAGGGGAATGCCGGCTTTTTGGGCGGAGGCCACAATGTGTTGGAGGGAGCGAAGCACAGCCAAATGCAAGGGGCTATAGAGGTAGGCCACTTGGGAGTTTTGTCTATCAATGGCCAACGTATATTGTATTAAGTCATTCGTCCCCACAGAAAAAAAGTCCACCTCATAGGCCAGCAAATCCGCAACCCACGCGGCAGCGGGCGTCTCAATCATCATCCCCACCGGAATGTGCTTGGCCATGGCTATGCCTTGCACACTCAAACTGGCACGGCAGGCTTCCAACTCTTTTTTGGCCTCATGGAGCTCCGAAAAATGGCTGATGAGCGGAAACATGAGTTGAAGGTTTCCAAAGGCAGAGGCACGCAATGCAGCGCGCAATTGCGTGCGAAAAAGCTCCCTGTGGCCCAGGCAGAGGCGAATGGCGCGGAGCCCAAGCGCCGGGTTGGCTTCCTTCTCCACATGCCCCTCCAGAAATTTTTCCAGAGGCTCCCCCGGAAGCTTGTCCCCACCCAAATCAAAAGTACGCAAGGTGACGAGACGACCCTGCATGGCCTCAAGGACGCGGCGATAGGCCCAAAACTGCTCCTCCTCGGAGCAGGGCCTGTCCTTGCCTACCAGCAAAAACTCTGTCCTAAAAAGCCCTATGCCTTCAGCCCCCATTTTCAACAACATGTCCACTTCCTCTATAAACTCCACATTCCCCCAAAGAGAAACCTTGTGCCCGTCCAAGCTGAGCGCAGGGGCATGGGCTTGTTGTTGGGCATGCATTTGTTGTGCTTGCTGTTGGCGCTGTTTGCGTTTTGCCTGCCTTAGCATGCCTTCGTCGGGCTCTACATAAATTTCACCCAACTCCCCATCCACCACCAAACTGTCTCCGGGTTTGACGTTTTGCAAAAGCGTGCTGGCGCCAACCACGGCAGGCAATTGTTTGGCGCGGGCAACAATGCTGGTATGGCTGGTTTCTCCACCGCCCTGCGTCACAAAGGCAAGCGTGTTTTTCTCATTGGCCAAAAACACCGCCTTGGCGACAGGCAGCTCATCCGCCACCACAATGGAATTTTCAGGGAGGTGAAAACCATCCTCCTCCTCTTCAAAAACATGCCCGGCCAAATTTTTCTGCACACTGTCAGCCACCCATTTTATGTCTGAGCGGCGCTCGCGGATATAGGGGTTTTGGAGAGCGTCAAAATGCGCAAGCAACTCCTGAGTGGTTTCAAAAACAGCCCACTCTGCATTAATGCCCTTGGAGAGGATGGCAGCCTTGGCTGCGTCTGCAAAGAGTGGATCCGCCAACATGAGGCTGTGCGCCTCGAGAATGAGGCCATGCTCCTGTGCAGAAAGTTTTTGGCGCAAATGCGCAAGCTGTTTTTCCGTCGCGCCAAGTGCAACACACAGCCTCTCCACCTCAGCTTTCAGCTGTGCTTGAGGCAACTCCTTGCGCAAGGGGACAATGGTTTGCAAAGCATAAACAAAAGCCTGGCCAATGGCGATGCCGGGGCTTGCGCCTATGCCTTTGAGGACAATACGCGCAGACATTAGCGAGGCTCCCCAAAGCGGTTTTGGATGAGGCGACCCATTTCCCCAAGGCACTCTTCAGCACCCTCCCCCTCACAACACAGGCCTATGTACATGCCTTTGGCAACAGCCAACATGAGGACACCCATAATGGATTTGGCATTGACGGTTTCTCCCGCACAACTTAAGGCCGCGGTGCAGGCATAGTTGTTGGCAACGCGCACCAGTTGCGCGGCTGCGCGCGCGTGCAAACCCAGCTGGTTAATTATTTCAAAGGTGGCTTTATGCTGCATGCTGAAGTTTATATAACCGCTGAAAGCGCCAAAGTCCCCCACAAATAGGAGCAGCCCTTCCAACAAATGCCCAGAAGCCCTCAAGGGCAAAGCTTGTTTTCCTCTCATAAAAACTTTCTCCCCTCTGTGCAGCTTGGGGCTTGAAGGAGGCGAGTTGTTTCTAAGCCCATGCATGAAAATGTGCTAAGAGGGCACCCATGGAGTCCACCTTTCTGGTTGAGCGGCTGTTTGCCGCACGCAGCGCGCATTGCTTCCCCTCACAAATACAGCCTCTGGTGCAGCAATTGGCCTCCCGTGCCATGGAGTTGCTTTTTCCCCACTTCTCCCCCAACCTCTCCTGCTCCAAAGCGGCCCTTGAGGAAGAGCTTTTGTCGCTGATGCAATTGCTGGGGCGGCTTGCGCGCGCTGTCAGCCCTCCGGGTGCGCCCACACGCGAGGCTCGTTTTCCAGAGCGCTTCTTCGAGGAGTTGTGGGGCTTGCGCGAGCGGATGCAGGCAGATGCCGAGGCCATTTTCGAGGGAGACCCTGCAGCCCAAAGCCTGGATGAGGTTATTCTGACATACCCTGGTTTTTATGCCATTTCCCTCTATAGGCTTGCGCACGCGCTGCACACGCACGGCATGCCTCTGGTGCCGCGCATGCTGACGGAATATGCGCACCAGAAGACGGGCATTGACATTCACCCCGGGGCAACCATTGGTGGCCGTTTTTTTATTGACCATGGTACGGGCATTGTCATCGGCGGAACCACGCACATTGGTGAGGGCGTCAAACTCTATCAGGGCGTTACGCTGGGGGCATTGACGGTGGAGAAGCACATGGCCAACCAAAAACGCCACCCCACCCTCGAGGACGGCGTCGTCGTCTATGCCAACGCCACCATCCTCGGAGGCTCCACCATTATTGGGAAAAACAGCATTGTCGCCGGCAACGCGTTTATTACGCAAAGCATTCCCCCCAACTCCTTTGTTGCACGCAAAAATGAAATTCGCCCCCAAAGCGAGCTGCCCCAACCCTGAGCGGAAAAGACACCAAACCCCACCCCGTTGAGGCTTTTCTCCACCCTAAAAGCACCCCCAAAAGAAAAAAGAAAACTGCATATGCACAATACCCCGCAGCCTCTGCTGCCTCCTCTTGCCCCGCGCCTCTTGTGCCTGCCCCCACTGCTTGCTGTTTTGGGGGGGTGTACACCCCTTTATAGTGGGCCCCCTACGGAGCATTTTGACGGCACCCGCTTTTCCAACCAGCCGGGAGTGCCCTCACGCCCGGGCGCGGGTGAAATACTCAAGTGGCATTTTAGCCGACGCACGGGCCCTGCGTGGCAGGGTTTTGTGGATGCGCCTTTCGGGCCGCCGCCACCTCAACGCGTGGAGGGCTTGCGGCTGAGTTTTGTGGGGCATGCCACGGTGCTCCTGCAATACCATGGCCTCAACCTGTTGACGGACCCTGTCTGGTCCTCCCGCGTGGGCCCCGCCTCCTGGTTGGGCACCCAACGCCAACGCCCCCCGGGTATACGCTTTGAGGATTTGCCGCCTATAGAGCTTATTCTCCTCAGCCATGACCATTATGACCATTTAGACTTGCCTACGCTGCGAAGACTTGTGGAGGCTTTTCCCAACCTCACCATCATAACGGGCCTGGGCAACGGCACCTTCCTGCAGCAAAATGGCATTTGCGCCAAGGTGATAGAGTTGGATTGGTGGCAGTCCACCACCCTGGGGAGCCTCACCATTTGGGCCACCCCCGCCGCACATTGGTCCGGCCGAAACCCCTTCTTTCTCAACAGGACACTCTGGGTAGGCTTTGTGGTGCAAGGGCCGGAGGGGGCCCTATATTATGCAGGCGACACCGGGTGGGGGCCGCATTTTGCACAAATATATGAGCGCTTTGGCCCCATGCACCTCGCCTTGCTGCCCATCGGCGCCTATAAGCCCGAGTGGTTTATGGGCGCGCAGCACATAGGCCCCAAAGAGGCCCTGGAGGCCTCAGCGGTGCTCAAAGCTTCCCACAGCGTGGGCCTCCACTTTGGCACTTTCGACCTGGCCGACGACGGCCAACTCGAAGCCACCCAGGCTGTCGACGCCTTGCGCACGGCCTACCCTGAGGTGCGCTTTGACATACTCCAGGAAGGCGAAGGGCGGGACTTTGCTGCCCACCTCAACGCCCCCACGGACAAGCCCCCACCCGGTGAAATACCCTCTAGACCGCTTTCACTTTGACATGATCTCTTCGTTGGGCTCCGGTTTCGCTCAGGTCATGCACTTAAGTGCACTCCCTACCTCCACCCTTCCGTCAGCAAGCTCCACCGGAGCTTGCTCATCGCGAAATCCTCGCCCGCCTCGACCTCATGCCAAATTGAAACCGGTCTGGAGAATCAAATCAGTTCTAAGTAAAAACGGTCTAGGGAGCACCCACCTTAAGCAGGAGGTGGAGTGGGGTATACCTAAGCTTCATGGTCGAGGGGGTTTACGGCCACCAAGTCAAAATCGGGAATTTCAGCGTGCATATATTTGCGGATTTTCTCTATAAGGGCCGCTTCTATTTGTCGGGCACGCTCCCGGCTGATGGAAAAGTGGGAGCCAATCTCCTGCAAAGTCATGGGCTCATCGGCAATGAGGCGCTTTTCAAAAACATATTTCTCCTTCTCTTTGAGGGTTTGGGCAAATGTTGTCAGCTTTTCTCTAAACAAGGTGGACAGCTGCTCCTGGCCCAAAACCTCATCCGTCGGCGCATGGGGTGAGGCCAGGCTGGTGTGGGCGCGCATACGTCCATCCTCATCCTCCCCTGTGGGCGCATCCAGGGAAACCTCATCTTGCCCCAAACGCTGATCCATCTCCTCTACTTCTTCTTCGGTGACGCTCAGACGCTCTGCCAACAGCTTGGGCGTTATCTCAAAACCCTGGGCCGCCAACTTCTCCTGCTCTTGCCGAAGCTTAAAAAACAATTTTCGCTGGGCTTCTGTGGTGCCTATTTTCACCAGCTTCCAGCTGTCCATAATATAGCGGAGTATATAAGCCCTAATCCACCATGCCGCATAGGAAGAGAGCCTCACACCACGCTCCGGATCAAACTTCTTCACCGCTTGAATGAGGCCCATATTCCCCTCTTGTATAATGTCCAAAAGCAACAAGGGAGAGCGGTGGTATTCATAGGCCAGCTTCACCACCAAACGCAGGTTGGCCGCCACCAGTTTCCACCCCAAATGCAACTGGCCTGTCTGCTGAAATTCCCGCGCCAAAACCAGCTCTTCCTCGCGCTCAAGCAAAGCGTGGCGCATCACCTCCCGCATATAGGCCGCCAGTGAGTCTGCCGGGGCCAACGGGGTGGACTTCTCCCGGGGCGCAAGCGCCAACAACTCCTTCGGGCTTTGGCGCGGCAACAGCTGGGGAGCCTCCTCTCTTAAGTCTTCCATTAAACTTTGTTTAGCGCAAAGTTGCCTTTGTCGCTCCAAATCATTGCTTTGTCCCCTCAGAGAAGGATAGATGCATGGCTGTGACATTTGAAACCGACAAAACAACCGACACCTCGCCCAGCCCCGAAGCCCAAACCACCTCGGAGCTTGCCTTGGCTGAAACCCCTGCTGAAGCCACTGCTGAAACCTCTGCTGAAGCCCCTGCTGAAACCTCTGCTGAAGCCACCTCATATGTGGCTGATGTGAGTTTTGAGTCCCTGGGGCTTTCCCAGGAGACACTCCGCGCTTTGGCGGAGCGCGGCTATCGCCAGCCTACACCGGTGCAAGCCCAGGCCTTTCAACCCGCCTTCCAGGGGAAGGATTTAATTGTACGCTCCAAAACAGGCACCGGAAAAACAGCCGCCTTCGGCCTGCCCCTGTTGGAGCGCATCCCCAAAGGCACATGTGAAACCGAAGCCCTCATTTTGTGCCCCACAAGAGAGTTGGCCTCCCAGGTGGCCACAGAGTTGGGAGCACTTTCTCAATACCGCGATATTCAAATTGCAGCCATTTATGGTGGCGCCTCGATGAAGCTCCAAGAGGCTGCTCTCGAGAAGGGTGCCGCCATTGTTGTGGGCACCCCAGGGAGAATTCAGGACCATATGCGCCGTGGAAATTTAAAACTCCACAGCTGCCG
Source organism: Cystobacterineae bacterium (assembly GCA_009782175.1). Taxonomy (GTDB): domain Bacteria; phylum Myxococcota; class Myxococcia; order Myxococcales; family Myxococcaceae; genus WRKR01. The sequence continues at coordinate 25,024 of WRKR01000004.1, forward strand.
CCACATTGTTTTGGACGAAGCCGATGAAATGCTGAACCAGGGCTTTTATGAGGAGGTAACCCATATTATTGAGGCGCTTCCTCCGGAGCGACAAGTGCTGCTGTTTTCAGCCACCGTCTCGGATGATATACGCAGGCTGATTATGCGGCATACGCATGAGCCGCAGACGCTTTTGCTTTCCAAGGATGTTTTTACCGTAGAGCACATCCACCACGTCCGCTATGATGTGGATGATGCCTTCCCCAAACCGCGCAACTTGCTTTATGTGCTTGAAATAGAGCAGCCTGAAAATGCCATCATCTTCTGCAATACCAGAGACGATACAGAGTTGGTGGTGGCCGTGCTCAACCGCAATGGCTTGGATGCGGAGCTGCTGAACGGGGACTTGCCACAAAAAGAGCGCGAGCGCGTGATGGCCAAAGTGAAAAGCGGGGAGTTGGCTTTTATGGTGGCCACGGATTTGGCCGCGCGCGGAATTGACATTTCGGACTTGGGGCACGTTATTAACTATTCCCTGCCGGAAGACCCTTCCGTCTATTTGCACCGCGTCGGACGCACCGGAAGAATTGGCAAAAAAGGCGTCGCCATTAACCTGGTTTCCGGAAGAGAGCTTTCCTCCTATTCCGCTTTGGAAAAAAAATATGGCATCCCCTTTGAAAAACGCCCCATGCCTGCACCCCAAGTGGCCTTGGAAATGTGGACAGATCGCCACGTCCGCGAAATAAAAGAGGCCGCTTCCACCACCGTATATGAAGGCTTTTTGGGGCTTGCCACCGGACTTAAACAAAGAAGCGATGCGGATGAGTTGGTTGCTTTCCTCTTGCGCTATTTCTTCTGGCACCAGCGAAAAACCAAAGCCCAGCAAAGCCAAGAAGAGCAACAAGCTTCCCCCAAGCATGCCCCCAAACACGCTCCTCATGAGGCTCAAAAAGGAAGAGAAAGCAGAGAAGGAAGAGACAGAAAAGGCAAAGAGCGCGGCCGCTCCAGAGACGAGCGCCGCCCTCCACGAGAAGCCCGCAACAGGCCACCTCGCCCACCTGCCGCAGCCATGCCTGCCCCTTTGGCCATGGTGGACACGGAGAGCCTCGCCTCCTCTCCTGCCCCAAACCCGCCCCTTGAGGATACCGCTCCAACGGACAGCTGCCCCACAGAAAACCTTGCGCTGCTGGAGTCCACCCCTCCTGAAGAAACAACCCCTGCAACAAAAGGGAAACGCCACTTGTCCGACAGAGAGTTGTTTGAAGCCTTGCAGTCCGGCCAACCTCTCCCTTGGATAGAGGACCCGACGGTGGGCTCCAAAGAAGAGCACAGAGAACCCAGAGAACCCAGAGAGCCCAGAGAACACAGAGAGCGCAGCAGCAGACGCTCTGCCAAAAAACAACGCCCCCAGGAGCCTCTGCCCGAGGGAATGGCTCGCCTGTGGATTAACTTGGGCACCCAAGAGTGTGGCACCGCAGAAAACTTCTGCGAGGCGCTCTCCCAAATAGGCGTTTCCACCGAGGCCTTCCAGCTTGTAGACTTGCACCCCAACTTCTCTTTCGTCCTCGTTGCAGAGGACAAAGCCGCCGACATGGAAAGCTTCACCGGCACAAAAATCCTCAACAAATCTCTCAAAATAGAGAGGGCCAAATGGAATTAGGGCTTAGGTATACCCTCGCCAAAGCCCATGCTTTTTTTCAGCTTTGAAGGCCAGTTTTCCAGCCCTGTGCACCCTTTGGCCTGGTGGAAGTGGCAGTCCGGCAAAATGCCCTCTTTGTCAATTTTGGCACCTGTCAGCCGAATAAAATAGGCAACGGTTAAATAGATGGCGGAGCCGTCCGGCAAAAGCAGTTGCTCCTGAATGCTGCCTTTGCCATGGGTTTTTTCTCCCAACAGGCGAGCGCGTCCATTGTCTTTGAGGGCGGCTATTAATACCTCGGTGACGGAGGCGCTGTTTTCATCCATCAGCACCCACAGGGGAAGGCGGGTGGCGGTACCCTCAGGAGGAGAGGTGGTTTTCTCCAGCCTGGAGGGCCCAAGCTTAGGGCTTTGAATGTAGACAATGGGGCTTAGGGGCGGCAAAAAAAGGCTGGCCACGCCAAAGGCCTCTTGCAAAAGCCCCCCTAAATTTCCCCTTAAATCCAACACCAGGGAGCTGGGCTTCTGCGTTAAGGCCTCAGCAAAACGCTGGGAAAGCTCCAGGGCAACCCCCGGAGAAAAACGCGACAGGCGAATAACCCATATGGAGTCCACCCAATGGGTTTCCAAGGGAGAGCGCCGAAGCACAGCGCGCCTGAGGCGAAAATACAGAGGTTGGAATACGCCTTCCCTTTGGAGTTTTAAAACGGCTTGGCTGCCCACAGGCCCCACCAGCTGGCTTTGCACCTGGGCTGCCGACAAGCCCTGCACAGGCAAGCCCTCCACCGCAAGCAACGCGTCCCCTTTGCGTATGCCTGCTTTATGCGCGGGTGAAGCCTCTTGTATGCTGAGCACCACCAGCCCCTGGGCGGACGCCTCAAGCCCCAAACCCAGCTCCCCCACCTCGGAGGCCTGCTCCAAACCCACCACCTCCGCGGCCGTCAAATAGCGGCTGCTGTTGTCTATTTCCCTCAGCATGCCGCGTATGGCCGCCTGCACCAAAAGCTCCACAGAGGGCTGTGTGGCAGCGCGGGACTCAATATGGTTGAGGGCGCGTGCAAGCACTTCCATTTGGCCATAGGCGGCCTCACTTGCCGCGTCCGCAGAAGGCCTTGCCGCTGCCCCAGCCAAACCCCCAAAGCCGCCAAAACCCAAAAAACACATAAAGCCAAGGCGCTTTATATAAGGCCTTGCTTGCGAGCAAACTCCCACCAAATACGCATGCATTTTTTTGGGCTCTCCCATTGCGGCATGTGGCCAAACCCCTGCACCTCTAACAGCACTGCCCCCTTCGGCAAATGCTCTCGAAAATATTCAATACCCCCATAGGGGAGCAACTTCTCCAATGCCCCCCATATAAGCAAAGTGGGCATGTTCAGCTTTTTCAGCGTTTCAGGCTCCAAACAACGCTCCATGCCGCCCTCTCGCACAAGGCGCACCGCCGGCAGGTTAAACATGGGGACAAAACACCTCGCAAACCATTCGGCATACCAGGGGGTACGCACAAACAGGCGCCGAAGCAATGCGCGCGCCTGGCGCGCATTCTGCACATTATACAGCTTGCAGAGCCCCTTCGCCTCTTCTGCACTCATGCGCGCACCCGCCGGCGCCCACAGGCAAAGCGCTCGCACCTGCTGAGGCACTTGGGAGGCCACTTGGGCCGCCAAAGCCCCTCCCATGGAGTTGCCAAATAAAAAAACAGGCTGCTTCACCTCTTTGGAGAGAAAGGCTTCTATTAACTCTACCATGGACTCCAGGGGCATGGGCCCTTGGGGGGGCAAGGGAGAAAAACCATAGCCCGGCAAATCCAAAGCATAGACGGCGCTGAGCTTTTGGGCCAAAGAGGAAAATACTTTGGCATAGCTGAGCCCATAGGCCCCCAAACCATGCAACAACAGCGCTGGCGGCCCCCCTCCCTTGCCCTGCTTGGCATAAAGCTGCACACGGTGTCCCCCCAACTCTATTTTGAGGGGGCAAATGCCACGCAGCCGCCCCACGGCTTTGCTCCAATGCTTATATAGGTGAAAAACACTCATGCCAACCCTCACAGTTTTTTGCCGCGCTGCCCCGCCCTCATGCGCAGAAACTTTGTTGAAAACCCCACAAAACAGCCTAGCGGAAACCCGCTTGCACAAACCACTCCATGGGGTTTTGGGCCAGGCCTTGCTGGCGTATTTCAAAATAAAGCCATGCCCCTGCAGGTTGTGCCTCTCCCACAGTCCCCAGCCAGCTCCCCTGCTCTATCCACTCACCCGCTTTTATGAATATTTCCCCCAAATGCGCAACCAAAGTGTGGTAGCCGCCCCCATGCTCCATAATAATAAGCCTGCCAAAACCTTTGAGCTCCCCTGTATATACCACCTTGCCTGAGGCAACGGCCCTGACGCGGCTGCCCCTTGCCGCCCGAATGCTGATGCCCTTATGCTGCGTTAAAGTATTGGATTGGGGGTTAACAACAAAGCCAAAAGGCCTCTCCACAAAACCAAACAAAGGGGGATAAAGCCTCCCCTTCCATAACGCCAGGGAGGGCTCCTCTTCCAGGGAAGCCCATACTATAGCTGGGGCTATAGCTGAAGCTGTGCCTGGGGCTGCTCCTCTTGCTGCTCCTGGAGCGCTATTTTTAAAGGGGTGTTTATAAGAGAGAGAGGGAGAGGGAGAGCCCATATCCGGCAATGCCGTCAGGGCATTGGTTAACCCCAGGTTATGCAACCGTATTTTTTCTGAAACCCGCTCAAATTGCGCATGGGTATGCCTTAAGTTGGCTTGGAGCTGCAAAAGGCGCTGGTGCCGCACCCGCAAGGCCTGCGCCTCCTGGGAGAGGTGGTGCTGCCGCTCCTGGCATTTTTGGAGCAAAGCCTGAAGCTTGTGGGTAGCCACGGCCCACTCGCTGGGGGCTCTCCCGGCGCGCAAAGCCGCTGCACCTTGCACACCCAGCTTGCGCATGAGGGGGTGGTATTGGCGGCACTCCTGGGCAAGCTTTCGTATTTTTTGCGCGTTTTGCTCTTGTGCCCACTGGTTTTCCACATGGCTTTCATGCCAATGCTTGGTGCTGGCTTCCGCCTCCCCCCTCAAGCCCAAAAGCTGAAACTGCAGGTGCTCTGCAAAACCCAACTCGGCCTCCAGGGCCTGCCGCTGGGCCTTCAGGGCCTGCTGCGCAAACAAGGCTTGTGGCTCCCCCCCCCCAGGGCTGACAAAGCTATAGAGGGCCCACCACCCCCACCAGGCTAGGCCCAGCATGTATGGCCCCTGATAAGCCAGGCCAACAAGGCCCCCGCTGCCCCCAGGGCTGTGGCCTGTGCCACCAACGCAGAGAGGAAAATGGAAAACTCAGGGGAGCCCCACAGGTGCACGGCCAGCTGCCCACCTATATAGGCGCATGCCCCCGCGAGGGCTGCCCACAGGAGCCCTTGTGCAAACCATATAGCTCGCACCTGCCTGAGGCTTGCCCCCAACCCCAAAAGTACCCTTAAGTGTTGGGCCTCCTCGTTAAAACAGCCCAGGGAGAGTGCCCCCAGGGCCAAGCCCATGCTGAGGGAGAAAAAAGCAAAGAGGGTATAGCGCAGCCAGGGCAAGGCCACCTGCGGAAGGGGTGTAGCCCAATAGGCCTGCTCTATAAGGCTTGTTTTCTCCAGGTGTATGCGCAACTGTTTGGCCAACTCAGCGGAAAGCCCTCGCCAATGCAACTCGGCTGCAAAGCCTATGTCCGCCACCCCTTCGAGCCCTAACTCCTCGGGGAAATGGCCAAGCTTGGCCAAAAAACGCTGAGCGTCCGCCCACACATGTGCAGGCTCCCTGAGTATACTGCTTTGGGGGGGCGGCAATGTTTTTAAAAAGGGGTGTATATCGGACTCGCCTACCCCAGGTTTAAACAACAAGGTTAAGGCGGTAGCTTGCCTTGCCTTGTGGGTATGGCTTTCAACCAGCAGAGCCAACTCCCAGCCCAAAAGCCCCAGGCCTATGGCGCTTGCCCAGGCCAGGCGCCACCACCCTGTGTGGCGCAGGCAATGGAAAAATATTTTTGCCCATAACCCCAGGGCCCTAGGCCGCATAGAGAGAGCCTCCCTCAAGCCGCAGGCGCCTGTGTGCCCCCCCAAAGCCAGCTTGCCCCGCCACCACAACGGTGGCCCCCCCCCGGTGGTATTGCCGCAAAATGCTGAGCCAGTGTTTTAACTCCGTACGCTCCATGCCGTCCATACAAGCATCCACCAGCAGCATGCGCGGCATGCGGATGAGTGCGCGCGCCAACACAAGGCGCAGCCTTTGCGAGGGGAGCAGCTGTTGAGGCTTTTGGCGCCACAGGCCTTCCAAGCCTACAAAAGCCAATGTTTCCATACATTGTTTCTGTTTTTGTGGGCTAGAGGGTTGGGCAATGTCCACAGCCAGGCGCAGGTTGTCTTTGAGGTTGAGTTTGGGGAGAAACCCATCCGTGGGGGTGATATAAACAAGCCGCCGCAGGCGCGCAAAATTCCGTATATGGGGCAGGTCGTGTATTTCCATGCCATCCACCACCATTTGCCCTTGGGTGGGCGTCTCCCAAAGCCCCATGAGGCGGAGCAAAGTGGTTTTCCCCGCACCTGCCACACCCTCTATGGCCACAAACTCCCCCTTGTGTATGCTTAAGTTAATGTTGGAGAGTGTCTGGGGCTGCTTGGGGCCATGTTTAAAAACACGCAACATTTGTACCATGTTATTTGCATAACACTGAAGGCCTCCCTGCGCTTGGGTGTCTGAAGTGGCCCCCCAGGGGCTCTCCTGAGGTTTTGGCTTGGGTAGGCTCAGCCTTTAAGCACAGCCTTTAAGCACAGCCTTCAGGCAGAAAACAAAAACTGTCCTTTTTCTGTGGTGCGTTGGAGTTGGCCATTTTTCTCCAGCACCTCCAGGGCGGCCAGCACGCCGGAAAGCATGGGCCACATGCGTATAGCGTCTATGCGTATAAACAGGTGGTTCATCAGCTCGCGCACCGTCATGGGTTTGGTTTTCAACAGGCCCAGCAGTTTTTGTCCGCGCTGCTCATAAAAAGCCAAGAGGGCATTCAGCAAAGGGCCATGGCCCACAAAGGCGGTACCGTGGCCAGGGAGTATAGCCCCAAAAGGCATGTGGGCCAGGCGTTGGGCTGAGGCCATATATTCTACCAGGGGGAGGAATTTGGTTTCTGCTTCGCCCATGGACAAATCCAAAAAGGGTGCGGGGGCCATGCGCTCCAATATGTGGTCGTCCGAAAACAAAAAGTTGGGCTCCTTGGCCCACAAGCAGACAAGGCCTGCGCTATGTCCGGGGGCGTGTATAATTTCCCCGGAAAATTTTGCAAAGGGGAATACCTCGCCGGCTTCCATGGTGCACAGCCGCTCCCTGGCTATGGGGGGAGCAAATATTTCGGCGCCTTTAAAGCTGCGCTTCATCTCCTCCAGCTCTCGTGGGGCAATGCCCAGTTTCAGCATATAGTCACCATGCGCATAGAGGACGGCTGTCCAGTCTGAGGGCAGCACCACTTTGGCGGCATCTGCGGGGTGCACATATATTTTGGCACCTGAGCGTGCGGCCACGGCCTCGGCGGCGCCATAATGGTCCACATGCGCGTGGGAGATGAAAATGCGGCTCACTTTGTCCAGGGCAAGGCCTTTGGCGGAGGCTGTTTTCAGCAGATGTGCCAGGGCAGGAGGTGTGCCAAAGCCACAATCCCACAAGCTTAAGCTGCCGTCGGCATTCTCAATGGCATATACATTGGCGGGGCCCCCTGTGTCCTCAAAGGGCACGGGCACTTCCAGGCGCACAATGCCAAAGTCCGCAAGGTGGGCCTCATTCCAGGGCGAGGTTTTGCCTTCCCAAAAGGCTGTCATTTGAGGGCTTCAATGGCCTGCAGCAATTCAGGCAGGGCTTTGTGCATGTCGGCCACCAGGCCATAGTCCGCCACTTGGAAAATGGGGGCTTGGGCATCTTTGTTAATGGCGACAATAATTTTGGAGCCTTTCATACCGGCCAGGTGTTGGATGGCACCGCTGATGCCCACCGCAATATAGAGTTGGGGGGCCACCACCTTGCCGGTTTGCCCCACTTGCAGGTCGTTGGGCACCCAGCCTGCATCACAAGCTGCGCGAGAGGCCCCCACGGCCCCGCCCAGGCAATCCGCCAAGGCTTCTATCTGGCTGAAATCCCCCTTGGCACCGCGGCCGCTGGAAACCACCACTTTGGCTTCTGTCAACTCGGGGCGTATGGTTTTGAGCTCTATAAAGGAAAGCACTTTGGAGGGGAAGGCCTGAGGCAGCTGTGCCTCAAATACCTCTATAACCCCGGTGGCAGCGTTTTGTTTTTCTGCCGGGGCAAACTCTGTAGCCCTCACAGAAAACACCTGTATGGGGGTATCCAAGCATACTTTTGCCAATACGGAGCCGGCCCACATGGGGCGAGTCCACACAATGCTTCCAGTGCTTCCAGTGCTTCCGGTGCTTCCGGCTTCTGCTTCAAAAGCCATAACATCTGAAACCATGGCGGCTTGAAGGCGGGCGGCCATGCGCGGCAATATATCTCGGCCTGCGGCGGTGGCAGCGCCGCCAATAAAATTCGCGCCTATGTTTTGCGCCAGCTGTGCCAGTGCGGGTGCGCAGGCTTCGGCCAGGTTGTGAGCAAAACCCGCGGCACTCATGGCGTGTACTTTGGCCACGCCATAAGTTTTCACTTCTTCGGCCACGGCTCTGGCATCCGGCGCCAGCACAGCCGCGTGCAGGGCTGCGCCGAGGGTAGAGGCCAGGGCTTTGCCTGCCGTCAGCGCATGCAAGGCTGCTTTTTTAAGCTGCCCGTCGCTCTGCACTTCTGCAAAAATCAAAACAACCGCCATGGTGGGTAACTCCTTTTTGTCAGAGGACTTTGGCCTCATTGCGCAATTTGTCAATCAACGAGGCCACGTCAGGCAAAATAACCCCTGCTTTTCTCTCTGTAGGTTTGAGTAATTTTTGAATTTTCAAATGGTTGCTTGCGCTAACGCCCAAAGCGGCGCACGTCAACTCTTGAATGGGTTTGGTTTTGGCTTTCATAATACCAGGCAGCGAGGCATAGCGTGGCTGGTTAAGGCGCAAGTCCACCGTCACCACGGCGGGCAGGGTACACTGCACTTGCAGCAGGCCGCCATCGACTTCGCGTGTCACCACCACAGAGCTACCCTCCGGGGAGAGGACTATGCCGGGTTGTTTGTTTTTTTCTGCCTCTGAGTCCAGGGAGTCCTTTTTGGAGGCAAAGGTTGCCTGGGGCATTTGGGCATATTCGGCCAAATATTGTCCCACTTGGCTTTGGTCATCATCAATGGCTTGTTTGCCCATTAAAACCAATTGGGGTTTTTCTGCTTCAACCACCTTGGAGAGCAACAAAGCCATGCTCATCTGGTCGAGGGCCTCTGTGTGGTTAATCCATATGGCGCGGGAGGCTCCCATGGCCAAGGCGTGGCGCAACTGCTCCTGCACCTCTTTTCCGCCTATGGAAACGGCCACCACCTCTCCGGAGTGTTTGGCGACAAGCCGCAAGGCTTCTTCAACCGCAATCTCATCAAAAGGGTTCACCTTAAACTTGAGGCCCTCCTGGAGAATGCCTGTTCCCTCTGGTGTTATCCTTATTTTGGACTCAGGGTCCTCAACTCGCTTTATGGTGACGAGTATCTTCATAAGCCATCCTTAGGCAGTCTCTGCCGCATATAAAAAGCAGACCTTGTATCAGGGCATGGTTTCAAGGCAACCTAAAAGTGGGTGGTGTGTGTTTTGCATTCTCCGAGGTCCGCTGGCACAAGAAAAAGCCGCTCAAGCAGAGCGGCCAGGAGGGAGGAAAAGCCTGTGGAGCCAGGCTTAAGGCTTGAAGCTACCACTGTCCAGAGGCGCCACCCCCCATTCTCACGGGGGGGTTCAGGGCAGACTTGGCCCACTCGGCGAAGCTTTGAGCGAGCTGAGTGAGAGAGGCCTTTTCTCTGGAAATTTCCCTGGGGCTCGTTTTTTCATAATTGAGTTCCGCCGACATACCTGTGCCTAAAACTTTCGCGGACGGGTTAAAACTCCCCCCAGAGCTTGAAACCTCGGAACGTGTCATTGTGCATTGGATATTATCTCCGACGCGCTTGGCTGCTTCAGCGAAATTCCCTTGAAAAAGTGAGTTGATAAGCTCTTTTCCGGAAAGCTCACTGGGGGTTCCATGAAGGCTCAGCTCAAGACGGCTTGTCTTGCCTGAAGACGAGGCTATGCCGTTGAATGTGCCTTCAACGGTGGTTGTCAAAGTTCTTTCGGTTTCCGAGGTGTTCAGTTTATTCAAGTCAGCGAGGCTTTTGTACTGGCTTGAGTCGATGGAGAAACGCCGCTCTGCTGTCAGCTTAATGCTTCCGCTGGCGCTGCCGCCGTTGATGCTGAGTGCTCCCTCTGCCGCCTTGGAGCGCAAGTTTCCTTCGAGGTTCAGCCCCAACGCCCCCTCGAGCCCAGCTGACATTTCCTCAGAAAAAACGAGGGCAGAAGGTTTTCCTTGTTCCAACTCAAGGCGTGCGGAGAGACTGGCTTTGGTCTCAGCGCCTGCACCGACTTCAAAGATGGATTTGAGGCCAAGCTTGGCTTGGAGTTGGCCGCTCACTTCCCCACTCAGCTCAATGGCGGATAGATGTTTGGCCAAAAACACTATATCGCCATCAAAGGCTGATTTTATTTGAGAAGGCGCGGTTAGAGCCATTCCCACAGGGGTGATACCAGCGGCCTGTATCGAGAAATATCCCGCTGCTCTGACAGCGTCTTGGGGGCTGTTGAAAGTAAATTCCACTTGAGAGCCCGCGCTTAAGAGGGCTCCTGCGCTCACTTCGGCTCCTGCTTTCACTCCGGGTATTTTTATTTTGGCAAGGCTTGCCTCAACCCCGGCACCCAGTTTGCCACCTGTGCGCAAACTATAAGTTCCGTCTTCATTGCATTTCACCTCAATATTTCCCTCGCCGGCCAGTTTTGCACCTTTGAAGCCCACGTCTCCTCCGAGGCTGATGGAGAGCGTGTCCTTTGGCTTGAGGTCGTATATCTGGTTATCCCAGAAACAGTTGATGGGGCTCAACGCACAACTCAGGGCATTGTATGTTGGCTTTTTCGGCTTTTCCGGCGCTGATGGCTCGTATATATCCGGATTTCCTGGCGACTTTGTCTGAGTTTTCGGCGCTGATGGCTCGTATTTATCCTGCAAACCTGGTGTTTTGTTTTCCGGCGGCGGTGACACGTCTTTGGGAGTCCGTGTTTGCGGTGTGGTGTTGGATAGAGGAACATTTGTTTTGTTATTGATGTTGTTGATGGATGACATAACATTTCTCGGGCGAGTGGTTGCCTTTATTTTTTTATCGGCAAAGAACCCAGAAAAGTTGCCTCTTGGGGAGGAAATTCCCAAATAAATAACCAAAAGTATGGGCTTTTCTCAAACCCTATCCTGACTGTATCAAGACAATGTTGTGAAGCCTGATGTGATGTTGAGGGTGTTCTATTATATTTGTATTTCAGTTAAGCGCAGCGGGAGGAAAACGCTCTGTCCACGCGCGCATGGATGGGCTGGGTGTTAAGCCATGGCTAAACATCCAACATAAGCTGGTTTTTTCTTCATTTAACATTCAGAATAGTTTTAAGGCAAAAACATTGAACAACTCAATGTATGTATTTGTTTTTGCCTATTCATATCTCAATGCGTCAATGGGGTTGAGTGAGGCTGCGCGGCGTGCAGGGAAATAGCCAAAAACCACGCCAATGAGTGCGGAGAAAACGAAAGAGAGCAAGTTAATGCTGGAGTCAAATATATAGGGGACTTGCATGAGGCTGGCCAAACCCACGGAGGCGCCGGTGGCCAGAAGAATGCCCAAAAGGCCGCCCAGTGCGGAAAGCACAACTGCCTCTATCAAAAATTGAAGCAAAACTTCATTCTCCAATGCACCAATGGCAAGGCGTATACCTATTTCCCGGGTTCGCTCTGTCACGGACACCAACATAATATTCATAATGCCAATGCCGCCCACCAGCAGGCTGACGGCGGCCACGGCTCCCAGAAGTGCTGTCAAAATTTTGGTCGTCGAGGTGAGTGTCTCTGCAATCTGCCGCGTATCCATCACCCTGAAATCATCCTCACCGCTCTCTGCAATTTTTCGCCGCTCGCGCATCAAAGCATAGAGTTGCTCCTTCACCGCATCCATGGAGGCGCCCTGTTGCACAGAAACCATAAACCGCCCAATGTCCTGGCTTCCGGAGAGGCGGCGCTGCACCGTGCGCAACGGCATCACCAAAACATCATCCTGATCGTTCCCCATGGCTGCTTGTCCTTTGGATTTGAGCAGGCCAACCACCTCACAAGAAAAATTTTTGACGCGTATTTCACTGCCCACAGGGTTTTCGCGGCCAAACAAATGGTTGCGGACTGTCTCTCCGATGATGCACACCGCCTTGCCTGCCCTCTCCTCCGCGTCGTTAAAAATACGGCCAGAATCCAATGTCCAATTGGCTACGTGGAAATAGTCAGCGTTGCTGCCCACAGCCACCGTCAGCCAGTTTTTCGTCTGGTTAACCACCACCACGGCTTTGTTGACGACGGGCGCAACACCTGAAACCGCTGCAATTTGAGCGCGGACTGCCTCTATATCCGCCATTTTGAAACTGGGCGCTCCATCAGAGCCCCCAGGCCCAGAGCGCTGCCCTGGCACAACAATTAACTGGCTGCTGCCCATGGAAGCAATTTGGTCCGTGACGGACTTTGTGGCTCCATTTCCCAGCGTCACCAAAGTAATCACCGCGGCAATGCCAATGACAATGCCCAGCGTGGTTAAAATAGAGCGCATGAGGTTGCGGCGAATGGCGCGCAATGCCAGCAAAAAGGTATTCCACAACATCAGAGGCTCTCCTCGTTGCGACGGTCGCTCTCTATTTTGCCGTCGACAAAGCGAATAATGCGTTTGGCATAGGCTGCAATATCAGGCTCGTGTGTCACCATGAGAATGGTAATGCCTTGCTCGCGGTTGAAACACCTAATCAACTCCATCACCTCTTGACTCATTTTGGTATCCAGGTTGCCTGTGGGCTCATCTGCCAACAGCACAGAAGGTTGCGTCACAATGGCCCGCGCAATGGCTACGCGCTGTTGTTGCCCACCTGACAATTCTGCCGGCGTATGGTGCTCCCAACCCTTAAGCCCCACTTGCTCCAAAGCAACGTATGCCGCGGCACGGCGTTGGGCAGCAGGCTCCCGGCGATAGAGCAAGGGCAACTCCACATTTTCAAGCGCTGTCGTCCTCGACAAAAGGTTAAAACCCTGAAACACAAAACCCAGCTGGTGCCGCCGAAGCAAAGCGCGCTGGTTGCGTGTCAATGTTTCAACGTGCACCTCTTGAAACCCATAGCTGCCACCCGAGGGTATATCCAAACAACCCAGAATATTCATGGCTGTGGATTTGCCTGAGCCGCTGGGGCCCATAATGGCGACAAAATCACCCGCTGCAATGGAAAAGTCTATACCTTTGAGTGCCTGGAAGGTGACCTGGCCTTGCCCATATACTTTGGTGACGTTAGAAAAGCGAATGAGAGGCTCGCTGCTCATGAGGCGGCACCCAACATTTCCGTAATCACTTCCATTCCAGGCTCAAGCGTTCCACCCACAATTTCTGTCACCTGGCCATTGGTTGGGCCTGTCTGAACATCCACCGACACAGGCTGGCCTTCCTGCAACACCCAAACCCGTGCACCACCTTCTTTTTGAGCTGTGGGGTTTTTGCGTGGAGAAGAAGGCCGCATTCTCGGCATGGGCATCAACTTGTTCATAATGCTGCCCGAAGGTTTTTTGGGGGTTGCAGCGGTTGCCGGCGGAGAAAAGCGCAAGGCGGCATTCGGCACCAAAAGCGCGTTCTCTTGCGTCACCGTTATAATTTCGGCCGTGGCCGTCATGCCTGGGCGCAAACTTAAGTCGTCATTATTCACCTCAAGCAAGGTTGGATAGGACACCACTCCGTCTTTGGTTTGAGAGCCAAAATCCACACGCGTAATAACGCCTGAATATTTCCGGCCGGTCCAGGCATCCACAGAGAATGTGGCTTGCTGGCCCACTTTTACTTGAGAAACATCGGCCTCATCCACATCCACCTGCAACTTCATCTTCGCCAGGTCGTCTGCCAAGCTAAACAACACGGGCGCCTGGAATGTGGCGGCAACCGTCTGCCCCGGCTCTATGTTTCGCATCAAAACAACGCCGTTAATGGGGGCGCGAATGCTGGCTTTAGCGAGGTTGGTTTCGTCTGACTGGAGGTTGGCTTTTGCCTGAATAACGGTTGCCTTGGCAACAGCCTCGTTTGCCTCGGCGCGTTTCAAATTCGCTTCGGCAGCATCCATTTCACTCTTGGAAGGGACTTTCCCGTCGGACAATTTCGAAACCTGTTTATAGCGCTCCAACAAGGCATGCGCTTCCATCGCCGTGGCTTTGCTCTGGGCAACGTGCGCCTCTGCTGCAAGCAAATCCGCCTTGGAGCGCGCCACAGAATCCTTGAGTTTGGAAAGGTCCAACTGCGCCAACACCTGTCCTGTTTTGACGAAGTCATTGTTGTCCACAAATACTTCCGTAATAATGCCGGACAACTCGCTGCCCACATCTACCATATTCACCGGCTGCAAATTGCCTGTGGCAGACACCTTCACCACCAGTTTCCCTGTGGTGGCAGGCTCTGTTTTATAGCGCGGTCCATTCGCCTTGTCGTCAGAGCGAAAGAGCAAGAAGAGCCCCACCGCTACCACCAAAATGCCGGCAAAAATCCACCCCTTTTTGCGAGAAAAAAAACGGCTCTGCCCTTTGTGAAGAAGTTTTTTCAGTGCGGTGTCCTCTTCACCACCCGAAGTTTTGTCGGTTTTCATGAGTTATCCTTTCCTGCTTGGGAGGATTCAGTCTGCGGCGACCAACCCCCCCCCAGTGCTTTATACAAACGAATGAGCGCGAATATTCCATCCGCGCGAGTGCTGGCCAGGCTGTCTTCAAGCGACAGCACGCTGCGCTCGGTGTCTACCACGGACTGGAAGTCAATAACGCCAGCGCCATAACGTTGGCGCGCAAGCAAGGCGGCATTCTTCGCTGCTTCAACAGCCCGCTCTAAGGCTTCAGCTCGCTCCCGGTTGCGAACAATGGCCACCAACACATCCTCCACCTCTTGCAAAGCAGCCAGCACTGTCTGCTCATAACCCAGAAGTGTTTGCTCTCTCACCGCGTCTTGCACTTCCAGCTGCGCACGGAGGCGTCCACCCTGGAAAACAGGTGCCGCCACCCCGCCAAGCAAAGAATAGAAGAAGCCAAAACCATTCCCCATAGAAGCCTGGGTGAGCGCCTCAATGCCCACGGAGCCAGAAAGGTTGAGGGAGGGGTATAAGGCAGCTGTCGCCACACCTACGCGCGCCGTTTCTGCTGCCAGCTTTCGCTCAGCAACGCGTATGTCCGGGCGCTGGCGCAGCGTTTCTGCCGGAATGCCCACAGCAATCCGCGAGGGCATGGGGGGAAGCTCTCCTCCTGAAGCCAAACGCGCATGCAAACTTCCGGGCAATTTTCCCAAAAGAATGTCCAGGCTGTGCTCCGCTGCGGCCAAGCTGCTTTCCAGGCTTGGCAAGTGGGAGAGTGTCTGCTCTCTTACACTCTTTGCTTGCTCAACATCCTGTACGCTGACAAGGCCAGCCTGAGAGCGCAATTCCGTCAACTGAAGCGTTTCTGTCTGGCTCTCTAAGTTGCTGCGCGCAATGCCCAAACGTATTTGGAATGAGCGCACTTCAAAATAGTTTCGCGCCACCTCGGCCACCAAGGAAACCTGCGTGTCATTCAAACTCGCTTCGACGGATGCTTCGTCAGCATCTGCAGCCTCAACACTTCGACGTATGCCGCCAAAAACATCAACCTCCCAGCTTGCATCAAAACCGGCACTCAAGGCGTTGCTGACAGCGCCACCGGAGGAATTGCCACCCCCACTCTTGGTGGACTGCCTTCGGCTTGCAGAGCCTGAAGCAGACACGCTTGGGTAATAGGCTGAAGCGGCCATGGCTCGACGGGCACGCGCCTCACGCAAGCGGGCTTGAGCTTTGCGCAAATCCAAGTTGGCTTTGAGGGCCTCGTCTATAAGCTCCGACAACAACGGCTCCTCCAGCTTCAGCCACCACTCTCGCAAATCCTCCGCCTCATGGGTATAGGTTATGGAATGGTTCGCACTGTCCAGCCGACTCCAATGCTCTGGAGCATTCAACTCCGGCTTGTGGTAATGCGGACCCACAGCACAGCCCGAAAGGAGAAGGCCTGCCAAGCCCATCAACCCCCCAACACCCGGCATTCCAAGGTGAAATACAGCGCTCATCCAATGCTTGTATCTGCTATATAAAGGCAATGAGTTCGTCACAAACGGCATAAAGCTACCTTCACCATTTTGGGGTTTCTTGAGTATTAACGTTCTTGGGCGTTTTTGGTTACCTGAGCATTAACGTTTTTCACCACTGTGGATTACCTGAGTATGAACGACATCCCCTGCCCATAAATTCAGTGCTTTTCAAAATAAATATAAAATTGTCCTGAAATTATGGGTTTAGGCTATCAAAGCCCTCAGGCCTGCCGAGTGGGGACTTTGAAAAGCAAAACCATGGCCGCAATCAACGCCAAAACGCCAGAGCCCACAAAGGCCACAACGCCACCCAGCTTGTCCCAAACCATGCCAAAGCTGGTGCTGGCAAGCAGTGCCGAAAACCCAATCAGCATATGGTATGTACCCAAAGCTTTTCCTTGGGCATTTCCGCCAGAAAGTTCTGAAATTAAAGCTTTTTCAGCACCTTCAACCAGGCCGTTGGACATGCCATATATAGCAGCCAATACCCAAAGCAAGGGGAGCGTTTGCGCAAAACCCATGGCCGACCATGTCACCGCATACACCACCCAACCCAAGGCCAAAATATTTCTCTTTCCATAGCGGTCCGCAAGGCGCCCTCCCGCAGTGGCTGTGCTGGCCTTCATCAGGTGTATGGCCAGCCAAAGCAGGGGGGCCATTATCGGCGATGCGCCCAATGTTGTCGCTTTCACGAGAATAAACACGTCCGTGGCATTCGCAAAAGCAAAGAGGGTTATGGGCAAGAGCGCTCGCTTCAAAGGCCTGGGCAATGCGGGAGGCAGCTTCGCTGAAACAGCTGGCCCAAACTGCCTTGAGGGCTCTTTCGTCAGCATAAGCACCACCAGGGCAAGCACACCGGGAACAGCTGCCCACAAAAAAACGGTGCGCATCTGCTCCGCGCTGGCCGCTTCAGCCGTCCTCGCGCCAAGCCACCACAACAAACCGACGCTCAACACAGTGCCTATGGCTGCCCCCGCATGGTCCATGGCCCGGTGAAAACCATAGGCGCGCGCGCGCATGGAAGGAGGCGTGGCTTCGGCAATCAGCAGGTCGCGAGGCGTCGTCCTCAGGCCTTTGCCCATTCTATCGCCCATGCGAATACAAAGCACATGCCAAGGCGCAAAAGCAAAAGCGACCAGCGGGCGAAGCACGGTGGAGAGCCCATAGCCCCACAGGACGAGTGGCTTTAGGCGCGTGCGCCTGTCTGAAAGCACTCCTGTCAAATATTTCAGAAGGTTGGCAATAAAATGGGCGGCACCTTCTACCAAGCCAATGAAGGCGTTGGTTGCACCCAGCGTTGTGAGGAATAGGGGCAGGAGCGGAAAAATGGCTTCACTGGAAATATCCGTCAGCAAACTCACCCACCCAAGGCCTAAAACTGTGGCCGGAAGCTTTTTATGTTTTGCGAAGCTGACCTTGGAAGAATGTGCCATTTAAAAACCCATGCCGCTCTCACAACCTGGGCTTTTTTCAGTGCTTTTCTCTGTTTGAGGATGACTTTAAATTCTCAATTTGCCTGCGCAACTCGTCGCGGACATTTCTAAAGGCAGAAAGCACTTCCTCTTCAGAGCCCTCTATGGTTTCTGGGTTAACCAGGGGCCAAGCAACCCTGCGCGAAATGTTTCCGGGTACAGAGCACTCATCCTTGGAACATAGCCTCACAAAAGTATCCACATCTCCCATGGGCACAGCCGAAAACCCTTTGGGTCGCTGAGTGGAAATATCAATCCCTATTTCTTTCATCACCTCAATGGCCCGCGGATGAACAACAGCTGCTGGTTTCAAACCTGCACTCCAAATGCGAACAGAGGATGGCAAAAACTTGCGAGCCAAACCTTCGGCCATTTGGCTCTGCACCGAATTTTCAATGCACACAAAAAGAACGCCTCGGGGAATGCGCGGCTCCCGAGCGTTCCCCAGGCGTCCAGCGTGCCGAATATCCGTTGCTTTCACCATGAATACCACCATTTCAGCCAAATTGGTGGCGTGGTCTCCAATGCGCTCGAGATATTTTGAAACAGATTGGATTTTTGTCGCCCTATAAATGTTTCGAACATCTTCCATCATATAGGTCAGCATCTCTCGAAAAATCTGCCCATAATAAAAATCCAAAGACTGATCCTTCTCAATGACTTGTTCTGCTTGCTCCGCATCACGGCTGACAAAAGCATCCAAGGCACTGCGCACCATCTCTTGCGCAATTTTAGCCATGTGCTGCAAATCCACATAAGGCTTTAAGGGAGGCACCATGTTGAGCTCAATCACCCGCTCACAAATGTTGACTGCCAAATCCCCAATGCGCTCCAAGTCTGTCACCATTTTCATCACCGTGGTGATGGCACGCAAGTCGGACGCCACAGGCTGCCTTCTGGCCAAAACCCTCAAACAAAGCTCGTCAATATCCAATTCGAGTTTGTTAACCTCATTGTCCAACTCAATCATCTGATGTGCCAACTCGCTGTCTCTCCCCAGCAAGGACTTGATGCCAACGGCAATCATCTCCTCTACTTTTGCGCCCATAAGCAGCAGTTGCTCGCGAATTTTGCGAAGCTCACCATCATATTTTTGTGCTGTATGTTTGAATGTCATCATCGCCAACATGCCTCATCCAAATCGACCCGTAATATAGTCTTCCGTTTGTTGCTTGCCTGGTTTCGTAAAAAGAATGTCAGTGTCATTAAACTCTACCAGCTCCCCCATATAAAAGAATGCCGTATAGTGAGACACGCGAGCCGCTTGTTGCATGTTATGCGTGACAATGACAATGGTGCAGATTTTTCCAATGCTGTGAATGAGCTCTTCAATGCGTGAAGTGGCAATGGGGTCCAAAGCCGAGCATGGCTCATCCATCAACAATATTTCCGGCTCCAGCGCCAATGCCCTTGCAATGCAAAGACGCTGTTGCTGTCCTCCGGACAAACTCGCCCCTGAGCGGTTGAGAATGTCCTTCACTTCACCCCACAATGCCGCTTGCTCCAGCACCTTCTCCACCAGCTCATCCGGACGCGGAATTTTGACGCCATTGAGTTTCAAACCCGCCAACACATTCTCCCGAATGGACATGGTCGGAAAGGGATTGGGCCTTTGAAAAACCATTCCAACGCGGCTGCGGATTTTGACGGGGTCTATCTGCTTCTCATAAATATCCACATCATCCAAAAATACTTTTCCGGAAACCAATGCCTGGGGCACAACTTCATGCATGCGGTTGAGGCAGCGAATAAACGTGGATTTTCCGCAGCCCGACGGGCCAATAATGGCTGTCACTTTCTTGTCCGCAACAGAGAGAGAAACGCCCTTAATAATTTCTGCCTTTCCAAACCATGCCTGCAAGTGTTCAACACGCATTTTTCCAACGGACTTCGCATCATCTGCTGAGTTATGCAGCATATTCTCTTTGTTAAATGGCATCTTCTCCTCGGGAACACCCACTCCTGCGCTCATACTTCTAAGCTGAAACATTTGCTTTGCTGTTATCATCGCGCGTGACTCCGTGAACTCGTAAGCAGCTTTGCAGAAACATTTAAAATGAGAACTATCAACACAAGAATCAGCGCAGCTGCCCAGGCCTGTTGATGCCATTCTTCATAGGGAGAGCTTGCATATTCATAAATTTGGACCGGCAAGGAGCTGATGCGCTTGTCCAAGCTTGCTGACCAAAAACGGTTGTAGCCCGCCGTAAACAAAAGAGGGGCTGTTTCTCCAAAAGCCCTCGCGATGGCCAGCATAACACCGGTGGCAATTCCAGACATGCCCGCAGGCAACACCACTCTTAAAATGACGCGCCACTTCGGCATCCCCAATGCCAGACCGGCTTCTCGAAGGGAAGTGGGTACGAGTTTTATCAGTTCCTCTGTTGTCCGTATAATGGTCGGCAACATCAAAATACTCAGTGCAATGCCTCCTGCAAGCGCAGAAGGGCTGCCCATGGACAACACCACCAAAGTATAGACGAAAATGCCAATGAGTATCGAGGGGACTCCCGCCATCACATCCGCACAGAAACGCACAGCCTTTCCAAAACGGTTGGAGCCAAATTCAGAAAGGTAGACGCCTCCAAGCACGCCCACGGGGATTCCAACAACACTCGCTATCCCCAAGAGCACAAAGCTTCCCACAATCGCATTGCCCACACCTCCTCCAAGCTCACCCACGGGTTTGGGAAGCTCCACAAAAAAATTCCAGCTCAATCCCCCTATGCCTTTGACAAAAACATAGGCCAGCACACTGAACAAGGGAACAACCGCAAACAGTGTCGCGACAATGCACCATGAGCGCATCACCCAATCCACACACTTCCTCTTTCTATAAACCCGCGTCCCCATCTCATAAGCTCCGCGCGCCACCTGGCATGCGCCCAACACGCCAGACAAGCAGCTTTGAAACAATGTTGAGCACCAAAGTAACCGCAAACAAAACCAGACCCAGCTCTGTTAAAACGGATAGGTAGAGCGCTTCAGAAGTTCCCGCATATTCGTTGGCAATCATGCTGGCTATGGTGGCTGCCGGTGCAAAAAGCGAAGCAGAAATTTCAGCTCGGTTGCCAATCACCATCGTCACCGCCATCGTCTCGCCCAGTGCTCGACCAAAGCCCAAAACAATGGCCCCAACAATTCCCGAAGTCACATTGGGCAATACGGCAACGCGTATGGTTTCCCATCGCGTCGCCCCCAAGGCAAGTACACCTTCGCGATAGCCTTTGGGGACGGAGGCCATAACATCTCTGCTGACGGAGGCCACGGTGGGTAAGATCATAATAGCCAGCACAATCCCCGCCGCAAACATTGAACGCCCGGAACCTTGAAGTTCGCCTTGAAAGAGGGGAAGAAAGCCCAGTGTTTTTGCCAAAAGGGGGAAGATGGTTTGAAGGAGCCATGGGGCCAACACAAACATGCCCCACAACCCATAAACAATGCTGGGAATGGCCGCCAATAACTCGATAATAAGGTCCAAAGGCTTTTTAAGCCAAGCCGGTGCCAGCTCCGAAAGAAATATGGCCACACCCAATGCCACGGGAATCACCAACAACAAAGCAATAACGGAGGAGACAACGGTTCCAAAAATAAATGGAAATGCACCAAATATTTCATGGACAGGGTCCCACTCCTTCTCTGTGAGGAAACCCAAACCAAAACGCTGGAGGGACAACGTGGAGGCCCGCGTCATCTGAATGAGCATGGCCGCCAGAACCAAAATGGCCGTCGCTGCAAACCCAGCTGTCATCCACTTGAAAACCCCATCCCCTATATTTTTGCCGCCTGCAACATGGGAAAGCCTGGGTTGAGGCTTTGGCTCATGCTGCTCGTCATCTGTTTGTGGCATGCTTGTGAGCTCTTTCAATCCACCAACACTTGGTTGTTGGATTTCATTTGTCGAAGTTTTTCTTCTATTTTTGTTATCATTTGACTGGGCAGCGGCGCATAGTGGAGGGCTGCACCAAACTGCTGTCCCTCATGAATGGCCCACCATAAAAATTGACCCAGCGCTTTTCCTTTTTGTGCGTCAGGCTGCTCCTCATATATGAGGACATAAGTGAAAGCGGAAATGGGGTATGCGCGCTCTCCTGGAGCGTCCACAATGGACATTCTGAGGTCCTCAGGCATCGCTGCTCCCACGCCCTCCGCTGCCGCGGCGATGTTTTCCAGTGAAGGCTCAACAAATTGTTTGCTGGAATTTTGGACCCAAGCATAGGCAAGCCCTGCCTGCTTGGCATATGCCAACTCCACATAACCTATGCTTCCTGGTGTCATTTTCATCTGCCCAGAAACACCTTCGTTGCCCTTTGCTCCCAACCCCTCAGGGAATTTCACGCTCTTGCCCGTGCCTACTTTTTCTTTCCATGAGGCGCTCGTCTTAGAAAGGTATTCCGTAAACACCGCCGTCGTTCCACTGCCATCTGTCCTATAAACAACGGAAATGGGCTGCTTTGGCAAGGTGACGCCCGCATTCAGCTCGGCAATGGACGGATCATCCCAACTCTTAATCTCCCCCAGAAAAATGCCCGCTATCACCTGGGGAGAAAAATTCAGGCGGGAAACACCGGGCAGGTTGTAGGCCACAACCACAGCCCCAAGCGTCGTGGGTATATGAAAAATTTTTCCTGAAACCTTGGCCAACTCTTCCGGGGTCATCGGCGCATCGCTGGCACCAAAGTCAATTATTTTTTCCGTAATTTGGCGAATCCCTCCACCTGAGCCAATGGATTGATAGTTGACGTGAATGAGGGGCTCTCTCTTTTGATATTCAAACATCCACTTGGAATAAAGAGGATAAGGGAAGGAGGCACCCGCACCTTGAATGTCTATGGGTTTCCCTTTTTGCTTCGAAGTTTCGCTTTTCTTTTCAGCAGAAGTGCCCAAAGCCGTATCCGAAGGCTTGCAGCCCACGGAAAACCCCAGCATGGCAAATGCAATGCAAGCTGCTATGCGCATCGTTTTCTTCCTTTCAATGGTTGCTTATGGTGGAGATGTGACATTTATGTGACATTTTGATGGCAAGGTTGCAAAATGGATTGAAGGCCTCTTCAAAAGGCAACTTGTCCTGCAAGAATAAACTCATTGCTCGGTTTGCTCGTCTTGTATTGCAACCGGCTATAAGCGAGTTGAAGCTTCATCTCATGTTTCTGTATATAATAGTTGAGCCCCGCATCTATTTGCCAGGCTCTGTCTTTCCCTCCTGAAGCCATGTCTACGCCAATGTTGGGATCCATATAGCCAACACGGAAAGAAGGTTGCAGCACATCCAAAAAGGTCCAGGCAATGGCACCATAAAACCCCTGCCCCTTCACGGATGGAGCGGCGCTTTTCACATCACGTGCACGGATGTATTCGGATTGAAACAAGAAGGGACCTCGCTCAAAACGCACATCTATCTCATATCTGTCCCTGGCATTCTCCTTGCGAGAGCCCAGCGTCGCATAGGCCAAACCGGCAATGACCAGCCCCTCAATGGGATAGGCTTCAAGCCTCAAAGCAATGTCTTTGGCATTATCCACATCCAAAACATTGGCACCGGAACCACTGAAAACCCCAGCTGAATAACCAAAATATTTAAAGTTTTTTGCAAGCCTTATGCCCATGTCCCGCCGGTCGCCAAACTCTCTGGAAGAGAGCGCTCGCTCCGGGAAAAGAAGCCTGGAAGAAGAATTATAGCCTTCCCAGCTGATGGGGGTTTTAAATTGACCGAGCGAAACATCCATATATGAGGTTTTTAAGCTTATAAAAAAGTCCTGAAGAATGTCTGTCGACCGGGTCGGATCTACCATCACGGCATAGGCCACCCATCCAGGAACAATCTCCCCCCTGGCATGAAGCTCAACGCGGCGCAGACGAAACAGGGTTGCCGTCTCCTCAGCGCGCCGCGCCAAAAACCAACCTTGCAACAAAATGCCTGGACGAAAAAACCCTTCCATGCCCACACTCAATTGTTTGCTTGCGGCTTTATCTGGAGCAACTGCAGGCGCAGGAGCTGACATTTGCGGCGGGGTTTCAACAGGCACTGGAGCGGGCGTTTCTTCCTGTGGCTTTTCCGCATGTTTTTCTGTGGATTCTGAAGGCAAAGGTTCAGACAGCGCCTCTAAAGTTTCTTCTACAACCGTTTCTTCTACAACCTCTTCTACTGTTTCTGGCCTGTGTTCGTTTTGAGCGCTTGAGCTCACTGCACTGCAAAAAATGACCACGGCGGCTAGATTTTTCCAGTTTTGCATATGCTCCTCGTTATGGTTAACGAGGAGCACAATGTGCTGGAGTCTGTGGCAATGTGGTGACAGGCCAGCAAAGTCTTCGTGTCAAAATTTCAGACGGGTTTCATGTCGGCTCGAGCGTGGCGAAACAGGCCGTTGGAGGCAAGCTCAAGCTTGCCTACATTCCGCTTCATCCATGGAAAAGCAGCTCAAGTGAAAAAGCCGTTTAGGCCATGCTTCTCACAGCACTGTGAGCAACGGGCAAAGTAAAATAAAAGGTGGAGCCTTGGCCCAGGGTGCTCTCCACAGAAACCCACCCCTGCATGGCTTCTACGAGGTGTTTGACAATGGACAGCCCAAGTCCAGTTCCACCCACAGCGCGTGAGCGCCCGGCATCCACGCGGTAGAAACGCTCAAACAAACGAGAGAAGTGTTTGGCTTCTATGCCCTGCCCTGCATCCTTCACCGAGATGCGCACAAACTCATGGAGGGGCTCAACTTCAACCTGCACAGGCATATTTTCAGCGCCATATTTTATGGCATTGTCCAAAAGGTTGGAGAGCACCTGCTCCAGCCTCCTTCGGTCTGCGCGAATCAGCGGAATGCCTTCAGGTATAACCACAGAGAAACTCACCCCCTTGGCATCGGCTTGCTTTTGAAACAACAACAGCGCCTGTGCAATGCTGTCTCTTAAGTCCACATCCTCCAAAACCAACCTGAATTCTCTGGACTCAATATGAGAAAAATCTAGCAAATCCTCGACCAGTTGGTGCAAACGCTCTGTGTTCCGCTCAATAATGCCCACAAACTCATCCGAAAGCTCGGGTTGGACTTCCATCGTTCTGCGCAAAGTTTCTGTTGCAGAGCGCACAACCGCAATGGGCGTGCGAAGCTCGTGCGAAACATTGGCAACAAAGTCTCTGCGCAAAGTCTCCAGACGGCGTAAATCCGTCACATCCACGAAGACAGCCAACATTCCCTGGGGCTCTCCTTGGAATGCAGAGGCATGGACCAACAGGCGCCTGGAGCCCAATTCACTGCTCACATCAAACTCCGCAGAAACCAACTCCATGGAAAACTTGGCTTCGTCAATAATCCTCTTCAATGTCGCACTGCGGATCAGCTCAAGTTGGGATTTTCCCATCACATCCACATTCAAATGAAGCAAATTGCGCAGCGCTGTATTGGCAAACACCACACGCCCATCTTTTCCAAGCAACAAAACGCCCTCTTCCATTCCTTCAAGGACTCTGTTCATCAAATCGCGCTCTTTCCTCAGCGCGCCCAGCGCATTTTGGAGCTTGGTTGCAAGTTGGTTTAATACACGGCCCAGCTCAGCAACCTCATCACGGCTTTCTATGTGAGTGCGCTCTGCCAAATCTCCCGAAGCCATTCTTCTTGCCGAGTCAATCAGCTGTCGAACGTTTTTGGACATCCGAAACGACAAAAAAATCGTCAACAACACCGCAACCAGCAGAACCATTCCTGTCACGTGGGGATAGGCATCCGCACTAAAAAATGAAACGGCCGCCAAACCCACAACCAGGAGAAGCCACTTGGAAGGCATGCCCAAACTCACGAACCATCCTCTTTGGGCAACTCTGCAAAGCGATATCCAACACCACGAATGGTTTCTATATAGTCTCCTGCCTGCCCCATCTTCTCTCGAAGCCGCTTGACATGCGTGTCCACAGTCCGCGTGGTAATGTCTGCATCAATCCCCCACACATTGTCCAAAAGAGAGGTTCTGCTCTGCACACGGTTTTTTCGCTCATAAAGCGTCACCAGCAATTTGAATTCAATGGCCGTCAGCTCTACCTCTTTCTCGCCTACAAAAACCCTGTGCGCTTCTCGCTCTACGCATAGCTTCCCAAACCGAATGGGAAGTTGCAGTGCACCCTCCCCGCGCGCCCTTCGCAAAATAGCATCTATGCGCAACAACAACTCCCGGACACTAAACGGTTTGGTGAGATAGTCGTCCGCCCCCAACTCAAAACCCAAAATTCTGTCAACCTCTTCACCCTTCGCCGTCAACATCAAAATAGGAATGGCCTCCGTGGCAGCGTCCCTCTTGAGAAGTTTGCAAACTTCTGTTCCCGCCATGTCCGGCAACATCAAATCCAAAATGATAAATTCCGGAGAGCGCTCCCGCGCAAGCTGTATCCCCTGCCTGCCTCGCAGAGCAGCAGAAACCTCATGCCCAGCCTGACGCAAGTTGAATTCCAAAATTCTTTGCAAATCGGCTTCGTCTTCTATGAGCAGTATGTGGGCCATTGGGGTTTTGCTATAGCCCAGCTGTTACGTTTTGGTGACAAAGCCGTAACAAACTGCCAAAAAACCCGACTTTTCTTCTCTTTTTCCCTGCGCGCGCTCCCCCATAAAACACCCTCCACATCCATCCTCTCCTCTTGGGCACCTCTGCATTCACTCCCTCTGGTTTAACACACAATACGTGCCTCCCTCTTACAACATGCCTGACATACAGACGAGCACACCTGGGGGTTTTGTCGAAAGACTTTGGATTTTGTTGGTGGGGAATATATTTCTGAAGAATATATTTTTATGGAGGCCTCATGAACATCAACATTGGAATTGAAACCGATAAACGAAAAGAAATTGCTGGCGGTCTGGCGCGGGTGCTTGCGGATACGTATACGCTGTATTTGAAGACGCATAACTACCATTGGAATGTCACAGGCCCCATGTTTCAAACGCTGCACCTCATGTTTGAAACACATTATAACGAGCTGGCGCTCGCGGTGGACCTCATCGCCGAGCGCATTCGCGCGCTCGGTTTTCCCGCGCCGGGGACTTATGGGCAATTTATGGCGCTTTCTGCCGTCAAAGAAGAAAGCGAAATCCCCAAAGCCCAGGAGATGATCTGCAAAGCCGTTGAAGCTCACGAAACTGTCGCGCGCACAGCTCGCCAAGCCTTCAAAGCTCCAGAGAGCGTTGGCGACCAGCCTACCTGTGACTTGTTGACTCAGCGCATGCAATTCCACGAGAAAACAGCCTGGATGCTGCGCAGCCTGCTGGAATAACTTTTTTTAACGCAGCTCGCTTCAATGCCGGCTTTTGTTGTGGCCGGCTTTTGTTTTTTTTCAGGCGGCTTCCCTGCTTGCCTACGCTTGCCTAAGCCCCCTCTGCATAACCCAAGCTTAAGCGCCTTCTCCCAGCGCGGGAAATTCTAGGCCCTCAATCTCCTGCATGGATTTTCCGGCTATGCCCTGCAAATCCCCATACATCCCCAGGGTCGCTTCAACCACTTTGCTAATCTGCACCTCACGCTTGGCCCATTGTTTCACCATGGCCTTGCGCTCTTTGTCCAAATCCTCCTGCATCAAAGAGAATGCCTCCACAATGGCCTCTATGCGCTGACGGAAATGAGAGCCCGTCAGGTATTGGTAGACCATTTCTGTCTTCGTCTGTCGCCCCGCCGAAGCTTGCTGGGCCATGCCCATTTGAAGCAGTGCATGGCGAAGAGTGGTGGCCAAAGGCAGCACCACACGGGGACTTGAAATCCATATCCCCTCCACAAACTCAAAAAACTCAACACCCTTCGGAAGCACTTGGCTGACAAGCACCGCCACTTCCGCTTTGGCTGCACGCTGGTCTTCACGCAATTTTGAAAGCCAAACCTCATGCCAATTCTTCGTGCGTTTGGACTCCCAAAGTATGCTGCCACAAGCCTGCCCGCTTGGACTCAAAACGCATTGCAACACATCCCCACCCCATTCTCCCTTGGGGACAGCTTTGATTAAATCCGCAGGGAAGGCCTCTGTCAGCCACCTCTCAAGCTCCAACTCCTGCACTTCTCCTTGCAACTGTTGTGAGCCTTCTTCCGCTTTGCGCTTCAACTCTTCTATTTTTTTCTGCATGGAAGCAATGAGTTGCTCCCTCTCGAGCGCCTTCATTTTAAAATTCTCTTCCGTCTCCTTTTGAGCCAAAAAGCGCACCCTCTCCAACTCACTCGCTATGCGCTTTTCAACCCTCAGCTCAACCTCCCTCCTGGCATCATCCAGCTCTCGCTGCTTCTTCATAAATTCTGCCTGCGTTTTTTGTGCCTCCGTCAATTTTTCACCCTGTAGCTTCAACACCCCCTGCAACACTTCCAACTCCTGCGCCTTCTGCTCCAACTCTTCAGCCCAAACGCGTTTTGCCTTCTGAAACTCTTCAGCCGAAAGACGCGCACGCTCCTCCTTTAAACGCAAAAACACTTGCTCCTCTATGCCCTGCTGGGCTTTCTCTATGTGTTTCTCTCTCTCGAGAATGCCTTGCTCTCTGTGCACCATGTCTGCTTCTTGCTGGGCAAGCCTCTTTTCAAATTGCTGGCGCGTGGCCGCAACAAGCGGAGCAGCCAGAGACTCTGTGAGATGAATTTCTCTCTCGCAATGGGGGCACCTCAGCGTGGGCTCTGTCATGTTGCTCTCCGGCAATAAAAAAGCTTTCTAACTGAACATGGGAAAACCCCCTTCATGCACACTCCCTTTCCAACATTTCTGCCCAATAGTGGAGAATGAAAATATGCGCTTCCTGAATGCGGGCGGTGCTCATGTGCGGCACAACCACCGTTGTGCCCATGAGGGCTTTGAGCGCGCCGCCGTTTCTGCCCAAAAGGCCCACGGTGGCCATGTCAGCGGCATGGGCTGCTTCCACAGCTTTAATAATGTTGGCAGACTCCCCAGAAGTGGAAATGCCGAGAAATACGTCACCCTTGTTGCCAAGCCCCTCCACTTGCCGCGCAAAAACCTGCTCAAAACCAAAGTCATTGCCAATGGCCGTTAGCTTGGAGGTGTCCACCGTCAGCGCGAGGGCGGGCAAAGAGCGCCTGTTGCGCTGAAAGCGTCCCACCAACTCGGCGGCGAAGTGTTGAGCGTCGGCAGCGGAGCCTCCATTGCCGGCAATGAGAATTTTGTTGCCACGCAGCAATGCTTCGCGCATCAGGCTTAGGGCTTGGGCCATGTCCGGCTCAAGCGCGGGCAGGGCGTTAAACAACTCCAGGTGGCTGGAAAGGGAGGCGTGAAACAAGGGTATATCCATGGCAAAGTCTCCTTCTTATGCTGCTATGCTCAGTGTCAAATGGGGTAGTTTTTTTCTATTAAATCCGCCAGTGTTTTTGCCAAGGCCATGGAGCTGGTAAAGCCTGGGGAAACGGTGTTGAGCAGGTGAAAACTGTTTTCGTCCTGAACGGAAAAAAAATCCATAACCATGCTCCATGTTTTTTTGTGGATGAGCTGAGGGCGCAGGCCCACTTTGGGGCAGCGCCGAATTTCACGCCTTTTAAGCGTGTGGAGCAGTTTGCGGGCATCTTCATAGAAGAAGCGGGGAATATATTTGCGCGGCTCCTCAAGCGCCACCTTGCGAAAGCCAGGGTTTCTGAAAAACATGGCAGCCATGGCACGCAGAATGGACAACAACTCACCCAGAAAGACGCCTTCAAACAAACCATAGTTAAGGCGCCCCAGCGCCGGAATGGCCGTGGGGCCTACATAAACATTGCCGTTAATGCCGCGCGTAAAATGTACACCCAAAAAGGTGTTGCGTGGATCCGGCACGGGATAGATGCTGCCGCGCACTTTGGCGGCGTTTTCTGAAACAAACTGGTGATAAATGCCCTTGAAAGGAATGAGGGCATATTCCCTGCCCAGGTTAAAAGCGTGTGCAACCCTGTCACTGCTTGGCCCCGCGGCGTTGATGAAAAGCTTGAAGGAAATAGGCCCCCCGGAGGTATAAGCTGTGGTGCCTTCCGCATGCTCAAAGCGCGTATGGGTTAAAATGTTTATTTTGCCTGAGCCCACCAGCTCATCCCTGAGGGCATGCAGCACGGCCTTGGGGTCGACCACGGCAGTATGGGGGGAATAAATGGCCCTGCCTCCGGCGGTGCGCGCCAATGGCTCAATGTCCGCCAACTCCTTCTCATCTATCATCTGCACGGTTGCACCGTTGGCCTTGGCCTTGGAAAAAAGGGCCTCCATCGCCACAAGCTCGCTTTCCTGTTTGGCCACAATCACCTTGCCGTTCTTCTCATAAGGCAAACCCTTCTCCTGGCAATATTCGGCCATCAGGCGTGCACCCTCACCGCAGGTTTTGGCCCTTATGCTTTCGGGCGCATAATAAATGCCCGAATGCAACACGCCGCTGTTGCGCCCGGAGGCATGCAGCCCTATTTCCGGCTCGGCCTCCAGCAGGCTAATGCCTTCCACGCCACGGGAACGCAGCTCCCTGGCCAGTGTCAACCCAATAATCCCCGCGCCACAAATGAGAATGTTCGTGTGCATCTCGGCTTTCAGGTGAGGGCTATGGCATATTTTGGAAAGGCTTTCAGCAGTTTTGCGTCCATCGTTATGAGTTTAACACCAAGCGTCAATGCCAGCGCGATGAATTCGCAGTCATAGGCTGAGCAGTTGCTGTCGCGAACGAGTTTGAGCACTAAACGCGAGTCCACCTCGTGTTCCGCGCCCGCCAACAGACTTTCGGCCTCCAGTTGCAGCCTGCTGGCAAGAGTGAAGGTGAGTTGTTTGCAACGCATGTAGCCGGCAAGAATATTGCGAAACTCGCTTCTCCAAAGCATCGGCACCATCCAATCAGCGTCTCTTTGGAGCAAGGCTTCGGCCTGCGCTGTATAGCCACTTGGCAAATATAAATAGGCAACAATGTCGCTGTCGACAACAATCATCGCCGCCCTTCTTGCTTATAGGCCTGAATGTCCTTCGCCCGAAACCTGCTGTTGGGGAATGTGGCGCGCAGCACAGCGCGCAGTGCGCGAGCTCGCTCAAGACGCTCGCTCGCAGTCATGCGCCTGGGCAAAAGCACGGATTCCAGGCACACAATGGCTTCGCCATTCAAACTGCGACGGTTGTTTTTCGCGGACGCCTTGAGACGTTCATATACCTCGCTGGGAATGTTTTTCAAAGTCAGAGTCGTCGGCATATCGGCACCTCAAAGGTGGTTGCGTTATGGTTGCATTATGGTTGCATTATGGTTCCTTGTCAAGCTGGCCGAAACTGTCAGGCTTTTGTCCACTTCAATTCGGCCTAGACCGTTTTTACTTAGAACTGATTTGATTATCCAGACCGGTTTCAATTTGGCATGAGGTCGAGGCGGGCGAGGATTTCGCGATGGGAGTGCACTTAAGTGCATGACCTGAGCGAAACCGGAGCCCAACGAAGAGATCATGTCAAAGTGAAAGCGGTCTAGCCTCTGCAAGAGTCGGCAGCGGACACAATCCACCGCGCGGCTTCATATAAGGTGTCCGCCACATAGGTGGCCTGGCTCCCCTGTTGCTCCGTCTGCGCACCATAGCCGGTGCGGAGCAGAACGGTTTGCATCCCGGCATATTTGCCCAGCAGAATGTCACACTCCTTGTCTCCAATAACAAACGAGGACTCGAAAGACAGCCCCCGCTCGCATGCGGCCTGCTCCAACATGCCAGGGGCGGGCTTGCGGCATGGGCATGCTTCATCCGGGGCGTGCAGGCAATAATACATGGCATCCAGCTCAACCCCCTTCTCCCTAAGCAGGGTTTGCAGCCTTTGGTTGACGGCATGCATCTCTTCCACGGAATAATAGCCGCGCCCCACCCCCGCTTGGTTGGTCGCCACCATAAGGCTATAGCCGTGCTGGCGCAGCAGCAAAAGGCCCTCAACAACCCCCGGCAATATTTCTACCTCATCCGGGTTGTGCAGATAGTTTTTCTCCACAATGAGGGTGCCGTCGCGATCTACAATAACGGTTTTTTTAACGGCCTTTTTTTTCCAGGCCGGCAAAAGCCTTTGCGCCTCGCCATAGGTAGAAGGCAACCCCATGTCCAGGAAAAACCCATTGCACACCGTGCCCACCAGTGTCCCTTCTTTTGCCAAGAGGGGAAAAAGCTCTCTTTCCAAGGAAGAGGCACCCAAAGGCAATGCATGCACTGCAGCAGGCGTCAGCACATAGACGCCGCCGTTAATGAGCCCGGAACCTGCAGCGCCTTTTTCGTGAAAACCGTGGATGTGGTTATTGGAGAAGTCAACCGCACCGAAGCGACCGGCTTCCTCCACTTCGCGCAAGACAATGCCGGCTTTGGCTTGGTGTTGGTATACAAGCTGAGCCAGTGGTTGAAAGTTGCAGTCCAGCAGAGTGTCGCCGTTGAGCACAAAAAAAGGCTCGGCCACATGGGCGGCGGCAAAGCGGACTCCCCCTCCCGTCCCCAGGGGGGAGTTTTCTTCCGCATAGTGGATGCGCGCCCCCATGGCGGCGCCATCCCCCAGACGCTCACGGATGGCCTCCGCACGGTAGCCCGTTGAGAGAATAATGTCGCTGATGCCCCAGCGTACAAGGTTCCAGATGACATATTCCAGAAAAGGCACCCCACCCACCGGGAGCAGCGGCTTGGGCAGCTCCTCCGTCAAAGCCCCCAAACGTGTCCCCCGCCCCCCTGCAAGGATGAGGGCTTTTCTCACATAGGGAATGCTCATGGGGGTGCACCCGCCGCAGGGCGGCAAACGCTCTTATACATTTCCATAGAGGGTGTTTTTGAGCATGGTATAGCCCTTCACCAACTCCTCTATACCCAGGTCCAGGGAGAAGCGCGGCCTAAAGCCCGTCGCTTCAATTTTGGCATTGGAGACAATATAGTCGCGCTGGTCTGGATCTGCCCCCAAGGGGGCCTCCAGGAAAACAAAGGAGGGCAAATGTTTTTGAATGCGTTCACACAACTCTCTCTTAGATACATTGGCGTCCGAGAGGCCGACATTATAAACCTGGCCCCTCATGGAAGAATGTTGGGCGATGGCATGCAAGAAAGCCGCGCTGACATCCCTCACATGAATGTAGTTGCGTTTAAAGTGGCCTTCAAAAAGCACCACAAAACGGTCGTGCACGGCACGGTAGACAAAGTCATTCACCAACAAGTCGGTACGCATGCGCGGTGACATGCCGAATACGGTGGCCAGGCGGAAGCTGATGGCTCCAGGGTGTTGCATAAAGGCTTTCTCCACCTCCACCTTTTCTATGGCATAGTGGGAAATGGGGTTGAGCGGCGACGCTTCCGTGCAATAATTGTTTTCATCGCCCTTGCCATAGGCGCTGTTGGTGGTGGGCATGAGCAGCATTTGCTGTTTGCTGACAAGCTTCAGCAACAGAAATACAGCATCGCGGTTGGTGGAGGTGGCCCCGATGGGGTCCCTGGCGCACAGGGGCGCGCCCACAAGCGCAGCCAAAGGAATAATTAAATCCGCCTTGGCCAAGAGCGGCCTCATGGTTTCTTCAGAGCGGATGTCCCCGCGCACAACGGAAAAATGAGGGTTGGCACACACATGGGCCAAGCTGTTCTGCTTATAGAGAAAGTTGTCCAGGACGGTGACGGTATGCCCGGCCGCTAAAAGCTCCGGAACCAGAATAGAACCGATGTAGCCGGCACCGCCGGTGACAAGAATGTGGTGTGGCATGGTTTGCCTCTTTTTTTGAATGTTTTGTCGTTTTTATTTCCCCTCCACCGGATAGCATAATGAGGGGATTATTGAAAAAAACTTGCGTAGGTCGCTTTTTTTCGCCGCTCTGCAGACTCGTTGAACGCCTTCCAATCCGGCACCGGCCCGAACGAGCTCATGTTTATCTCTTCAAGCAGATCAAACGAACGCCAGTTGGAGCCTATTTTCAACAAAGAGCCATGCTTGGTGTCATAATACTCCGAGGTGAAAGAGGGGCCCCCTTGGGCCGTATATAGACCACGCACGCCCTGCCTGCAAAAAAGCAGATGCGCATGAAAGCGGGAAACAATCGCCAGGTCGCCGACACGAGCCAAAGGACCTTCTCGCATAATCTCTCCATATTTGCGGACGACAACGCGCTCACGCATTTTTGAGAAGATGGGATATTCCAATAATTCTAGGTCGCCTTGTGGACAGAATTCCCAAACGACAATATTGCCAATGTCTTTTTCGTAAACCGCAAGAAAGCGATCGATTTTTGCCATGCATTCGGCGCGAGCCCGTATGTTCCATTGAGCAAGCTGAAGGCACAAATGCAAGTCTGCCGCACCATCGGACAAAAGGCCGCGTTGTGGCGAGATAAAAATGTCATCCACTCCGCTGTCAACGGAGGCACTGTGAGCTGACAATGCTTTTACTGAGTCTTCATCGCGGCATTCGAAGGCGTCGAAATGAGAAACTGCTTCAGCCAGCGATGCCCTATCCTCAGAATTTAAGGGCATTAATCCCAGACCTGTAGCTATTAGCCGCGTGCCAAACTTCCGTTTCATCGCAATAGCCGCCCCAATCTGAAAGGCGCCATGGGGCCATATCGAATTTAAATAACCGCCCCCGTGGAGGTGGAATGTCTTTGTTCCAGCTAACAAATCCACGAAAAGTTTTGACGAGCCTTCGAAATCTGTGTCGAAAATACGCAAACCTTCCTTGATTGCGCTGCCAAATGAAGCAAGGCGCTCCTTCGGCAGATTCGACCAAAGATAGTTGATATGCCCAACCGCGGCAGAGGTCAAATTAACCCCATCAGAGGAGGTGTTCACGTTAAAACTGTTTATCCAAACGTTTTTGCCTGAAGCGAGATGAAATTTTGTAACCTCAAGTGCGATTCGATCGTCGCCATAATTGGGGTGACCGCTGGCGCCAGAAATCAGTACACCAATATCATGCCGCAAGCTGCCATGAGCTCTCTGTTGAGCATAGCTTTCCAGTTCCCCTATGCGGTTCAGCAACGTATGACGTTGCTCATATTCACAATAAATAGATTCAGGGGAGAGCCTATTGAGTTTATCCTCAATAGCATTCAGGCGCTCCTCCATTTTTCTGCTATGCTCTGCCAACTCAGCATAGCCTACTGCGTTCCGTATTTTTCTTTTGAGCTTGGCTTTTAAATTTTTAAACATACTGCTCACCTCTCTGCTTTGAGGTATGCCGCAAAAGCACAGTTCTTGCTCGGAAAAAACGGCCTCTCTCTTCTGGCTGCTTTCCTCATGCCCATTTTATTGAGCTACACCTTTTTTCAAACGGCTTTCATATGCCGGCAATATGGTGTCCGGGCTTCCCTGCGCCACCCATTTCCCCTCTTCTACCCAAACCACCTCGTCGCATCCCGCAACCGTGCTCAGCCTGTGGGCTATAATAACTGTGGTCATTTTCCCTTTTAATTTATTAATGGTATCCATTATTGCCGCTTCTGTTCCTTGGTCCAAGGCGCTGGTAGCTTCGTCCAAAATTAAAAGCTCCGGGTCGGCATAGAGTACTCTGGCGATGGAGACGCGCTGGACTTGGCCGCCGGAGAGGCCTGCTCCCCGTTCCCCCAGAGGAATGAGAATGCCCGCTTCATGGGTTTCTATTATTTCCAGTGCAGCCATGCGGCAGGCTTTTTTTACTTTGTCTTCATCCCAGGGTTTGCCCCACTGGCTGAAGGCCACATTCTCCGCCACCGTGCCGGCCATAACATAGGGGGATTGTGGTACATAGCCTACCTTGGAGGTATAAGCGGACATGCCCTCCGGGCTGAGTTCTCTGCCATCCACTTTCAGTGTACCTGAAGTGGGTTGCATGAGTCCGCTGAGTATTCCAGCCAGTGTGCTTTTGCCTGCTCCTGAGGGGCCGATAATGCCTATTTGTGTGCCTTTGGGGATGCGCAGGGAAAAATCGCGCAACACTTCATGCGTGGTATTTGAATAATGGAAAGAGACGTTTTCCAAGCTAATGGCCTCTTCAAGGCTATAATTCGGGTCCGGCGGCGGCGGTGGAGTGGCGGGGTTGTTGTGCACCTGTTCCAGGCGATCCAAGCAATAGCTCGTCATCGGCCGAATGCCCCGCGCGCTGATGATGCATGAGAGCGAGCGGTTGAAGAGGGGAAGGACGCGCCAGGAGGTGAGCATTATCATCACCAACACCCCGGCAATTTCTGACATGGGTGCATCATATAGGCGCACCATGCTCCACAGGGTGACGGGGATAATGGCGAAGCCGAATACTTCCAGCACACCGGGGGGAATGCTCGGGGCTATGGCCAAAAAGGCGCGGCTTTTCATGCCACCGCGGCAGGCCTCGGAAAATTTCTGAAAAAATATGGGCTGCTGGCGATAAATCAGCACTTCGCGAATGCCGTTGACCGCGTTCAGCGTTGCTTTGGTCTCTTCCGCCCCGCAACGGGCCGTGGTCGTCCCAGCCCTGTCAATGGAATTTTTAATGGCACGGTATAGGCCAAAAGCCAACAAGCCCACAACAGCCAGCGTTCCAAGAATAATCCCCGGTGTGGCCTGAATCAGAATGAAAAATAGCGCAATGGAAGTAATTCCATAGGTATAGACATTCATGAGGTTGATGCTCATATTACCCAGATGAGAGCGCCAGTTGATGGCCTGAAACATGGCCCCGCTGTCCCCGGAAAGGTGAACAATATATGGGCTATAAAGGTATTGATGCAATATACGTTGTCCGGCCTCCAGGCTGATTTGCTCACCCAGGCGGCTGGTGGCGGCGCCTACGAAGGCGGCCATGCCGTTTTTGCATAAGGTGAGAAAAACAACGGCCACAGAAGCCACAAGGGTTATATTGCGCAAATCGCCAAAGTATTCGCGCAAAAACGGCGCCACTTTGAGCAAGATGCGGCCTGGCACCGAGTCCAGCACGCCCTCGGGGGCGCCCACACTCATGGCCAGAAATGAAAGCGAGAGGATGCTCAACACTTCCAATGTGGCCAATATAAACATCATCCCGAATACCAGGACAATGCGTGCGCGGAGCCGTCGCGACATCAGTCTATAAATGCGGCGCAAGTCCGCCACAAATATGTCATAGATGCCTTTCAGCATGCTTGTGCTCCGCTTTTGCCTTTTGCCACGCCGGGCAGCTGGTCGAACATGGTTTGTGTCAGCAACTCCGGCTTAAAACGCCGAGCATGGTATACGAGGTATTGGGCAATAGCATCCGAAAAAATGGCCTGTTCTTTGGCAATGCGCTGAAGTGCTGCGGGCACTTCGCCCAAGCTTTGCACGCAAAGCCCTATGCAGAGGCCCTCCTCAGCGGCCTGGCGGATGAGCTTGCCCATCCACGTTCCCGCAAACACAATGGAGGGTATACCCAGGTGCAGGGCTTCCACGAAAATGCCTGAAGAGCTGGCGGCATATTTGGGAGAGCAATATAAAATCAGCGCGCAATCCAATCCGGCGAAGCAGGAAGCATAAGCAGCGGAACTCAAAGGGCCGGGCAACAGCTGCAGCTTCAAGGCCTCTGGGTCGGCGGCTGCTTTTTGGGCATGTCCTTCCAATATTGCACTCACAGCGCGTATTTCAGAAGAGGGCTCCCTCGCCCCTGTTTGTACCACCAACTCAAGGGGGCGCTCCCCCACTTTGGCAGGCAAAGCGCCAAGCAATGCCGGAAGGCAGCCAAAACCCTTTTCCATGCGCGGTGAGCCCAGCATACCCAGGCGGAAGGTTCCAGGGCTCCTCTGCGGAGGGAGCTTTTCTATCAGCAAGGGCACAGGCAAGGTTTTAAATTGTCCAGGCGCATCTATAATGGATTTAAATGAGGCAGACAGCTCTTCCGTGTCCGTATACATGCGCACATAGCTCAGCACGCTCTGTCTTTGCAGCATGTTGACAAAACGCTCCATGGTGGCTACCCGTGAGCAAGTTCTTTGGGGGACGTGGCGGAACACCAGGTGGAGAGTGAGGCTATGGGCTCTGGCCTTGAGGAAGCGCCGCAGCATTTCCAGGCAGAACAACTCCTCCATGCCAGCATCCTGAAAGAGGATATGCACCTCTTTGGCCTGTGCATAGCGGGCTTTCACCAACCTATAGACAGACCAGGATAGCTCCATGGCACGCAAGCGTTTGACGATCAGAAACGGCATTTTCACCGGCTCCCAGCAGTCTTCCGCCTGAAAACGAAAGTCAAGGGGAACTGGCTGAAAAGCTCGCTCAGGTTTCTGTTTTTGAAATAAAAGGCTCAGCCGGGCCTTAAGGGTATGCAGGCGCAACAAGTTCAAAGAAGCATGCACATGGGGGTGTTTTTCAGAGCGAAATTTTCTATCTGCAAAAATTTCCACAAGCTCAAAAGAGGTGGCCAGCCTGGCCACGAGCAGATTATAGGCCAGATGATGCCCCCACATTCCTGTCAAACCATGGTCCACAATGCACAGTGCACGCTGAAGCGCTGCCTGGTGGTGGCGGGGGGGAGCCATGTTTTATTTCATTCCATGTATAAAGTTCAGCACCGTGCTCCTGGAGTCAGGGAGTTGAATATAGCGGCTGACCTTATCCGTTGAAACCTCATAGCGTACCAGGCGGCTGTCCGGCTGTACCCAGCACTCGCGGCCCCACAAATCCAGCGCCTCGCAGAGCTTCAGCACGCCCTGGCCGCAAACATTCAAGAGGGTGTTGGCCACCCCCTGCTCATAGAGCGACCAAATGAGTTGGGCCGAATCATCCGTATGCAGAAATTGCAACTCACTTTCCGGGTTTAACCACAGCGGCCCACCGTTGAGGATGTCGAAAATGGCATTTTTCTTAAGCCCCGGGCCTACAAAGCCACCCTGGCGGACTATCAACCAGTTTTTGCAGGCATGCTGAATGCACTGCTCGGCCAAAAGCTTGTGGAAACCATAGGGCGACTGGCGACCAAGCGCTATGGGGGCATCCTCCTGGGTGCTCAACGGGCTGGAGCAGTCCGGGTAGACGTCGCAAGAGGAAAGATGGATATAAAAACCGGCCTTAAAATCCTCCAGGCTGGCCCTTGTGCTGCGCACATTGGCCTCAAAGTCTGCCAAGGGCTGCCGGCTGGCCAATATTTTGCTGGAATTGCCATTGGCATTAATAAAAACGTCGCAAGAGCTGCCCACAAAGGCTGGGTAGTTTTCCCTGCTCAGCACCTGGTGCTCCAAGCCCAGCCGTTGAAACAGGCGGACAAAGCCGGAACCGACAAAGCCGTTGCCACCGAGGATATAGATATTCATCAGTTCCTCCGCTTAGAGGCGAATGCCGTCTGTTTTGTTTGCATAATGGGTGTTGAACCAGGAAATGGTTTTGGCCAAGCCTTCGGCCAAGGAGGTGGGGCAGGAAAGGCCAAGGCTTTTCAGGCGCGTTATATCAAATATTTTTACCATTTGGCCATCAGGTTTGCTTGTGTCCCATTGAATTTTGCCCTCAAAGCCCATCGTGGATTTGAGCGTGTCAGCCAACTCTATAATTCTAATGGCCGTTCCACTGGAAATATTCACCGGCTCCACAGAGTCATATTCTTCAATGAAATAGGGGATAAGTGCGGCTACGTCCCCGGCATAGACGAAGTCGCGCTGTGGCGCTCCTGTGCCCCACATGACAATGGCTTTGGCTCCAGCCTGTTTTTCCTCATAATAGCGGCGGATGAAGGCCGGAACCACGTGGGACTCGCCATGGCGGAAATTGTCATATTCTCCATACATATTGCCGGGTATAATGACAGACGTTTTCAGCCCGTGTTGCGTGCGATAGCTGCGGGAGGCCACAATGCCCATTTTTTTGGCTGCGGAATAGCCCGCGCTTTCATCCTGCGGATAGCCCTGCCACATTTGGCCCTCGTCAATGGGTGAAGCCGCCGTGGCTGGATAGCTGCACCCGCCCATGGGATAAACCAGCTTTTTCAGCTTGCCATAACGGGCGGCTTCCTCAAAAACCAAAGCCTGCATGATAATATTGATGAAATAAAAATCCGCCGGCTTTGTGCGGTTGATGCCGATGCCCCCGGAATAGGCGGCCAGGTGAACGAGAACATCCGGTTGGGTGTCTATAAACATCTGACGGACCTGGGCGCGCTCCAGGAGGTTATAGTTTTGGGAGGACAAAGCTATTATTTCCGCCCCTCGGTAGTGCATGGCCAGGGCCGGCAGGACATGCCGCCCTAAAAAGCCGCTGGCTCCGGTTATGGCTATTCTCATTTAAAGCTCCTCTCTCTCTCCATTCCTATTTTTATTCATTCTATTTATACCCATGTTATTCATCAATCCGTTGAGCTTTTGCGGGGACCCAGAAGTCAGAGTAGTATTTGCTCATGCTCACCCCAATATTTTTCCGAAAAAAATCAGCTGTGTCGAATTGTTCATGCTGAGGTCTTCCAGCTTCATAGAGCATGATAGCCACTCCTTTGGCATGCAGCTTTTTTAACGCCTCACCCTG
The DNA here is from genome assembly GCA_009782175.1 of Cystobacterineae bacterium. Lineage (GTDB taxonomy): Bacteria > Myxococcota > Myxococcia > Myxococcales > Myxococcaceae > WRKR01. Next base: position 64,807 of record WRKR01000004.1, read on the forward strand.
TTCAGCCCAAAGGCTTCCAGAGGCTGTCACCAGTTTGAATCCAAATGCACTGGCCAAATGGAGCTCTTGGGGACCATGCATGCAGTAAGCAGGATAGAGAACACCCGCGTTAAGAGCGTCGAGATATTCTTGCGGTGAAAAGACTTCAACAATGAGCCTTTCAGCAAATGGAAAGGCTTTTATTAAGGCGGGGTAGTCACGAATTTTGTCTGTAACTAAAAACAGGTCAGGATTTTCGGAAAATATTTTTCGGATATCGCTCTCAGAAAGAGGCGTATACATTCCGTCTATTTTTCGTGACATAACCTCCTTCAATGTGAGAGGCTTATCTCCAGCTTCCGGATGGCCTGTATTTCGATTGAACTTTTCCCAATCATGTGCGGCGATAATGTGCCCGTCCGTTGTTTGCATCAAATCAAGCTCTATAAACTTGAATCCATTTTTAACGGCCTGGAGCACAGCTTCAAGGGAGTTCGTATATGTCTTTCCTCCTATGGCGCTTCCAGCATGTGCTATATAGACATTCGGATTGCGTATATTGGCACTTTTAGTCCAAAACATGTTGTAATAATCAAGCTTTTCTTTTTGTGCGATTTGAGTTGCCACATTGCTGTCATAATAATTCAGGATAGGCGCGACATCTTGTGAGGAGAAAAAAATGGAAATGGACAAGCTATCCTTATCAGGGGAGCCCAGATCGCCAACCCCTGGGCGTAACTCAACGATGCTCCCATCATCTCTCCTATAAGCCAGATAGGGAGCATCAGAAACAGCTTCAGCAAGGCCTGCTAGTCCAAGCTGCTGCAATTCAATAGAAAAATCGTCGGAGAAATTCACCAAATCATGACAAGCAATGATGGCCCAAAAATCAGCGCTTTGCATTGCCTTTTTCAATGCTGCCAAAAAGTCGCGTCCCTGAGAAGCTCCTGCCCCAACATCAAATGTAGTGTATGCGATTCCGGCAGATGTAGCTGTTATCAGCGACAAGCCAAATCCAAGCCCCATATTTGATAAAGGATTTCCTCCCAAATATACGCCTGGTTTATAGGCATTCATGCCTGCTTTGCCTACGCTAACAAGGGACAAGTGTAGATTGGGGGTATTCTTAAATCCATAATAATAATTCTGGGGAACTTTATTGCCCATTGGAATAAGGTTCTTCGTTTTGCGATAGATTTCTTGAATATCATCAATCGGTATACTTATAATATTGTCCTCTGTTTCATAGTGCTTAGTAAAAAAACGAAGAGGGTTGACCAGTACTTCAAATCCTTTTTTTCCTGGAATAATTAACAAACAGGTTCTTAGGCTAGCATAAAGTGCTATTTCTGAAATATATGCTTCTATGGGGTGTACACGAAAATTTTGTGAATACTGTTCCATAGGAATAATGGCAACTTTATTGTCATCAATTCTTACATCTACTTTAATTTCTCCAAAATCAACATTGAACATGTTGTCTCTTCGAGATATGACAATGTCTTTCCTGTACGATTCCAGCAGCGCCGTATTTAGGGCAACGATGTTATTCAGATTGGATTTTATTTTTGAATTAATATGATTCTGAGAAACATCCTTCAAAAAGAAGTCATTAAAAAAACCCGCATTTGTCTTTAATCCCGCAGTGGCCAAAATAAGTTGTGGCATTGCATAATGTGTAAGAGGGGTGGTCGTTGGAAATCCTATATTTTCAGTGGAAGCATTCGTGAGCAAATATAGACTTCTTTTTCCTGTATCAGGAAATGGGAGTTCAAACGATAGATGGTCAGGCATCATCAAAACAATGGTGTTTTCCATTGCTCCGGACGCTTGCAGATATTCAACAAAATCGCCTAAAAGAGCATCCGTCCAACGAACGATAGACTCTTTCCGGGAGCCTGAGGATTTCAAATGGTCAGGAATCCTCGGATCATAACCCTCTGAAGGGAAATGCGTATCCAGGGTAGCAATGTAGAGAAAAAAGGGCGTTTCTTCCCTCACGAGACGCGCATGTTCGTCTTTCGCCAAAGAAAACACATCCTTATCGAAAGCCCCCATCGCGGAGACGGGAAGATGCGAGGCAAAGTCCGAAGCATATCCTTTAATAGAATCGAACCCTAGAGATTGTAACAGGTGGTTTATGCCCGCAAAATTCGGGTCTGCCCCAATATATTCCAAAGTATATCCTGCCCGCTTCAAAACAGCTGGAAGCGATGCAAAATGAGAGCGTATAGCCCGGTTTCGGAAAACTGTATTACCCGATTCTCCTGCAAACTCATGAGGAAGACCCGTCATCAACGAATAAAGTGAGGCTATGGTCGGCATTGTCCCCCAAGCGGACTCAAATTGATCGTAGTATGTCCAGTTTGATGAAATTAAGGCATTCAATTTTGGCGTTAAGTCGCTCCTGTCCAAAAAGTCTTTTTCAAAGCTTTCTATGGATATTAGGATGATATTTTTTTTATTTGACCCCTCGATGGTAATGTTTTTCAGTTCTGTATAATTTTTTTTGTTAACGCCTAAATTTAAAAGAGTTTCTTCCAAACTCGATGCACTTTTTTTGGCAGCTCTTAGCTGCACAATAGAATATATGTTATATCCAATTGCGTCACGCGTGCACAAGGGAATGATAAGCGCTATCAATACTGGGTAATAAATTATTTTTTTTGACCCAAAGCCCCGTTTTATTTTTTTTGATAAAAACACAAATACACATGACAACCCAAGCAACAAACATAAACCCAAAATCCATTGTGCTATAAAAGCTCGCCATGTTGAAATAAGAACATATGGCTCAATATGTGCCAGGCTCGACGTGTTTAAATAATCCCCCGTCATATAAAATGCTGTAAGCTGTACACAAAAAAACAGAGAGAATATAACAGCGATAAAAGTCCGTATGACTGTTTTCTCTATTCTAGAACAAATAAGAAAGAATAAAATGAAAAGAACAAAGAGTTGCATGGTGATTTTTTAAACAGCTAAAACTACATGATCTAAGTGCTCGAAGTGATAGTTGAAACTTCCTAAAATTTGCTTCACCTCTTCTTCAGTTGTTTCAGAGCTCATGCCCGGTTTTAAATGGATATCGATAGCAAAGCGGGGATGTAGTCTTTTGATCAATTCTTGAGCTCCTCTTAAGACTTCCGTTTCAAAACCCTCGACATCTATCTTTATCACGGCTTTGTCTGATTCGCTCAACTGCATCTCTTCTAACAGAGAATCCAAGGTTCTAATTTCAACCGTATATTTGTTTGCACCCTCACAAAGTTCTCTAACGGTTGACAGACTGGAAGTTTCAGGCAAATAAGGCACCCCGTCCAGCTCAAAAGGCATCTCGACAAATTCAGCTGAACCGCAAACGTCTGAGATGGCATATGGATAGCTCTTGATGCGCCGGCATTGGTTTTTAGCTAGGGTCCGTTCCAGATAATTTCTGGCCCGAACTGAGGGTTCAAAGGCGAACAAGCGTATATTTTTATTGACGCTCAAGTCGAAGGGGATGCACATGGCCCCGGTTGCTGCTCCGATATCGAGAAACACGGTGCCATCATTCAACCAGTTTCTCATCCGCTCCCAATGGGCTGTTTCTACAAGAAAATAAGGTGAACCATCGGCCTTGAAATGTAGGCAGTGTCGCATGGTCAAAAGAGTGTAGCGAGGCCACAGAACCTGGATACCATTGAACTCAACCTCAATAAAGGAATCGTCAGTGAGGGATTTCAGGCATTCGATGAAACCGCCGACTCGTGCCTGGTGAAGCTCAGAGGGGTTCTTGTTATCTAGGGTCAATTTCTCTTCATTCAATTTTAAATGAGGACTTTCATTTTCAGGCAATGTCGGCATATGATTGCTGATCCTCATTAATTTAATTCCAATAGGATTCAACAAGGTGTTGATGATTTTAGAAATATTATTTAACGCAGACATATTGGTTTCCGTGTGTGAAAATAATGTTATTAGCTATTGTTTTCTTGTGAAATAACTATCGCTTTTCAGATTCAGCAGCCTATATCAACAGACTAAAGCCAAAAATGGACAATTGAAAAGGACAAAGCATTGCATGGTTATTTCAGATTTTGATTATCGATTTCTTAGTGAAATTTATTGCTCAATTACAAACCAATCGGCTATAAAAAAACGTCTCAATACTAATAATAATGTGTCACCTTGCATCCGTTGACAGTCAAAGAATCGCCCTTGGTGTTGCCGAGAAAGTCGAAAAACAACTCAAATGTGCGACATCCACCATTCATCGACGACAAGAGTCTGCTAACAAAGCAGCATATGCATAATATCTAAATATTTTCTCTCCTCCCCCTACGGGTCGAACGCCGACAAACATTTCATTGTTCTTCCCCTTTTCGGTGAAATCCATATCAAACAAATAGCGCCCTGCTTTCAGGGTGAATGGTTTTGATGTCAGCCCCTGAGTGGCATTGATCTGGAAATCACCTACGTCCAAAGTCATTGTTAGCTCACTGGCAATCGCTGGTTCGCAGGGGGAGTCGCTCAACTTGGCTTCGTGAATGTAGATGATGTCCTGAATAGGCAGAACCGCTGAGGAATTAGGTCGGTCATAAATTTTGGAGTTGAAAATTCGCCTGAACATCTATGCCGTCCTATTTCACTGACTTCCAAAGCCAGGAATGCTGCTCATAACGATTGTCGTTGAACAGTCTGTAGTTCAATGTTTCCTGAGAGGCGAGCAAGGTGGCATGCCGTTTCTGCAATTTCTTGGTCTCATTTAGAAACTTCGCCTGTTTTCTAAAAGATATACGCCCGGGGCTGTAGAGTTCCATCGTTGTGAGTATGTCCCGCAGGCGGGTTAAATCCGCCACCATGGGCGCCCAGAAAGCGTCCCCTTCTCTTTCTTGGCCATGCAGCGCCAAGGCAAGAGCATAGTCGAAATCCGTGCTGATATGGCCGCAATAGGATTTGCGATAGCTTAGGGCGCGCCAAAATTGCTCCCGAAGCTCATCCACGGAACGCTGCTCAAAGGCATAACGCGCGCCACCCAAACTGCGATGAATATACCATGCCCGCGTGTCTTCAATTTCTGCCATGGGTGAGGCCGTGGTCCGTTCTTCCGGGTAGTTGAAAAACAGCCCCAGCGTTTTTGGCAGAAATTTGACCTTCAACTTGGGCAAAACGCGGTTTTTAAATTCGGTGTCGCCAGCCCCCCGAAAGCTTTCGTCATAATAGCCGAAACGCTCATGAATGTTCCGGCGATAGATGCCACCAACCCAACCCAGATAACATGTTTCCAGGTAGACATGATCTTTCGTCCCTCCCTGGCGGTTATAGCTCATCACGTCTTTATTGAGTGTGCCATGTTCATCCGTCTCCATCACCACACTGTTGGCCATCACCCAATCGACAGAAGAATCCTTTTCCAATTCGTCAACCATCAACTCCAAGGCTTCTGGATAGAGTCCCTCATCCACCCCTAAAAACACCAAATAAGGCGCCCGTGCCAACCGAATGCCCCTGTTCCAGGCCTCTTGAATGGTTTCGCGCGTTGGCGACCGACCATAGACCACCTTGAAAGAAGGATTGGCGGCCAAAAAGCGTTGTAAAACACCTCGTTCATTCTGTGGCGAGGCACTGTCCTGAATGATAAGCTCCACCCGACCAGCTCGCACCAGAGTCTGCTCGGCCAAGGCAGTCAAGAAAAATTCCAACTTGGCCTCAGCCCGGTAGGTAGAAACGATAACCGAAACCAGAGGGGAGAATCCGCTGCACCGGGCACCCTCCAATACCTCATAAGGCTTTTCGGGCTTGACCAAGTGGCGTTCCCTGGCTTTTTCCAAAAAGTCATAAACGGCATTGGCCACACCTTCAACCGGTGGGGCATAGAGGGCGCGGGCAGCAGATGCTGTTTCCGGAAACCCCAGGTGTTCCAATGAGGCGGCACAGCTTTCCAGCAAAGAGAAACGGTTATCCCCCATGGCCCGCAAGACTCGCAGTTTATAAGTAGCAGAAAAAAGGTGGTTTTGGCGCAAATCCTCCAGGCGGGCCAATTCGCGCCAGAACAAAACGCGTGACAGGGGCGTGGCTTCTGCCAGAGAATAAAGGTGGCGTAGCTTATTCTCCAGATTCTTGGCCGAATCTTCGGGCAAATTCGTGTATTGCGAAATTTTCGTCGGTTTGAAGTATGCTCGAACAAGCTGTGCTCTTCGGCGGGAAACAGCATTTAACAGCCCATGCCACTTCAGTGTAGACAAAGTCCACTGGCCTGTTTTCTTGATCGCCTTTTTAACAATGGCAGGAGCTAGCCGACGCAAAGCCGCCTTTGGAGGTAAATGACGGGTTAAGCTAGGCAAGGGCATCGCATCTCCGACAGCCGGAGAATCCAGAAACTTCTGATAAATGGCAGCCATATTCAAGGGCGGCATATTCACCGGGTGAGCGAGAAGATATGCGCTCAACTCAGCTCGATAATCCTCATAATTGCTTAAAATCCGCCGCAGTTCGCCCAAGCAACCATAGATGTTGCCCATGTCAATTTTGACGTATGGCAAGCCCGGCCATTCTTCATCCAAAAATTGACAGACCCCAGCCCGGCTGGAAATAGCCGTGGGACAGCCATGGAAAAGAGCTTCCAAGGCCACCAAATTCAGAGTGTCATAGCGAGTCGGTAGAATCATCAGGGTTTTGCCGCCATAGAGTTCGGCCATCTGCGCCATATTCATGGCGCCCAAATATTCAGAACGACACAAACTACGTCGGCGGGCTTGCTCTGCTAAAATTTGGCTGGCAGGCCCTCCAAAGGGAGGCACCCACTCCTCCGCGCCAATGTGAAGCAGGCGATCATAAAGCTCATCCGGCAGCCAGCGGGCCAATTCCTGGAAAATGTCATTTCCTTTCAATTTTTCCAGTCTGCCCACACAGCAGAGATCGGGCGGACGGCCTTTTTTGTCATCGGCATAGGGGAGCGGACCCGCGGGTCGAAAAACAAAATGCAGGGGGTTGACATATTCCACCTCCCTGTTCCAGCGGTTTTGCCACTCCTTCATATAGGCGCGGGACAGGCTATAGACTCCGTCGGCCTCGCGGAATTGCCGCGCTTCCATATCTTCCAGATGCCGGGTTTCCGTAGGCCGCCAGTTAAGCTTCAGGCTCGTAGAGATGTTGCCGTGCATAGACAACACCACCCGACCCCAACCAACGCGGTAGTGGGCGAAAACCTGTTTCAGGCAAGCGCCGAACGTTTCATAGTCAGGCGATTCAATGATGTCGAAACTTTGCCCAGCCACGGCCGAGGCGAATACAGCTGCCGTATGCAGTGCATTGCGCCAATGTAGCGGCCGAAAGGGCTCACTTTTTTCATAGAGTACCCAAGAGAAAGAGGGCAGTTGAAGGGCATGAGCGTTCGCAGGGCGGGGGCTTTTGGCAGATTCCTGATGACGGAAATAATAAAACTCCGCCTCAGGCGTGTTTTCTATCACCCGACGATAAACGGACTGACCACCACCAATCGTTTTGAATAAGTCACAACACAACAACAGTATTTTCATGCTTTGACTCTGCCCTTTTATCCGCGATAATAGACCACCTGGCTGCCGCCGCTTTCGAACTTGAAGGGGACGTGAATGAGCTTGCTGAGTGCGCAGCGCACAGCGTCCTGTTTGTCCGGTTGCACAAAGAGGAGCAGAAAACCGCCTCCGCCTGCGCCGAGCAGCTTGCCGCCAACAGCACCGGAAGCCCGCGCCGCTTCATAAACTTGGTCTATATATGAAGTGCTCACCTTTTCGGAGAGTGAGCGTTTGTGTTGCCAGGCCTGGTGCAAAAGCTCCCCGAAGGCTGTGAGCTTTTGTCCGCAGGCCAGTATGTCCACCGCTTCATCCACCATGGCGCGCATGGCGTGGAGCTGCTTTTCTTTGCTGGAGAAATTGGCTACTTGGGACTTGGCCACTTCAGAGGCAATGCGAGAAAAGCCGGTGAAAAACAACATCAGGTGGGAGCCGAATTCTTTTTTGCGCTCGGCCGATAAAATCAACGGCTCTACGCTGAAATTCCCGTCTTTTTTAAAGTGCAAGATATTCAGCCCCCCATAGGCCGCCGCTGTCTGGTCCTGATAGCCTACGGTTTCGCCCAGCACTTGTTGCTCATAGCGTATGCTTTCTTCGGCCAGCCACTTGGGGGTTACCCGGCGGCCAGCCAACCCTTCCAGAGAATGAAGCAGCCCAACGACGAAAGAAGAGCTGGAGCCCAAGCCAGAGCGCGCGGGCAAATCCGCATCACAGTGAATTTCCAGGCCATTGCCATCTTCATAGGCTTTGAGCACTTCGCGTATGGCTGGATGCTCTATTTCATCCACGGTTTTGACATGCTCCAGGCGTGAATACGTTATACGGTATTTATGGTCGAAAAAGGGTGGCAAATGGCGGCATGAAACATAGCAATATTTGTCAATGCTCGTAGAAAGCACCGCGCCACCGTGTTTTTCTACCCACGTGGGGTAGTCCGTTCCACCACCAAAAAAAGACACCCTAAAAGGTGTACGCGAAATAATCATATGGACGCCTCAACACACATGGACATTCACAAAATGGCCTGAAGCTCCCTCAAGCCCCCCACTTTCTTCTGCATAGCTGCCTACATATCCGCTGTCTACATATCTGCTGTAGGCATATACCGCCTGGCCCAGCGGGCATAGAAAACTTTCCCGCGCGGCACACCACCTGAAGCGGTCTGGCCTGCCCTCAGCCCACAGCGGAAGGGGCGGGGCATGCTTGGTTATCATCGTATTTTTAATTGTGTTTTTCTCGTTGAATTCACACAACATCAGGCACCCTTAAAAGCAATCTGACAAAAATACAAGAGCTATTGCCGCAAAGGGCTTGGGGTGTTGCCCCCTCAAGCTGGAGCAAAGCAGCTGCAGAGTATCCACATTCACTCAGCAGGCATTCCATTTTTGTCCCCCGTTGAGGCTTTTTTGTCAGCTGAGGTTTTTTCGTCAGTTGAGGCTTTTTTTCCCGCCAAGGCCATGAGTTTGAGACGGATGCCTTGCAGCATTTCTGCAGCCTTCGCAATGTCCGGCTCGGCCCAGCGGGCATGGGGGAGCTTCCCCCAACGCTTGTCAACCCCGTTTAAGGGAACCAGGGTATAAGGCACAGCAAAGGCGCGCTCGCCTTCCATAAACTCCATGTTGCCTGACCAGCCTGTGGCCACCACATAGAGGCCACGCAACAGGGCTTCGCGCAGGGTTAAACCATAGCCTTCTGAGCGGTGCAGAGAAAGGTAGACGTCATGCTCCAGAAACAGGCGCTCTAAGGCAGCCTCCTCCATCCACTCGGAAACAAGGCGGATGTGCGGATGTTGGGCAACCAGCACTTGCAACTCCTCCCAGTCAGACGCATGGGCCTTGGGTTGAATTATTTTAATGGTCAACTCAGCCTCCCTGGGCCCAAAGGCGCGCACAAAAGCCGCAACGGCAGCCTGAGGGTTTTTGCGAGCCATGCCTGAGCCCATGTCAAAAACAAGGAGACAGCGCAGCATGCCACCCTGGCAATAGGCCTGCTTCACCGCAGAGGGCTGCGGCACGGCATGAGGGTGTACCCTCACCGGTTTTTCCGTGTTTTTGGCAATGGCCTCGCGGGTGAAGGTGCTGGGCACCTCAACAGCATCCACAAAGCGCAAGGCGAATTTCCACAGAGAGGGAATGTCTTCCAGCTCCCATGCCCAATAGGCAAGCATGTGCTTGCGCTTAAAAAACTTCCTCCCCAGCTTGCATAACAGCCACAAAAACTGCGGCGGGTTCAGGTGAATAATGACGGTGCCTTCGCCCTCCTCACCCCTCACCTCTGCCAGGCGGCGAAAAGCGCCTTCCTCTTGCGGCTTCTTCACACTTTGCAACATTTCCCTGGAAACATCCACGCAGAGGCAATGCGGAGCGGTTGCGCACAGCTGCTGGGCATAGAGCTCTGCTGAGCGTGAAAGCCCCCCACCGGCCTGAAAATTGCCGATAATATACATGGGCCCATCCACCCTGGCTTGTACATGCCGACGAGGGCCCATACGCAGCAGGCACAAAACCTTCAGGGGCCACTCACGTAGCCCAGAGGGCAAGGCATGCCATGCTTTCTTAAACTTCTCTTTCATAAGCGACACAAGCTTGAGGACCCAGGCTTTGAGGATGAAGGTGTTGAGGACGAAGGCTTGGAGGACCAAGGCTGAATGCCCTGGAAATTCTAAACAACGCTTGGGTTTATAGCTGCCTTATCGCACAGTGCTCTTGCCGGGTGCCAAAAAATAAAAACGGCGGCCGAATATGTTTGCTCTTTCGCCCTCTATATTGCCTTCCCTCTGCAAACACCGGCGCACAAAATTTCAGCGTTTTTTAGACGCCTTTTAAAAACACATTGGATTTTCTATGCGCAAACGGCATAGCTGCTCTTTGCAGAAATATTGGCCTCTATACCGCCCTTCAACAACGAAACAACCATGGTTAAAAAATACTTCATTGTTTTCTTCTTGGCTCTGACAGCAGCGCGCGCAGAAAACAAAGAAGCTCACAATGTTTCACACCCTGTTTCACGCCATGCTGCGCACAACACTTCCTCAACTCAAACACGGACAGGTTTCTCCAATAAAACACTGACAGGCAAGCCACTCAACAGCAGGCCTCTGACAGGCAAGTCCGCGACAGACCTGCCGCCAACAGAGGCCATGCCCTCGGACACAGCCGTGGATACCTCGACGGACCCCAAAGTCTCCCTGGAGGAAATGCTCGCTTATGCCAAGCAGCATTCCCCTGCGCTGCTGATGGCTCAAAGCACACGCTTGCGTGCAGAGGCCACCTATGTCGCTGCTTCTGCCCTCTTGCCCTCTAACCCTGAGCTTGTGGTGGCTGCAGGCCCTCTCTTCGGGCGCGTCGGCACAGGGCTTGGCCTTAACGCTTCGCTCATGCAGCAAATACACGTGGCGGGTGAGCGTGGCTTGCACATGGCCAGCGCCAACCAAAGCCTGAAGCTTGCAGAGGCAGAAATTCAACAGGCGCATTGGGAAGTTTATTGCAACATCCGAGAAGCGTTTTATGCGGCATTGCTTGCGCGGGAGCGACTTAAACTGGCCCGACACATTTCCCATTTCCACGCAGAAGTGTTGCGTGTGGTGGAGAGACAAATTTCTATAGGAGAAGCGGCCCCCCTCGCCTTAAGGATTGCGCAAGCCGAAGTCGCACAGGCCAAACAAACGGTTGTCGCCTCACAACAAGCCTTTTTGTCCGCACGCATTCAACTGGCACAATTGTCCGGCTGGCCAGCACAAACCCCGCCCTCTCCTGTGGGGGAGTTGCTTGCCCCTGTCACCCTCCCGGAGCAAGAGCAATTGGTTGAAATGGCCCACCACCACCTTCCCCTTTTGCAGGTTGCACAGGCCAAACTCCAAGAAGCTCAGGCCCACCTCGACCTCTCCCGGAGGAATGCTTGGCCACGACCCTCTGTGGGTCTACAATACCAATATGAAGGCAAGCAACCCCATAGCCCCAGCACCAGCATTTTAATGGGCGCTCTCTCCTTGCCCATACCCAGCTTTCAAACCAACCAAGGAGAAAAAGCACGCGCCAAAGCAGAGCTCGCCATCCGCCAAACAGAGCTCCTTGCAAACCAAAAACTGCTTTATGGAAAAATGGCACAACTCCGCAGCGAAGTCCTCGCCGCCCAGGAGCGTATGCGTGCCTATGGCGTCGACATTCTCCCTCGCTTTGAGGAAAACCTCCATTTGTTGCGCAGAGCTTTTGAGCTTGGAGAAATGGACATCCTCTCCCTTTCCGCAGGCGTCAAACGCTTTCTCGAAATCCGAAATGATGCACTCAACGCACAACATGAATATTGTGCAGCCCTCATTCACCTTGAGCGAAATGTCGGCGTCGGCATTTCTCATACAGACACTGTTCCGCCATGAAATATTTTCTCCTCCTTTGTCTGCTCCCTTCTGTTCTGCTTTGCGCTTGCAAAAAAAATGAGCCCCCTCCTCCTGCGGAGGAGCTCAAAACCCAACTGGGTGAAATCCGCTTGCTCCCCGAGGTTATGGAGCGCGTGGGCATCAGCGTCGGCATTCCACCCGTGCGTCCCTTAAGTGGGGGAATGGCCATTCCCGCAGAAACACAATTGCGACCCAACAGCACAGCGCATGTTTGGCCTTTCGTCTCCGGACGCTTAACCAAAGTTTTCGTCTCTATAGGAGAGCATGTCAAACAAGGGCAGCTCCTGGGCATTGTCGCCTCTACTGATGTGTCCACTGCACGCTCCAGGCTCAACCAGCTGCGTGCCCGGTTGTCCGCAGCTGAAGCAGCCCTTCGGCGTCAACAACAGCTTTCCGCAGAAGGCATTGGCGCCGGGCGCTCGCTCATTGAAGCGCAAACACTCGTTGAAGAGCTGAAAGCAGAAGCCGAGGGCCTCAGAGGCCAATTGTCTGTCTTCGGCTCCGGAAGCGGAGGAGAGCTTTCTTTGCTTTCTCCTATAGACGGCGTCATCAGCAGCATACACGCCACCGTCGGAGAAATTTCACCGCCAGAGCAAATTGTCTTCACCATTACGGACCAGAGCAAAATATGGATTCGCGGAAATGTTCCTGAGCTGGAAATTAACCGCGTCATCCCTCACTCGGAAGTCCTCGTTCGGTTTCATGCCTTCCCTGAAGCCACCTTCAAAGGCCTCATCCACTTTGTGGAGCCCTCGTTGGATGCCAAAACACGCTCCCTCCCCATTTGGATTGTGCTGGAAAACCCAGAGCCCAGGTTACGCAGCGGCCTCTTTGGAAACATAGAGCTTCTGGGCGACAAGCCCGATGAGCATGTCCTGTCTGTGCCCACCGAAGCCATTGCCAACATGGATGGGCAACCCTTCGTCTTCATCTATGAAAAAGACGCCCACCTCTTCAAACCTCAACCCGTCACCCTCGGCAGAAGAGCAGGCCACTTTTTTGAGGTGCGCTCAGGCCTTAAGGAAGGCACCCCCATTGCCCTTCGTGGAACTTTCACCTTGAAAAGCATCCTCAAATATAAAGAGCTGATGGAAGCCATTCAGGACTGAGCGTGCCCCCATGAAAAAACTCGTCGAAACCTGCCTCAAATGGCGCCTCCTCGTCTTCGCCTTCGTCATCCTCATCGCCTTTGCCGGAGTGCGCAGCGCCTTGGAGCTTCCCATTGATGCGGTGCCCGATATTACGAATGTCCAAGTTCAGGTGCTGACACAGGCCACCTCGCTGGGACCTTTGGATGTTGAGCGCACCATCACCTTCCCCATTGAAGCTTCCATGAGCGGAATGCCCGGCGTCACCAACATTCGCAGCATTTCTCGTTTTGGTTTATCCGCTATTACGGTGGTTTTTGAAGAAGGCACAGAGCTTCTGCGCGCAAGGCAACTCATTTCTGAGCGCCTCACCCAAGTCAGAGATATGTTGCCCCCAGGCATCTCCCCCGAGTTGGGGCCCTTAAGCAGCGGACTTGGAGAAATATTTCAATTTGAAGTCCGCAGCCACAACATGTGCACAACCCCAGAGCCTGCTGGAAATACCCAGGAGAAACCCTGCCACACACCCATGGAGCTGCGCTCCTTGTTGGATTGGTTCATCTCCTATGAGTTGCGCTCTGTCCCCGGTGTGGTTGAAGTCAACTCCTTTGGAGGAGAGCTCAAAACCTATGAGGTGGAAGTCCTTCCCGACCGCTTAAGAGCACTGAACATTTCTCTAAATAACCTCTTTGAGGCCTTAGAGAAAAACAATGCCACCGCAGGTGGCGGATATTTAATCCGCTCCGGAGAGCAACTCTTGGTGCGCGGGGAAGGTCGCATCCAACACCTGGATGAAATTGGGGACGTCCTCATTGAGACACGAGGCGATGGTGTGCCTGTGCGCGTGAGGGATGTGGCGCGCGTACAAATTGCTCCGCTCATCCGCCATGGCGCCGTCACCCGGGACGGCAGAGGAGAAGCGGTGACGGGCATTGTGATGATGCTTGTGGGCGCCAACGGCAGAAAAGTGGTCGAAGACGTCAAAACGAAAGTAGCGGAAATAACACCCTCGCTTCCCGAGGGCGTTTATATGGACACTTTTTATGACCGCGCGGAGCTGGTGGACAGAACCATAAAAACCGTTGCAGAAAACCTGGCGCTTGGGGCCTTGTTTGTCATCGCCGTCCTTTTGTTTCTCCTGGGGAGTGTGCGCGGAGGGCTTATTGTGGCTTCGGCCATTCCTTTTGCCATGCTTGTGGCCCTTTGCGCCATGCACATGCTGGGGCTCAGCGGCAACCTCATGAGCCTTGGCGCCATTGACTTTGGAATTGTCGTCGATGGAACCATTATTGTGGTCGAAAATGCGGTGGTCCACCTGGCGGCCGCCCTTCGAGGCCAAAAACGGCCGATGAGTTATAAGGAAGCCTCCCAAGTGGTTTTGGGCTCCACCTTGGATGTGCAAAAAGCAGCCCTCTTCGGAGGCGCCATCATCATCCTCGTCTATGTCCCCATCCTCACCCTGGAGGGCATTGAAGGCAAAATGTTCAAACCCATGGCGCTCGTCGTCATTTTTGCACTCATTGGCGCCTTTGTCGCGGCATTAACCTTTGTCCCCGTGCTCGTCGCCACCTTCCTTCGCAAAAATGCCCGGGAGAAGGAGCTGTTTATTATTAGAGTGCTCCACCGCTTTTATACGCGCATGCTCTCCCCGCTGATGAAACGCCCCAAAGAAGTGATGCTGGTTGCCCTGCTTTTGCTGCTTGCAACAGGCTTCGTCGCTTCTCGCATGGGCGCGGAATTTATTCCCCAACTGGACGAGGGCGCCCTCGCGGTACAAATTTCCCGCCTCCCCAGTGTTTCTCTGGAAGAAAGCCTCCTGGGCTCTACCCGCTTTGAGAAGGTGCTTTTGGAATTTCCAGAAGTGAGCACCGTTATTTCCAAAACAGGCCGCCCTGAAATTGCAACGGACCCCATGGGCGTTGAATTGACCGATGTTATTATTATGCTGAAGCCGCGCTCAGAATGGGAAACAGCCAACTCCAAAGAAGCGCTGATTCAAAAAATTTCCGAGCGCCTCTCTGAAACACTTCCCGGCCTGGGCTTTTCATTCTCTCAACCCATTCAACTGAGAATGTCCGAGCTCATCAGCAGCTCTCGCTCTGATGTGGCTATTACTATTTTTGGGGATGATTTGGCTATACTCGAGCGGCTCAGCCGTGAGGTGCAAAACATTATCCGCGGCCTGCCCGGAGCAACGGATGTGCGCGGAGAGCAGTTGACAGGCTTGTCTACGCTGGAAGTAACCGTGGATAGGGCGGCCGCCTCTCGCTATGGCGTTTCTGTGAGAGATGCGCTGGATGCCATTGAAGCTTTGGGGGGCAAACAAGTGGGCGAGGTTTATGAGGGCGAGCGACGCTTCGCCCTTCAAGTCCGCGTCCCTCACTCCCTCAGGAATGACTTTGAGCAAATCCGCTCCCTTCCTGTCAGCGGAAGCAACGGCCCGCTGGTGCCCCTGGCCCAAATTGCAAGCATTGAAATTGTCGACTCACCCGCCAGCATCAGCCGGGAGCAAGTCCGCCGGAGGACCAATGTTGAGGTGAATGTGCGGGGGATGGATTTGGCCTCTTTTGTGGCCAACGCTCAACAAGCTGTGGATGAGCACATAACGCTTCCCGCGGGTTATACCATGAGCTGGGGTGGCCAATTTGAAAACCTCCGTGAGGCCTATGGACGTTTGGTGGTTGCTGTGCCCTTCGCGCTTGGCCTTATTTTTGTGCTGCTCTATATGGCTTTTGGCTCCCTCAAGTGCGCTGCTCTCATTTATTTAAATGTGCCTTTCGCCGCAGTGGGGGGCGTGTTTTTGCTGAGCCTTCGGCAGATGCATTTTTCCATCAGCGCAGCCGTTGGCTTTATTGCACTCTTTGGCATTTCTGTGTTGAATGGTGTGGTGTTGATAACCACCGTCAACAAACTCAAAAACGCCGGGAAAACAGCCTACCAGGCCGCCTATGAAGGTGCCCTCTCCCGCCTGCGCCCTGTGGTGATGACGGCAAGCGTTGCAGCCTTGGGTTTTATTCCCATGGCACTTTCAACCAATTCCGGGGCTGAAGTGCAAAGGCCCCTGGCCACCGTCGTTATTGGCGGACTGGTCAGCGCTACCTTCCTCACCTTGTTTGTGCTCCCCACCCTCTATGCTTTTATTTATCGCAAAACACCGCTACCCCCAGACAACCAGGAAATGACGCTGAGTGAGCAACCTCCCTTGCCAACAGCTACGCCCACTCCACCTGCTTAAGCTGCTTAAGCTGCACAACCCAAAACCTCACCTGCTCCAAAAAACGCCCAGCTTGAGGCAAGCCACCGCTTCCCTTCACGCCGTTCCGGCAGACAGGGTGTGGCGTGAAAACATAACGATGGTGTGGCGCTCAAAAGAGGGGACGAGGGGGCGTGCTCAAACAGCAGCTCCATGCCGCATGAGCCGCCAGATGGCAATGGCATGCAGTGAAGCGGCCACCACCGTGAGGGAGTGGAACACCTCATGGTAGCCAAACCAACGTGGACTGAGGCGTGGACGCTTGGCTGCATAAAATATGGCCCCCAGCGTATAGCTAAGGCCGCCTGCAAGCACCAACCACCAATTGAGCTCCCCCAGGCCTCGTCTGAATTCCGAAAGGTAGGGGACTACACTCCAGCCCACCAATAGGGCCAAAAGGGCGGACACCACTTTGGGCGCCCTAATCCAAAACAAGGACTGCAGCATGCCCAGCAAAGCCCCACCCCAGGTAATAATAAGAATTTTAGGGCTCAGCTCTGCGGAAAAGGCCATTAACGCCATGGGGGTATAGGTGCCGGCTATTAAGAGGAAAATGGAAGCATGGTCCGCACGCCTCATCCACTGGCGCATATGAGGCTTCCAATGGATGCGGTGGTAGAGGGCGCTGACCAAAAACAACACGCTCAGGCTTGCCGCAAATGTCCCCACACCCCATGCCGCCCTTGGAAAGGGTGCAAAAAACAAAAAAACAATGCCCATAACAAAAGCACACAAAGCCGCCCACTGGTGAATGACACCGCGAATTTTTGGCTTCTCTAACAACAAGGGCACCGGGTTTTCTGCAGACGAAACAAAAGCAGGGGAAGTGGACATGGCAAAAGCTCTAATGCAAGGGGCCACCACAAAGCAAAGCCCTCTCGCATGCCGCTTGCAAAAAAACATTTTCAAAACATTTTCAAAACATTTTCAAAACATTTTAAAGACATTTTGAAGAACATTGCCTCTTGAAGCTGGTGAGGCTTAAGCCAGGGGCTTCTTCAAAAAAAGGATGGCCCTCTGGAGAATATTTCCCAAAGCTGAAGCAATACTTCTGCATCCAAAGCCGCATAGGTTATTTGGCTGCGAGACAGAGGCCGCCTTTGCCAATTGCTGGTTTGCTCCCTCTTGTCCAAGGGGCTTCCCAGCTCCCTCTCACAAACAACGCTGAGGCTATGCCCCCCCAAAATATTTCTTCCCCGCAGCTTGCGTGACAAGAGCAAGGTGTCCACAACGCCGGCCAAAGACAGACCACACGCGGCCAAAACCCGCTCCTCAAACGGCGCATGGTGAATGAGCTTCTTCGTCTCGCAACGCTCTAAAAGCGGCGACAAAGGGGAAAGCGAATGCTGTGTTGGCTTTCCGAAGGCCAATGCGTCAACCAAATAGGTGGCGCTGGGCGTCGCCAACTGCATGAGGCAGAGGCTTTGCGTGCTGAGGGTGGTTTCTACGTCCAGGCCTATAAAAGCCTCTTGGCAAAGTTTCAGGCATACAGCCTCCAAAGCGGCTTTCTCTGCTATCCAAAACAAGGGCCGCTGTGGCTCTCTGCGCAAAAACGCTTTAGGCCCAGAGGCTTGCTTGGGCATGCTGGGCCTGGGCATATATTTAGGCAAGGCTTTCTGTTGCCAGGCTTTCAGAGCGTTGTCTGCACCGTCGTCATCCATGGGCTTTCCGGTTTAGGGCAAGCGCGGCAAAAAAACCACTCTTAGGGCGGATGAGGGTTAAATGAAGCCTGGCGAGCCTTCAGTGAAAGCGGTTTGGCGTTGTTTTAAGGGGACGTGGTTGCAAAAGGGCTCCTCTGCCATATAGTCCCCTGTCATGGACAATGCCCTCGCACGGCAGCCCCCGCATACGTTGACATATTCACAGGAGCCGCAACGCCCTTTGAGGCGAGCAAAGTCACGCAACTCCTGAAACACCGCTCCCTCCTTCCAAATTTCCTCAAAACCCTGCCGAAAAATATTGCCTGCCGAAACAGGGAAATAACTGCAGGGGAATACTTCTCCGTCCACGCTGATGAAGCAAATGAGTTGGCCTGCCAAACAGCCTTTGGAGCCCCCCGTTGAAAAAGCCAGAGAGCGCCGCTTATATTTCTCTCCCGCCGCCTTCGCCTGCTGCAAGGTGAGGCGGTAATAATGGGGGGCGCAGGTGGGGCGCACCAGCAACGCTTCTTCTTCTTTTTCCATGTGGGCATGCCATTCCAAGAGGAGCTCATAGTCCGCTGGAGAAATTAACTCGGACAACATCTCCTCGCCTCGGCCTGTGGGCACCACCATAAACATATACCAGGCCTTGGCCCCCACCTCTTTGGC
Source organism: Cystobacterineae bacterium (assembly GCA_009782175.1). Classification (GTDB taxonomy): domain Bacteria; phylum Myxococcota; class Myxococcia; order Myxococcales; family Myxococcaceae; genus WRKR01. The sequence continues at coordinate 83,367 of WRKR01000004.1, forward strand.
CAAGGCATAGGTTTTGGCCACCTCCTCCTGGTTTCGCTTCGTAAATGAAGAGTTAATGAGGAAGGGAATGCCATGTTGGCGAAACAACCGCGCCGCATTTAATGTCCCCTCAAAAGCCCCCTTTTGAGCGCGAAAATCATCATGCACCTGGGCTGAAGCACCATCCAAACTCAAGGAAACCATGCAAATGCCCGAAGCCAACATGCGCTCACATATAACATCCGTCACCAAGGTACCGTTGGTGGCCATGCACATGCGCAAACCTTTTTGTGTACCATAATGGGCAATCTCAAAAATGTCCTCGCGCAGCAAAGGCTCCCCGCCTGAAAGCACCAACACAGGGCTGGAAAAGGCGCATATGTTGTCCACCACCCTCAAGGCCGTCTGCGTGTCAAAATCCGGATGGCCACACACCTCGGCCTCAGAGGAAGAGCGGCAGTGCACACAGCGCAAATTGCACCTTCGCGTCATCTCCCAGGCAACCCATTTGGGGTGAAATTCCATGAAGTCTCCTCTTTAAAAACACAATGAAACCACAGTGAAAACCACAGTGAAAACCACAATGAAAACCACAATAAAAAAACACAATGCCCATGCCATGGCCTGTTTGCATGTCCTGGCTATTTCTCATGCCATTGTGCACAAGCCTGGCCTGCGTTGTGTCATTGCTAAGTCATCGCGGCGGCATGGCCTGGGAGGTGGCCCATGCATTTCGAGCATTCCTGTTTTTGAAGGCAAAAGAAAAGCCTGGGCTGGCTCTGAAGCGGTCTAGGGCAAAAAAGGAGGGCTCAACAGACGCAGGCCAATGCTGAACCACCTCTCCCCTGCTGTTGAGTTCAATGTGTTTTTGCCCCATTGGTCGCCGAAAGTAGCATCCAGTTGAACATGCTCGGGCACCAACCACAGGCGAAGGCCCACTTGGTAAAAGGGCCTGCCTTTGTTTTGCCCAAATATTTCGGCAATCAACCAGCTACGCTCGCTCAGTTGTGTCTCGGAGCCCATGCCCCAACTCATGCGGTGCTGCCCCCTTTGTTCTGCCAGTGTCTCATAAAGCCAGCCCAGGTTGAGGTGCATGACGAGGCGCTCTTCAAAAAAGGCGAAGCTTGCGGGTATATAGGCATAGAGGTTGCCAAAGAGGTTGCGGCTCGTATGTATGAGGGGGCGGCGCATATAGCCGAAGGCCATCCCCACCGACCAGCCGTTGGGCTCCAAAGCCTTAAACAAAGTTTTTCCCTGCAGCACAATGTTGGCCACCTGTGTTTTTTTCGCGCTTTCCTTGTTGAGCGCGCCGCCAAGGGTGAGCTCCAGCGTCCCACTAAAATTGCAAGCGGGCAGCGCCCAATATTCCGTGCTGCCAAAGTCATTCTGCAGCCAGGTTTCAACTTGGCAGGCCTTGGCATCCACCGTGCGCGCATCATCCGTAATCATCGGCCGCGCAGCGCGCGCGCTGTGGCCCCCAAGCAAGGCGCCAACACAAAACACCACCCCACACAATGAAGGCCAGGGGCCCCAAACCCGGTTGAGCATAAAACACATGCACTGCCTTTTCGCAGAAGTTGGGCCCTTTCTCATTGCGTTTGGGTGAAGAAAATGAAGGGGAGGGTTGTGCACTTCATGCCTTGACAAAATCCGCAGCTTCCAATATTGATAATCATTATCAATATGGATGCGCCTCCTCGAGATATGCCTCGAAAAACCTTGCTCGTTGTCGGCAACCCCAATGTTGGGAAAAGTGTGCTTTTCAACGCATTTACGGGGCGCTATGCCGTCGTCTCTAATTATCCGGGCACCACGGTGGAGCTGATGCAGGGCAACCCGGCTCCTTCCCCTCTTGCAGGTGGCAGCAATGCTGAAGCTCCCCTCCACACCCCGCTTCAAAGTTTTGCCACCGTCATTGACACTCCCGGCATGTATGCGCTGTGCCCGCTAACGGAAGAGGAGCGCGTCAGCCAACACATTTTGCTTGAGGAAACCTTCAGCCCTGGCGGCGGGTTTCCCCAGAGGAGGCTTGTGTCCCCTCAACCCGCAGAGCAGGAAAGAGGAGCGGGCATGGCTTCCCCCTTGGGCAGCAGGGGGGGGGCCAACGCAACAGAGGAAAGCCACAGCGTGCTTTTGCACGTGGTGGACGCTAAAAACCTGCACCGGGCTTTGCCCTTAACACTGCAGCTGTTGGAGCTGCAAAAGCCCATGGTGTTGGCCCTCAACCTCTATGACGAGGCTCTGGCCGAAGGCATGGAAATAGACGCTTTGGCCCTCTCTCAATGCCTCGGCATTCCGGCCGTCAACACGGTGGCCACGCGGAGGGAGGGGCTGAAGGCACTCTATGCGGCCCTGGAGGCGCAGGCCCGTGCGCCTGAAAAAACCGACGCCCGCTTCCACATGCAATATAGCGAGGACATTGAGTTGGCCCTCTTGGCCCTCTGCTCCATTTTGTCCCCTCTCTGTGGGCCCCAAAGCCGCGCCATAGCCTTGCTGCTTTTGCAGGGGGATGCTCCCTTGCTTTTGCGCCTCAAAAAACAATTCCCCGCTGCTGCCTCCGCCTTGCAAAGCTGTTTGGAGGAAATGGCTCCACGCCTGAGCACCAAAACAGCGCTGCTCCGCATAGCCACGCAGCGCCATGAGGCTGCACATGCCCTCGCTGAAAGCTGCATCCGCCCCTCGGCCCAAAAACAAAAAAGCTTCTGGGCGTTGTTAAGCCGCATGGCCATGGCCCCCGCCACCGGAATTCCCCTGTTGCTGGTGGCACTCTATTTGGGCCTCTATCAATTTGTAGGCGTTTTTGGTGCAGGTGTGCTGGTGGATTTTTTGGAAGGTACGCTGTTTGGCAAGTTTTTGCTGCCGCCTTTTCAGGCTTTCCTTAAGCGCATATTTGCAGGCGAGGAGGGGGCGGGCTTTTGGGCAAGGGAGCTTTTGGGCGGGGAGTATGGCCTTGTCAGCCTCGGCCTCAAATATGCGTTGGCCGTCATTTTGCCCATTGTGGCCTCCTTCTTCTTCTTCTTCTCTTTGCTGGAGGACAGCGGCTATTTCCCCAGGCTTGCACTCTTGGCCGACAGGGCTTTTAAGTGGATTGGCCTCAACGGCCGCGCCATTATTCCTCTGGTGCTGGGGGTAGGCTGCGGCACCATGGCCACCCTGGTAACCCGCATACAAGAGACAAAACGGGAGAGGCTTATTACCATTGTCCTCCTGGCCCTGGCCGTCCCCTGCTCCGCGCAATATGGTATTATTTCCTCCCTCCTCATACCCGAGGGGGGCGCCTTCGCCTTCCCCACGGCCTTCCTCCTCTGGCTGGGCGTTGTCGCCTTCTTCTTCACCCTCACAGGTGCCCTCCTCTCTCGCCTGCTGCCGGGGGAGAGTGCTTCCTTTTATATGGAAATACCCCCTATGCGCATGCCCATGCTGAAAAACGTTTTCACCAAAACGGCGGCACGCCTCAAATGGTATTTTTGGGAAGTCCTCCCCATTTTCCTCCTTGCCAGCTTCCTCATTTGGGTGGGCCGTTTAAGCGGCCTCTTTGGCTGGGTTATTTCCCTCTTGTCCCCGGCCGCTCAACTCCTCGGCCTCCCGGCCCAAACGGCCGAAATATTCCTCTTCGGCTTTTTCCGCAGGGATTTGGGTGCCGCGGGCCTGCTGGACATGAAAGGCGCCTTAAGCCTCTCCCAAACTTTCGTCGCCTGTATAACGCTGACGCTTTTTTTGCCCTGTGTGGCGCAGTTTTTGATGATGAAGCGGGAGCGCGGATGGAAAACAGCGCTGAGCATCGGCTTTTTCGTCGCAGCCGTGGCCTTTGGCGCAGGAAAACTCAGCGGCAGCTTGCTGGAGTGGACAGGTGTGCAACTGTGAAAACACCCCTTCCCCACGGAGCAGAGCCATGACGACAGCGCTTCCCCATGTGGAGTGCCCTTTTTGCGGCAAACGTTTTGCACCGGGCGCGGCCCAAAGTGCCTGCGGCCCTTGCGGAGGCTGCGGGGTGCTGGGAGCTCTCAAACCCAGCTGCGCCCTGGCATGCCCACGCTGCGGCTATTCCGTGTTTGCCTCGGGCACAGCAGAAGGAGGCCACCCGGGCGCGGCGCCAGGCAACACCTTTGCACCCCCCGGGAAAAGCTGGGCCCCTGTGGCCGAGGGAACAAACCCTGCAGCGCTTTCCTCTCTCTCTCTCCAACAATGCCCCTCCGGGCAAAGGGTGCGCGTCGTCGCCCTGGAGGCCGATGAAAGCAGCCTGCGCAAACTGCTCACCTTGGGCATTCTGCCCGGTGTAGAGCTGGAGGTAGAGCGACGACGCCCCTGCTTCCTATGCAAAATAGGCCGCGCACGCCTGGCCTTTGACGAAAAACTGGCGGAATGCGTGCAGGTCGTCCCCACCCAGGCCGACCAGACCGCTTCCACTTTGACATAAACTCTTCATGAGACGAGCTAGGGCCTGTTCACACTATCCGGGATGCCCAGGTTTTGAATGACAATTCGCAAGACAAGGCGCGAGGAGGGCGAATATTTGTCGATATTCAACCGACGAGCAACGATGGATTGCGGAAAATGCATCAAAAGATGGGTATGCCGGGTAGTGTGAACAGGCCCTAAAGCGAGGCTCGCTTTGCTCGCCTATTCTGCTCCGCTCCTCAAGAGAGAGAGAGCTGCAGCTCTCTCTTGCCTCGCTACATTCCGTTCCGCCTGCTCCACTCCATGAAGGAACACAGCTCAAGCGCATGCACTCAAATGTCAATAAAACATGACATTATGTCATGTTTTAAACGACAAAATGTCAATATTTCCTGACATGACACCAACAAAAGACTATACGGTTGGGGAGCGAAAAGTGTGCCCTTTCGACCCAAAGCTAAAAAAATATTTTTTTGAAACAACACTCAGCAACAAACGCCCTGTTGTATATAGGCCGAAACAGCCCCGGAAAAACAGGAATGAAAACCACTCAAAATTTAAGCCTCACCAGAGAATTTCCCCTGAAACGCTTTTCCATTGGCATACCGCATATGTTGCTGAGTGTGTTGCTGAGCGCAGCCTTAAGTGCCTGCTCTTCTTCTGCACCGGAAGAAACCATCAGCCCCTTGGAAAGGGTTTATACGGTTGTTTTTGACAAAAATGGTGGGGACACCGAGGCAAACCCACCAAGCAAAACAGTTGTGCCACCTGAAACAACCCTAGACGAGCTGCCTGAAGCACCCTCACGGGAGGGCTACCATTTTGCGGGGTGGAACACGGCGGTGGATGGGAGTGGAACACCCTTCACCGCCGATGTGCTGGTGAGGGAAAACCTCACCGTATATGCCCAGTGGGCGAATTTAAATATTTCCATCCTCCCCAGCACGGCAATACTCACACCTCTAGTGGATGGGGATTATAACGAGCACTCCACCCGCTTCAGGGTGGTGGTTTCAGGTTTTGACAATGCGGCTGATGCCAGCAAGGCAACCCTGAGCCTAAACTACATTAACGGGCTCAGTTTTGAGGTTGAAAGCAACCCCGAGGGAAACACCCAAAATTTTGAGGTGAGGGTGGAATATAACGGGCAAGCCACCTTTGCCGAAGGTTTTGCAACCTTCAACCTAAGCTTGGCAAATATATCAGGTTATTCTGCTGAAAGCAAAAGCACCCGAATTTATATTCGGGATGGGCAAGCAGCAAGCCCAAGCCGTGTCATTCTGCTGAACCAGGCCAATATTTTGGCCTTTAACCGCTATGCCAACACGGCGGCGGGCCTGACGCGGCACTATAGGTTGACAGAAAACATTAACCTTGCCGAGCCGGTGCAACCCACAGAAAGCAATTGGACGGCGATTGGCTCAGATAGCGCCCCATTTGTGGGCAGTTTGAATGGTGAAAACCACGAGCTTCTCCGCCTTCGCATGCGTGCCTCTGGCAGCGACAACCAGGGTTTGTTTGGCTATATAGGCGAAGGCGCCACCCTGGAGAACATGAGGCTGATAGATGTCAGTGTTAATGGGAGAAACCATGTCGGCGGACTGGTGGGCTTTAACGAGCAAGGCACCGTGCAAAACAGCTATGCCACGGGCAGTGTCACCGGTAGCTACTATGTCGGCGGCCTGGTGGGGGATAACTACTACGGCACAGTGGAAAACAGCTATGCTACGGGCAGTGTCAACGGCTTCCTGCGTGTCGGCGGCCTGGTGGGGGATAACGCCAGAGGCACCGTGCAAAACAGCTATGCCACGGGCAGTGTCAACGGCGGCATCTCTGTCGGCGGCCTGGTGGGGTGGAACTACGAAGGCACCGTGCAAAACAGCTATGCCACGGGCAGTGTCAACGGTGGCCAAGAGGTCGGCGGCCTGGTGGGCTCTAACTCCACCAACGGCACAGTGCAAAACAGCTATGCCACGGGCAGTGTTACCAGCAGCGGCATATATGTCGGCGGCCTGGTGGGGTGGAACTACGGCGGCACAGTGCAAAACAGCCTGGCGCTGAACCCCAGGGTGCACGGCACCACCGATGTCGGACGTGTGGCGGGAATAAACGAAAACAACGGCACTTTTATCGGCACTTCGACAAACAACCATGCCTTCAGTGGCATGCTCAACGGTGCAGGCAACACCAGTTGGAGCAACATAGGCTTAAATAACCTCGACGGCGCCAACATCAGCGCTGGACTGTTGCGAAGAAGAGACGGTTTCCCGGCAGAATTCCTCACCACCCCGTGGATATATGTGGAAGGCCAACTCCCGAGCCTTTTGGGGCAGACGGTGGAAATGCCTGCGCACATTCCTCAATAGCTTAAGCTTGCCTTGTTGCGGCTGCCCAGCTGCGCCCTCCATATAGGAGCGCAGTTGGGCCTCCGAACAACTTTTATAGCCCAGGGTAAAACCCAAGAGGAAACACAACACAGCAACTGGAGGCCACAGCACTAGACCGCTTCCACTTTGACATGATCTCTTCGTTAGACTCGCTTCGCTCGTCTATTCCGCTCCGGGAATTATTTGAGAAAGCACGCTTTCTCAAATGATTCCCTCCGCTCCATTGGACTCCGGTTTCG
>WRKR01000005.1 GCA_009782175.1 Cystobacterineae bacterium
TCAATTTGGCATGAGGTCGAGGCGGGCGAGGCCTAAGTCCCGAGGGTCAGGCGCGATGGGAGTGCACTTAAGTGCATGACCTGAGCGAAACCGGAGCCCAACGAAGAGATCATGTCAAAGTGAAAGCGGTCTAGGTGTTCAGTCCCTTACGGGGATGGCTTTGAGGGCTGCCTTCCCATCCTTAATTTGCACCAAAAAGCGTACAGCTTTGCACTGGTGTTTGGAGAGGAGGTTGTTTTTGCTGGCTTCCAGTTTGGTTTTGAAGCGCTCAAAGCTCAGGCCTTCTGTGTCCTGGTTGCATTGCTTTCTCACGCGCAAAAACTCAGCAAATACATTTCGCCACTCTGCCTCCTCAGGCTCTTTGGCAGAAGCGGCAAGCGCTTCTCCTGACAAAGGAGAATGCTCCGGCAAAAAATCCGCCCCCAAAAAACGCTCTGCCTCTTCGCGCAAAGTGGCCTCAAAAAGGGCAGCCGGGTTTTCATGGGGCGCATAGTCCTCCCCCAAAACTTCTTCAGGCTGTACAGCCTTGCCGCTTAAGCCCAGGGAAAAGGGCTCCCCTGCCATTTCAGCTGCTGGTGAAAATTCCACAGGAGGTGCAGGCGAGAGCTTCTGGGGAGGGCGCTCCGTCTGCAATGTTTGCAAAAGCTTGGAAAGCTCAGGCAAAGTTTCCAGGGACTCTTCTGCTGGCAAGGGCTTTGGCAACTCAGGCGGCATTTGAGGCTGCTGTGCCTGCAAAAACGTCGGCAACTCGGGCGACACGTTGAAAGGCTCTTCCGTATACAGAGGCTTGGGCAACTCAGGAAGCTCAGGAAGCTCAGGTGGCGCCAGGGGTGGTGCCGACAAGGGGAGGGGCAATGTAACGGGCAAGGGCAACTCAGCAAGCAACTCCTCTTCCTCTAAAGCAGCGGCTTTCCTTGAGGGCTGGGTAGCCAAGGGAGGTGAAGAGGGCAATGCAAAGCTTTGCTCTGTCGTTTCGCTCACCTCTTCGCTGGGGGCGGGCTTGGGTCGGGAGGGTACAAAAACAAAACCGGCCACAACGCTCAGCAGGAGGAGCGTCAACCACCCATAAAAAACCGTTTGCTGTGCACTCAGGAGGGCTTCTTGTGTGGCTTGCTTGCTGAGTATAAGCACCAACTCTGCTTTGCCTGTATTTATAGGGTGGCGAGCGGCTATTTCGTCTGAGGAAAGTTGCCTTAAAGTCCCCCAGAAGGTGGACAGGAAAGTTCCCCCTCCTCCTTGTTTGTTGAGAGGCTTTAGCATGCCCACGTTGCCCGGTTTAATGCTGGAAATGGCTGTGTTGAGTGAGGAGAGGGAGTGGCCTGTCTGCAGGGCAAGTTTTCCCGAAACAACAACGCCCAGGCCTGAGGTGGAGCTGTGTTTCAGCTCTTGCTCAAGCTTGGGCTCCCAAAAACGCATGGCCGGCCCACCTATCCACAAGTGAAAGCCACTGTCCGCCTCAGCAGGCAGCTTTATGGAGAAAAACACTTTCCAGCCATTGCCCATTTCAACCATTTCCTGGCGGCGAGCAGCATCCTCAACCACTTGTTTGGAATAATCTTCAGGAGGTTTTTCTGACCAACGGTTGTCGATGAGCCACAATGCCTTTCCAGAAGCCTTCTCCGAAAGCAGTGCAATGTCCTCTGCATCCCAGGGGAATGCTTCCTCTAGCAATGCTGCTGGCAAGCGCTTGGAAACCTCCGCCAGGGTCGAAGCTTTGTTGGTGCTGGCCAAGGCTTGCTTCAGCGCTGGAGAGTTCGCCAAAGAGGCATAGGGGGAAACAGGCAGCTGTGCGGCAACGGCGCGCGCCGTTTGCAAAGCCAACGCTTCTGCATCCGCCTGGGCTCGGCTTGCCCACTGGGAAAAGACGCTGGCAAACCCCAGCCAAGCAAGAAAAGCCGTCAACACCAAAAAAATAAAAAACTTTAGCCTTAACATTCTTTTTCTCTCATTTAGGGTCCATCCATGGGCTTGGCCTCAGGTGGTTTTTGTATGCTTTTTTCAGGCCTTTTCAACTCGTATACCGCAACCCCTTCAAGTGTCCAACTGGCATAGGCAAGGTTGCGGCGAATATATGCCTCTATGGGCTCATCCACCACTTTTTTAAATGTGCGGGAAGCATGCCGAAGCATGGGGCCTGCAGGGGCCTGCACAAGCAAGCCCAAATGGCGAATGCGGGTTATTTGTTTGGGCAAATCCGCTCGGATAAAAACAACCAAACTCCCTTCAGGCCATTTTGAAAACAATGGCAAGGCCTGCGCCAAGGGCACCATTTCCACGCCAAAACGCCCCAGGGGGCGTGCCTTGGCTGAAAGTTTCAGCGAGTGGCCTTCCGCAAAGGCCCAACTCTGCACAGTCAACTGCTTGTGTGCTTGCTGCACCTTCACCTGGGGAAAAAGAGTGGCCAGGCTTCTCAAATAACCCTTCTTCAAGTTGAGGGGCAGCCATTGCGCCTCCATGAGGTGGTTTCGAGCCTCATAGCTGGGTTTCCCTTCCGCATAGCGAATGTCATTGAGGAGGGGAAGCACCTCTTCCCAGGTGTCGGCCAAGCTCAGCGCCATGGTTTGCTCTACAAAAGTCAAACAATCCACCAACTCCCAGCGGAACAGCGGATCCTCATCCACGCCTTCCCCTTCTCCCAGCGGAGAAAGGGCATAAGGCGTTCCCAAAAAACCGGCACTCACTTTGACCATTTTTTTTTGCAAAGGCGTGTCTGCCCACTCCTGCAAACGTTGCAAACGCAGCCCCTCCTCCAGGGTCCACCAGGGGGAGGTTAACAAAACGCCCAACAACCCATAGATAGTCAAAGCCGCTTCTCCTTGGGGGTTGGCGAGTTGGCCAAAAGCTCCCGCACTCTGTTGAGGGCCTTCTCATATATACCTAGCTCATCGCCCTCGCTTTGTTCCACTTTTCTTTCAAGCCAGAGCTGAGCAGAGCGGTCTTTCCAATGCACAGCCACAACAGCAGCCCTTGCGGCCAATGAGGCTTGGCGCTTTTGCATAATATTATGCAGCAACCCCAGGGCTTCTTTCTTCCAGCTTGGGCTGGGCACCACCTCTTCCAGGCTCAGCAAAGCATAGTCACATTCACTGTCTTCTGGAGAGTTTAAATGGGGTTTTAACCACTCCCATCCGCTGTGCTCTCCCATGGCAAGCAAAGCTTGGGCCGCGGCCCAACGTGTAGCCTCAGAGGAATGCGTCAAAAACCTTTGAATGGAAGAAAGGCTTTTTTTGTCATTCAGCATGCCCAAAGCCCAAAGCATTTGCTTGCGGACTTCGGGCTCAGCCTCCACATGCAGCGCCGCCAGCAAAGGCTCCATGGCTTGTTTCAGTTTCAGCCGCCCCAAGGCTGTTGCCGCCTCTCGACGCAAGGCCAAGCGCGGATCCAACAACATGTTAACAAGGCTCGGCAGTGCTTCTTTGTGTTGCAATGGGCCCAGGGCCTTTGCAGCCAACATGCGCAGATAAACGTCTTCGCCTTCAAGAGCATCCAAAAAATAACGGGCAGAAACGCTTTGAGAGAGCAAAGCCAATAACTCAACCAAGCGGTAGCGCGTTTGTATTTCCATGGGGTTTTGAAGCACTTTCATCAACAAAGCGGCGGAGGTTTTTTGAATGCCCAACACCTCCATGCGGTTGCTGGCTGAAACCGGGGAGAGGGTTTTTTGTTGCACCTCTCTTATCAGCCGATGAGCTTCTTGCATCTGCCTCGTCGTATTGTCATTCTCCAACGAAACAAACCCCAGCCACCAAAATAACAACACGGGAGCCTTCAGATGCATAGCGCATTCAAGCCTAGCCGAAGTTTGCCTAAACGTGTATGAGAAGTTTTTTGCACTGTGAATTGCCGCCTGACACATGCCCTTGTCCACTCCACCGGGCAATACAAAAGCTGCCCTGAGGATTTTCAAGTAGAAGAAATTCCCGCCTATGAGGCTTGTGGCGAGGGGGAGCACCTCTTTGTCCAAATTGAAAAAACAAACCTCAGCACTGTTGAAGCTGCAAAACTGCTGGCAGAAGCAGCAAAGCTTCCGGAGTCCGCGCCAAGCTGGGCGGGGCTCAAAGACAAGCATGCTTTATGCCGTCAAACGCTTTGTCTTCCTGCCCAGGCAGAAGAGGCTTTGCTTGGGTTTTCAAACCCGGCTTTGCGCATTCTCTCGATGAAGCGTCACCGCAACAAGTTGAAGACAGGGCACCTGAAAGCCAACCGTTTTCAGGTGGTATTGCGAAAGCTCAGCAATGTCAGCGCAGCCATCCGTTGTTTTGAGCAGCTGTTGGAAACAGGGTTTCCCAATTTTTTTGGGCAGCAACGTTTTGGCCACCACAACCTTCGGCGTGGGCTGCTTTGGCTCAAGCAAAAACAGGTGGCGCGGTGGAATGCTTTCCAGAAAAAAATATATATATCGGCCGTCCAATCCGCGTTGTTTAACCACCTTTTAAACCAGCGCCTCCAGGAAGGTGTTTTCTTCAAGGTGTTGGAGGGGGACGTGCTCAAAAAACATGAAACCGGGGGGGAATTTGTTTGCCGCAATGCGGGTGAAGATCAGGTACGCTTTGAGCGCTTTGAGTTGTCACCCACAGGCCCCATGTATGGCCCTAAAATGACTTTTGCCGAAGGAGAAATGGCCGACAAAGAGGCTGCCGCGCTTGTGGAGTTTGGACTTTCTCTGGAGGACTTTAAACGCGTGGGCTTTCTTGCGCACGGGGCACGCCGGCCTTTCAGGGCTTTGCTGGAGGAAGCTTCTTTTAAGGCTTTGGAAAACGAGCTGGTGTTGTCCTTCACTTTGGCACCTGGGTGTTATGCCACCTCCGTCATCCATGAAATGATTGACGAAGCATAGGGCCAGGATGTGAAGCTTGCCTCAGCGGGGGGCGCTGCCTTTAAGGGCTGTTTTCCTCTGGAGGGGCCTCTTCTGGGCAACCTTGGTTGCTTGCAGGGCCGGGCAGGCGTGGGCAAGCATCCTCTGCATCTGGAATACCATCCCCATCGCTGTCTATACCTTCTATGGCGAGGAGGTGGTGGGGTGGTCCGTCATGGCAATGGGAGTGTTGGAAGGCTTCCATTTCCCTCAAAGCTTGTTGTGCTGCTTGCAGGTGTTTTTCTGCGCGGCGCAACTGTCCGCGTTTTTGCTCTGCTTGAGCAAACTCCAAATGGGTTTCTGCTTTTGCCAGTTGCACAGGAGAGCACCAACCCAGCCCTTGCCGTTTGAGTGCTTCCATGCGTCGGTGCTCCTGGGTGAGTTGTTTTTGCGGCAAGGAGGCGCAAGCCAGCGCCACAGCCAAGGCTGCTCCAAGCGCAAGCCTCATGGGAATTCCTTGGGAGCGCTCATGGCCTCGTTTTGAGCGGACAAGGCCCAGTGCTTGGCTTTTTTGGAATATTCCATGGCTTGCTCATATTGTGAGCGGCCGTTTTTTTCTTTGGCTTTTTCTAAATACAGCTCTGCCTTTGTCCAGGCATAGGGTGAGCGGCTTGGCGCCTGTTGCGCTTTGGCCTCTTCCATGGCCTGCTGAGCCTCTCGCATAAAGAGGGAAGTTTGCAAAGGGGCGCAGGCCCAAAAGCCCATTGCCAACAAGCCCACAACTGTGCCATGCAAAAAAGCGCGCATTTTCTTTGGAGGGCCTAGAAGCGCCCGACGAGCAAAAGGCCTCCTCCATCCTTTGCGAAGTGTGGGGCAATGCTCAGCTGAGGGGAGTTTTCTGTTTGAGGGGGCAAGGCAAAATATAAAATCAACCCTGTTGTGAGGGAGGCCAAACCGGCGGCTCCCATAATAATGGCTATTTTCTGTGTTTGGTTTTTTCTATCCAGGAAGGCTCTATAGAGGGGGCCATCGTGAGAGTTTTGGGCCAGCATTTCATTTCCTCCATACCTTTGGAGGACTTTGTTCGCATCTGAAGCAGCCAAGAGGGACTGAACTCCGGCGACGCCTCCACCCACGCCCAGGCAGCCCCCGGCGCCAATAAAAATCCAACTCACAACGCGAGCGGTATTCCCTCGAGGGGAGCTGATTTGAGGCGAGCCCAATTGGCCTTCGACGAGTTTCAGTGGCGTATCGCCAAATTCAATGGTTTCTTTGGAATCTGTTTTAGAGGAGGGTGGCTTTAACAACTCTAAGGGCTCAATAAGTCCGCCTTGGTTGTCCACGGGCAAAACCACATTCTCATCTTTTTTGAGTTCCCCGGAAACCATAAAGCTGAGCAATTTTTCCAGGGGCTCTTCTCGTTGCTCATCCTCTAAATAAACACCGCCTTCGCGTATAGCCCTGTCTTTGTTCACATCCAAAAGCGCTGCTCTGATGCCTTGTTGTGTTGAGGAAGCAGGAAGCATATCCAGCTTCAGCACCTGGTGGGCCCCCAAGTCCCTGGCCATTTGCTTTAAAGAGGAGAAGGCGAGTTCTCCCTCTTCCTGAAGGCAGGCGGGTTTCAGCCAGGCGGCCTCCCATTTGAAGGGGATGTTGAGGGTTGTCGGTTTTTCAAGGCTCAAGTTGACAACGAACAGGGCGGAGGTTCTGCCTTCTTTTTCCAGAACAATGCGATAAGAGCCTGGCAACAATTCTGGCTCCAAAGGCGTCTGTCCCAAGGGTGCTCCGTCGACAAAGGCCATGGCGCCCTCGGGAGAGGAGCTGAGCTTAAAGCTTGCCTTTCTCCTTTTGCTTAAGGCTTGGCGCAAGCGCTCGAAACTTTGAATGACGGTGGGAGGAAAAATGAGGTGGTCCAGCTCATAATTGAAATCCAACTTTAAAATTTCTATAAAAACCTCGTCGCTGGCCCGGTTTTTTTTCTGTTTGCTCAAAGCAAAGCCTTTCATTGCCAGAGCTTTTGCAATAAGCTGCCAGGACTCCGAGGAAGGAGTCGATTTTTCAAGCGTATCCAAAACCTTTTGTATGTCTCTGAGGGCAGCGGAATAGTTACCTAGAAGAATTTTAGAATGTACTGTCCCCAGTATACGCTGCTCTTCTTGGGTTGAGTAGAGAGGCAACAGCTTTCTTTTTTCAAAAAGTGGAGCTAGTTGAATGGGAGTTATGTCGCCCTTTTGTTGGGCCATGGTGGTGAGCAGCTGAATGTCTTTCAAAAACGTCTCTTCTGAGCAATTTCCGGTTCCCATAACCAAGGTTTTGGGCGAAGCAAAACTGCTTGTTGCACCCAAGCCCGCGCAGAAAATAATGAAGGCACTTAAACACTTCCCCAAATTCCTCATGCTCCCTCTCCATAAATCCCGAAACAATTTCTTAGCTCGTACGCCTTATTAAAGCACATCATGCTTAGCACGAACACTGTCATTGGAGATCGCTATATCGTCAAACGCAAGCTTGCAGAAGGCGGGATGGCAGAAATCTATCTATGCACGGCCATGGGCCCTGAAGGTTTTGAAAAAGACGTCGTTATCAAGCGCATTCGAAGTTTCTGGGGGAATGATGACGTATTCGTTCAAATGTTCATTGCCGAGGCGCGCCTGGCTTCGCGGCTTAACCATGCCAACATTGTACAAATATTCCATTTTGACAAACATGAGGACAGCTATTATTTGGCCATGGAATATGTCAATGGGCCTTCTTTTCGCGACTTTCTTCGAAAAACCAAAGAGAAGAATACGCCTTTGCCCATTTTGATGGCCAGTGAAGTGGCTGCCCACATTGCCCGAGGCCTGCACTATGCGCACAACCTCAGCATTGTCCACCGGGATGTGAGTCCGCACAACATTCTTTTGTCTTTTGATGGGAACATAAAGCTGGCGGATTTTGGCATTGCGAAGACGGGCACGCAGCACACGTCGCCAGGCGTGCTCAAAGGCAAGTTTGCTTATATGGCTCCGGAGCAGGCGCGGGGGGAGGCGGTGGATGCGCGTACGGATATTTTTGCCTTGGGCATTGTCCTCTGGGAAGCTTTGACGCACACGCGCCTGTTTGAATATGACAGCTATGTCAACACTTTGCAGGCTCTCCAGGAAAATTTGATTGTTCAGCCTTCACGTTTTAACGCTGAGGTGCCCGAGGAGCTTGACAACATTGTCCTCAAAGCTTTGAAGCGCAATGCGGCTGAGCGCTATCAAACGGCACAAGAGCTTGAGCGCGCCCTGGCCAACTTTATTTTAAACCATGCACGCTCTGTGGATGACACCAACATCAGCCATTTCCTCAAAGCCGTTTATGAAGAAGTCCCCGCAGCGAAGCCCGAGCATAAACAAGGGCAAAAGGAAGCTTTAACCAGCACTTATACGCCCTCTTTGCCCTCTGAGCCGCTCAAAGCCCCTACACCCAGTCCCTCTTTGGCCGCGCCTGGGGCAGACCAACCACCGGCTACGCTTATTCGGCCCCAGCGCAATACGCCTGCTCCTGCTCCGGCTTCTACGCTCAACCTTCCTGTGGCTCCAACAGAGGAGTTTCGTCACTCCCCTGAAAAAATGGCCTCCGTTCAGCAGCGCCACAATTCCTCCCGTTTCTTCAAACGCCCCATTACCTTTGCTGCCATCCTTGTGGCCATTGTAGGTATTGGCATGTATAGCACCCTCAACTGGGAGGAATTTTTCAGGCCACGCCCGCAGAAAACGGCCATACCCCTCATGGACTCTATCCGCGCGGAGCCCATCGGCAACCCAGATGCTCCTGTCGCTTCCATTCAAAGAATAATTCCCCCAAAAGAGCCTGACGCCAACGAGAAACCCGGCAGCAATGACAACACCGGTGAGAACGGCAACTCTGGAGGCAACGGCAACACCGACACGAATGGCAATGCCCATGACAAGCCCAACACCGTGCCTCCTCCGCCGCCGCCGCCGCCACCACCTCCGCCACCACCGCCGCCTCCTTCTCCTGCAACGCTCACCCTTTCTGCTTCTCCGTGGGCTACGGTCAGCATCAGCAATATGGACAGCAGTGTTGTGGTGAGGCGTGAAGAGCTCAGCGGAACCAAAAGTTTTCGCTTGGTGCCTGGAAATTATAGGATTCGGTTTTCACACCCTCTTAAAGAGGAAACCAGGGTGGTGCATATGCAGCAAGCCAACAGCTACAGGGTGTCTTTTCAAGCTCCTGCTGCACCCTAGGCCGTTTTTACTTAGAACTGATTTGATTCTCCAGACCGCTTTCGTTTTGAATTGAGCTACTGCGAGCCACATTGCGTGCAGCTGAGGCAAGCTTTAGCTCGTCTCATGAAGAGCTCATGTCCAAACGGAGCGTGGGGAAGAATGTTTGTGTCTGTTCAGGGTGCTTGTCTGTCAGCGTGTAATGCCGCGCTTGCTGTCTGCAATAAAGTGGATGAGCTCTTCTATTTCTGGGTGTCCGTTATAGGCGGCCTCTAAGCGTTTGAGTGCATCGCTCAAGCTGAGTTGGGAGCGGAAGAGGATGCGGTAGGCTTCTTTAATACGCTCTTGCTGTTCTTGGCTGAAGTGGTGGCGCGTCAATCCCACCTTGTTCAGCCCTGCCAATTCAGCTCTGTCTCCTTGGGCAATGCAATAGGGGGGCACATCCATGGTTACCATGGAGCCCCCTGAAATGAAGGCATGTTTGCCAATGCGCGTAAATTGGTGCACGGCGGAAAGGCCGCCCATAATAACGCAGTCTCCCATTTCCACATGTCCGGCCAGGTTGACGGCATTGGCCAATATGCAGCGGCTGCCAATTTTGCAGTCATGCGCAATGTGGGAGTAGGCCATAATTAAATTGTCATCCCCCAGTTGGGTGAGGCCTCCTCCTCCTTGAGTCCCAATGTGCAGCGTGGCATATTCCCGGATAATATTTCGGTTGCCAATGTTCAGTTGGGTTTGCTCTTTGGCATATTTGAGATCTTGCGGCACCTCCCCTACGGAAGCAAACTGGAAAATTTGGTTTTCCTCTCCCATATGGGTATTCTGCGCTATAACCACATGGGGCCCAACGCGGGTTTTGGCGCCGATGTGGACGCGGGGGCCTATAATGGAATAGGGCCCTATTTCGGCCTCTTCGTGTATTTGCGTTTCCGGGTGGACAATGGCCGTTGGGTGAATGCTCATAGAGGATCCCCTGCTTCTCTGCGCCTGAGCGTGGCCATAAACTCTGCCTCGGCGACGAGGTGGCCATCCACGGTTGCTTCTCCCTTGTGTTTCCAAACAACACCTTTTTGACGCAACACATTGACAGAAAGCAGCAACTTGTCGCCGGGGACGACAGGCTTGCGAAATTTTGCCTGATCAATGGCCATTAAATAAGAAACATTTTCCGCGGGAGAAAGTCCCGTCGTTTTATAAGCCAAAATGGCGCAGGCCTGAGCCAAAGCTTCCAGCACAAGCACGCCCGGCATGACGGGGTGGTTGGGGAAATGCCCTCCAAAAAAGGGCTCATTAAACGTTATATTTTTGAAGGCCAGCAAGTGTTTGCCTGGCTCAAACACCTCTACGCGGTCTACGAGCAAAAAAGGATAGCGGTGGGGAAGAAGTCGCTGGATTTCACAAATGTCCATGCTCAAGGGAGTTCCTTCTTTTCAAGTTCTTCTAAGCGTCGCTTCAAGCGGTTTACTTCTTTTAGCAGCTCAGGCAGCTTATGGGCGGACAACATAAACTTCAACCAATCCGCATGTCGAAAAGCATTGAAGCCTGAAACCAGGGCCCCATCCTCCACGTTGCGGGCTATGCCGGACTGAGCAGAAGCGATGACACGGTTTCCAATGCTCAGGTGGTCCGCAATGCCCACTTGCCCTGCCAGAACGACGCCTTCTCCGATGGTGACGGAGCCTGCAATGCCCACCTGGCCGCAAATGAGCCCCAAAGGCCCTATGCGGACATTGTGGCCTATTTGTACAAGGTTGTCGATTTTTGTCCCTCGCCCTATGAGGGTTTCGCCATGGGTAGCCCTGTCTATGCAGCTGCCCGCACCAATTTCTACATCATCCTCAATGCGCACAATGCCCAGCTGTGGAATTTTGGTGTGCTTTTTTTGCTCAACATCAAAAACATAGCCAAAGCCATCCGCGCCGATGATGGCTCCTGCATGAAGGGTAACCCGGTCAGCCAGCAACACGCCTTCTCTGAGCACCACATGGGGATAGAGCCAACATTCCTCTCCGAGCTTTGCACCCTCACCTATAAAAACCCCGGGGAATAAAACGCAGCGCGCACCCACCACAGCGCCTTTGTCGACGAAGACATTGGCCATGAGGCATGCACTGGGGTGTATTTGTGCTTCAGGGTGCACGCGAGCTGACGCGTCTATGCCGGGAGGCCACTGGGGACGCGGGTTAAACCAATGGGCAACCTGTGCAAAGGCCAGGGTGGGGTTGGCCACCCTTATCCAATTCATGCCTTCTATAGGAGGCGCATTCTCCCGGGCCAAAACAGCCAGTGCGCGCGTGCTGAGCAAGGCCTTTTTATAGCGGGGGCTCGCAAAATAGGAGAGCTGTGTCTGGTCTGCGGACTCCAGGTTGGCCACACCTTTCACCTGAGCTTGAGCTTCTCCTTCTATTTTTCCCCCTATAAATTGAGCAATTTCCCCAAGTGTTTTTGAAAAAGCCTTCATTTCGCAGGAGTGGCCGGTGGGGTTGAAGGTTTGGCTGGCACAGCTGTGGCTTTATGCTTCTCGTTATAGGTGCGCACCAACTCGTTGGTATAGTCCATGCTCGCCGGAGCCCATACAAGCCCTGAATTGGTCTTCTCAAACATCATCGTCAGCCCTTCCCGCTTGGCAATGGCTTCAATAATGGGATCCATTTTTTCAAAAATCCCTCGCAGCGCCACTTGCTCCATTTGAGCCATATCCTCCTGCATTTTCTGAGCTTTTTTAAACAATGTCGAGCTCTTCTCTTGAAACTCCATGTGCTTCTGGTTGCGAGTGGCTTCGTTCATCACGGCCATTTGCTTTTGAAAATTGTCAAATTCTTCTTTGAGTCTGTTTTCTTGTGCTGCCAACTCTCTTTTGCTCTTCTCCACTTCTTTTTCGAGTTTTTGGCGGGCTTGTTGGCCTTCGGCCACTTCTTTCAAAGCACGCTGCAAATCCACATAGCCCAGCTTGACATTTGCCCACACAGGCAAAGAAAGCATGAGGCTCAAGCATAGAAACTTCTTCATTCACATAACTCCTTCAAGCAAAGCATTGCTCCTGCATAGGAGGCAAAGGCTTTGGGGGGGCCTCAAAAACGCCACCCCAGGTTAAGGCCCATTCTTATTTGAGAAGCCCGCTCCCGTGCAGGCGTTCTTCTGTCTCTCTCATCCAGCTGTAGATCCCACGCCCATGAGAACCCAATCATCAGGTGCTCTTCTATCAGCAGGTCGATGCCAAAACTCGGAGAAATGGCAAAACGTGTCCTTCTGTCTATATCGTCATTGGACAGGCCTGCCTTAAAACCCATGTTGAAACTCAAGGGCCATGTGTCTGTCCTGAAAGTCGGCCCCACCACAGCCATAAAGCGCTTTGTATTGAAAGCATAATTAAAATGCATCCCCAAAAGGGCCCAATCCGTAATCCAATAGGAGCCTGTGCCTCCCACATACATGGGACTTCCAGAAGTCGTCCTCTCGCCCTCCGCGTTTCTTGAGTTGATGGCAAAATTGGCACCCCACTCCGCGGAAAGGGAAAAACTGCCCATTTTTGAATAGCGATAGCCGCCATAATCCAACTCAGAGCCTTCGGGCGCGCTTGCCCTTCCCCCATATCTCTGAGCAAAACCCTCTGCTGCTCCCAGCATTCCAACCAAGGCCACAATTCCAAATATTCGTCTGTTCATCGTCGGCTCCCAATTTCTCTTCCCTTGACGCTCATTTCAAAAAAATATTCAAAAAACATTGAGCAGTATATCCACCCTACACGAAAATATCCAACTCCATGCCCTCATTCCTTGCTCGCTTGGCCCTCATCCTCCCCCTAAAACCCCTGTGGCGCAAGTTTTGCGTTTGACCTATAAAAATATACACTATATCATTTCCAGGTTTTGCTACAGTTGATAGCCACCATGCTCTTTCTTGCAGGAGCTTATCTGTCTGCTCCTGTCTTGGAGTTGGGCTCTGAGCAAAACGCGCACTTTGTCCCTCAACCCCATGCTCAACCTCATGCTCATCCCCATGCCGAGCCCCATGCTCAACCTCATGCCGAGCCCATGCCGCTTGCACCTCCTTTGAGGGCAGGCCATGTGAGGGAGGAGGCGCATGCCTTTGGGCGCGGTATGCTCTATCGCCTGGGTTATTCCAACGCCCTGCGCAGGCAGTTGGAATATAGCTTGGGGCATTGGGAAAAAGAGGGGCAGGCGCTGGCTTTTCTTCTGCCGCCTGTTGTGGATGTGGAGGGTTTTGACGTGGCGCATGTACAGGAGCGCTATGACATTCCCTTGGAAATGCGTCCTTTGGTTGCCAGTTATATAGCGTTTTTTCAAGGGGCCGGCCGCAAGTGGTTTGTGCGGTGGTTGGGGCGCTCTACGCGCTATGTACCCCTCATGCGCCCTATTCTGGAAAAAGCACAGCTGCCCAGGGACACCGTCTATTTGGCGATGATTGAAAGTGGGTTTTCTCCGCATGCCTATTCCTGGGCCCATGCGGCTGGCCCTTGGCAATTTATTCCTTCCACAGGGGCCTATTATGGCCTCAAGCAGGATTTTTGGGTGGATGAGCGGAGGGACCCTGTAAAGTCCACCCAGGCTGCTGCGCGCTATTTGGCAGAGCTCTATCGCAAACTCGGAAATTGGTATCTCGCCTGGGCAAGCTATAATGCAGGTGAAACCCGCGTGCGGCGCCTCATGGAGCGCCACCAGTCCATGGACTTTTGGGAGCTTTCTGAGCTTGGCAACCTGGCCAAAGAAACCCAACACTATGTGCCCAAACTCATTGCTGCCGCACTCATTGCCAAACACCCTGAGGCCTTTGGTTTTGAGCGTGAAGAAATTGCCTATCAACCCCCCTTGGAGTTTGATGAAGTCCTCCTGGATTCAGCCACGGACTTAAACCTCATCGCCAAACTGGTGGGCAGCTCTCTGGAAACCCTCCAGGAGTTTAACCCGGAGCTTCTGCACCTTTATACGCCACCGCCACCGCCCCAGCAGCCCTATGTCCTGCGCATCCCCAAGGGTACAAAAGAGCCCTTCACCGAGGCTTATGCTCAACTGTCTGACCAAGAGAAACGCAATGCCAAGCCTTATGCCATACGCAAAGGGGATACTTTGAAAAAGCTTGCCGCCCACGCCAAGCTGCACATGGACGTCCTCGCCCATTTTAACAACCTCAACCCACAGGCCACCCTCTATGTAGGCCAAGTGTTGTTCCTCCCCAATGTGGGCTTGCTCAATAACCCTCTTCAGGCTTCCGGCCCCGCACGGCTTCAGAAACGACCTGTCGTTTATCGCGTCGTCTCAGGGGACTCGCTGTGGTCTATCTCCCGAAAGTTTGGGGTGGACCTTCAAAAACTCCAAACGTGGAACCGAAGCTTGCTGCGCAAACACAAAACACTGCAACCCGGAGCCAACCTGACGCTGTGGCCAACCTCCCCCGCCAAAACCCACAAGCCCCAGCAGGTACATTCCTCTTCCTCAGCGAAAAATTCTGCAAACCTTCAGCAGAAAAAACCCCCGATGACGAAGTCCATGTGAAACCGGTCTAGCGGCTTTCTCCCAAGAGGAGGCGCAGGTTGTGGATGCGTGTGGCCAACTGGCTTCTGTCCATGTCAGCATAGGCCTTGGGCAGCAAGCTGCGCCGGGTGCACTCTTGCACGGCGACGAGGTTTTGCAGCTCCATTTCCAAAGGGTAGGAGGGGGGAATAAAGTCCTCCAACACCCCAAGCAAGTCAGCCTTGCTGACTTTGGAGCGGCCTTGTGTTGCCGCCCCAAATTGAGCACGTACCAGCAAGGCCTCAATGTCGGCACCGCTGAAGGTTTTGTCTGCGCAAAGCTGTGCAAAGTCCTTCACCTCTATGTCCAATTTCAGCTTCTTGCACATGGCCGCATAGAGGGCGTTTTTTTCCTCGGCCGTTTCAGGGTGGAAGAGGGCAAGGTGCTCTTCGGCGCGCCCCTGGCGCTTTAAGTCAATGGGCAACTTGTCGGGACGGCAGGTTAATAAAAACCAAATAATTTTTCCGCGGTATTGGGTGTCCCCCATAAACGAGGCCATGGAAGCAAAAACACGGCTGGAAGTCCCCGAGTCTCCCGAAGCATCCCTGTTGCCCAAAAAAGCGTCTGCTTCATCCACAACAACGGCTACGGGCCAGAGCGCTTTGAGCACCCCAAAAATACGCTCGAGGTTCCCCTCTGTTGCCCCTTGCCATTGGCTTCGGAAATTTAAAAATTTCACACAGGGAATGCCTACTTCTCCCGCAAAACACTGCACCATGTAGGTTTTGCCCGTGCCTACAGGGCCGGCCACCAAATAGCCCATGGGCAATACCTCTGTCATCCCCTTCTTCAACGCCTTCGCTGTGCCCAAAAGCATTTCCTTCGCCGCCTCATGCCCTGCCACCGCGCTCAGGCCAAAGGGAGGCTCTACAAATTCCAAAAGGCCTTGGCACTGTGCTGCAATGGCCTCCTTCTTCGCCTCCTTTAAGGCCACCAGGGAAATTTTCTGGGAGCGGTTTTCGCTGAGGCTAAACAAACGCTCCAAATGCAAACAGGACAAACCGGAAGTCAACTTTATACAAGCATCCAGGCCCACTTCGGCCAGGGAAGTCATTTTGCGCCCCGCCAATTTGTGCTGCAGAAAACGGCGCCGCTCCGCTTCATCAGGCAGGGACAATTCCACGGTGGTTACATAGGGGTTTTTCACCAGGCGCGCGGAAATGTCTGCCAGGCTTTCGCACACCAACACAATGGACAGATCCGCCGCCAAAAATTGCGGATCCGCCGCCCAGCGGAGCAAAGTCACCAGCAAAAAGCGGTCTTCGGAAGACAAGGAGGCTGCGTCGGAGGCGGGCACGAGGGTTTCGGCAAAGTCAATAACGAGGGCGGCGGATTTGCGCTCACCTATGCGCAGGCGCAAAAAATTTTCAAGCACCTGGAAGGCTTTGCCGGGCTCCTTGGGCAGCGCATGCGCAAACTGGGTGCCGTGTACAGCGTCATAAGCGGACATGGTTTTAGAAACATCCACCAGGGACTTTCCGTCCAGGGCGCGAATGCCTGAGGAGCGGTTATAGGAGAGGAGGTGGTCTCTCCCTGCAAACAACCCCTGGGCCAAAAATGTGCTTAAGGGGCCATAGCTGTGTTGGGCATTGGCTCCCTCTGCCTTAACCCCGAGGGGGTGCAAGTCCTTCACCGCCCCGTGCAACACAAAAGTGCATACGGTTCTGCTGAAATAGGCGTGGGCCAGTTTTTGGGCCCATGCGGGCAAGCCTTCCAATGACTTTTTCAACATCCAACTCCCTCCTCAAACCAGACCGCTTTCACTTTGACATGAGCTCTTCGTGAGACTTGCTTCGCCCACCTCGACCTCATGCCCAATTGAAACCGGTCTGGAGAATCAAATGAGCTCAAGGTGAACAGGCCCTACCCTAGGGTTGCTGCAATTTCTGCAGCGTCTGCTGAAGCCGTACATAGCCCTCTTCACCTTTGGGTATAAACACCTCTACAACGAGAGGCTCATAACCTTCGGCGGACATGGAAAGACGCAACTCACCCGCAGGTACAGGAAGAAGGCGTGGCCAGCTTTGAAAGGGGCCCCCGTCTTTGTCCAACACCTCCTTGTCGTTAATAAACAAGCGCACCTTGCCCCCGGATAACTCTTCAGGCATTTCCACCAAAATATTGCCCATGGGTGCTGGCCATGCCCATAGGAGCAGCAGCAACCCTGAAGCCAAGCAGAGGGAAGCCACCCCCGCCCAGAGGTATTTTTTTAACGCATATTTCTTCAACAGGGAGAGGCTTTGCTTCAGTGCCACCGCCAAAGCCCCAGGGGGGGTGTTGGTATGTGCCTTCACCCTGGCAACAGGCATGGGGGAAACAGGCATGGGGTTTAGCAGGGGAAGTGCCTGTGGAGGAAGTGCCTGTGGAAGCGCTTCCACGGGCCTAGGTGCCCCGGGGAAAGGTGCTGCCGGAGCAGGCGCCACCTGGTTCCCTTCACGCAGCGTCTCCTCCAACACCGGTGTCAACAGCGGTGTTGGAGGAGGCACAAGCTCAGCCACGGCAGGCGTCAACGGGAACGCGGGCCTTTCATCCGTCTCCTCGGGCGTCTCCAACAACTCTGTCAAGTGGGGGTTTGTTGCTATTTTTTCGCCTGTGTTTGCGCCTATATGGGCATCTGTGTTTTCGCCTGTGTTTGCGCCGATGTTGGCATCTGTGTTTGTGCCTGTGTTTTCACCGGTATTTTCACCTGTGTTTTCACCGGTATTTTCGCCTGTATTTTCGCCTGTATTTTCGCCCATGTTGGGGTCTGTAAGGCTGACGAGGATGGTGGAGTCGGCGGGAGGTTCCAGTTGGGCACGTTGTGCTTCCAGCTCTGCCAGCCTCTGTTCAGCCAGTTTGCCGTTGGAGCCTGTCCATGCGGGCATAGGCAGGGCCAAACATTCCTGGAGGTGTTTTTGCTCATCCGCATAAAGCTGGGCAAAGGAGGACTTCATATATTCGGCAAGGTTTTGTTTGCGGAATGTGCCCTCCAGGCCATAGAGGAAGTGCATTAACTCATCCCCTATTTCACTGGCATATTGGTATCGGTCTTCTACGTTTCTTGCCAGCGCCTTCAAGACAATTTTTTCCAATGTTGAAGGAATTTCCCCGTTAAGCGTTGTGGGCAATGTCACTTCGGCTTTGCGGACTTTCTCCAGCACTGAAAAATCGGTCTTCCCTGAAAACAAGCGCTTTCCCGTCAGCAACTCATAGAGGCAAATGCCAATTCCAAAAATATCCGAGCGCCTGTCTACGTTTTGTCCGAGAATTTGCTCAGGGCTCATATAGGAAAATTTTCCCTTGAGTGTGCCTGCTGCTGTTTCCGTTCTCCTGTTCACCGCTTTGGCAATGCCAAAGTCAATGAGTTTCACATCCCCATCAAAACTCACCAGTATGTTCTGCAAGGAGACGTCGCGGTGGACAATGCCCATTTCATTGCCTTGCGCGTCCATGCGGCGGTGTGCATAGTCCAAACCCGCGCAGCAGCAGGCCATAACATAGCAGGCAAAAGGAATGGGAGGGGGCGTCTCGCGCTGCGCGCACCAGTCAAACAGGGCGCGTAAATCTCTCCCATGCACATATTCCATGGCAATATAATAGGAGTTGGCATCCGCATCCTGCCCAAGCTCATAAATTTTACAAATATTGGGGTTGCTGAGTTGGACTGTAATTTTGGCCTCGTCAATAAACATGGAAATGAAGTCCGTGTCTTCGGCGACATGCGGCAAAATGCGCTTGATGGCCACCAAACGCTCAACACCACCTAAAAGCGTCTTCCCCAGCCATACGGCGGCCATGCCCCCACTCTTAATGTGGTTGAGAAGAACGTATTTCTGCCCAAAAGGAATGGGCTTTATGTTGTTGTATGAACTTGTCACAAATAACCTGGAGAGCCAGAAACATACTCTGCTCTGCCCCAAAACAACAATGCTTTAAAATACCCGCTTCCTCACCCTTGGGTTGAGGGCCTGCCCCTCCCCTAGCGACCTGCCAAAACCTCTGCCGGAGACATTTTCTGAAGACGCCTGCTGGGCCCCCAAACACCCAGCAAAGCAGCCAACATGGCCCCCAGAAGTGCCCCTATACACCCCAGGACAGGAAGCATAAAAAGGTTTTTGGGCAACAGTGGAATGTCCCCAAGCACTTGAAACAAAAAAACATTCAACAAATGCCCGCCACCTAAGGCTGCAGCAATGCCCAGGCCTCCGCCCACCAAAGCCAAAATAAGGGCTTGGACCATCACTGTCCATGCCAATTGTGCAGGTGTAGCTCCCACTGCACGAAAAATAGCAAATTCCGTTTCGCGCATGCGCAGAGAGTGGGACATGCCCTGCGCAATGTTCAGCGTCGCCAAAACACCAATGAGGATGGACAGCAAAGACAAGGCCCCTGTTGTGGCCCATATGGCAAGGCCCAGCTGCCTGGCCCTCTGGCGCTCTCCCTCATCCACTTTAAAGCCCATGTGCTCTAACTCTTGGATCAGCTTTGGCACATGGGCGCTGTCTGTCACCTCAACCACCACCGAGGAATAATGCTCCGCGTCCTTCCCCAGGGCACGGTTAATGCGTTTGGCGGACTCCAACGGAATGGAAATGCCTGCCAAAAAAGCCCTCGGTGAGAAACCGGCTATAAAAAATTCCTGGGC
The DNA here is from genome assembly GCA_009782175.1 of Cystobacterineae bacterium. Classification (GTDB taxonomy): domain Bacteria; phylum Myxococcota; class Myxococcia; order Myxococcales; family Myxococcaceae; genus WRKR01. The sequence goes on from WRKR01000005.1 coordinate 19,171, forward strand.
CAGTGCTTCTCCCGCGTTGCCCGCAAAAAAACTCTGGTTGAAAACAACATCAAAACCAAAACCCTTTAACATGTCCTCGTTGCTCAGCAAAGGCAGCCCATTTTTGGGGGCAAAATGTTGGTTATAAACCTCTATTAAATAGGAGCTGAGCACCACCGGCACGCCCTCTTTTTCCTCAAAAAATATGTCCTCATCAACAAATAACGCTGTTGAAACTTCTGGCGCAAACAATGCTGGCTCTATGCCTACCGCCATTATTTCCAGGCCCATGTGGATGCGCATGCCCAAAAGCGTGTCATTGATGCGCGTCGTCCCCGGTGCACGTACCTCCATTTTTCTATACAGGGTATGCACATGCTCCAAAGCCTGAAATGCTTCACAGGCCGCCTCATCCAACTTTTTGTATTCCTTTTCACCCAATGTCCATTGGGGCGCTTTCACCTCAAAACGCTTGGCATCCACAGGAAACAAATGCTGGATGAAGTGGGTCAGCCCCATGCCCACCCCCAGGAAAAACAACAGGGAGCCCACCGCCAAAGCCATGCCAAAAACCGAGGACAATGCCAAAGAGAAGTCCCTCTTCAGCGACAAGCGCAACAATTTTTGCAAAGCCCAAAGCCTCATTGCAAACGCCCTTGCTCCAAGTTGAGGTGGCGCTGGGCTGCTTTCAACAACAAAGGCTCATGCGTCGCCACCACCAGCGTCAGCCCTTCTGCATTCAGCCGCACAAGCAAGTCCACAATGCTTTGCGTGGTTTGTGCATCCAAGTTGCCTGTGGGCTCGTCGCACAGCATCAGGCGCGCACCCGCAAACAAGGCGCGCGCAATGGCCATGCGTTGCCTTTCGCCTCCTGAAAGCTGTGCAGGCGTGGACTTGGCCTTGTCGCCTAAGCCTACGGCTTGGAGCATTTGCAAAGCCCTGGGTATTATGTCTGGAGGGGGGGCTTTGGAAAACAATGCCGGCAAGGCAACGTTTTCTAATGCGGACCAGCCCTGAATGAGGTGGAAACTTTGGAATACGCTGGCCACTGTTGTGGCCCTATAGTGGGCCAGCTCCCTGGAAGAAAGCTTGGACAACACCTCCTCGCCTATGCGTACTTCTCCTTCATAACACAAATCCAAAGCCCCCAAAATGTTGAGCAGCGTCGTCTTCCCACTGCCGGATTTGCCGCTGAGCGCAACAAACTCCCCCGAAGCAACCTCTAAGCTGGGAATGGAAAGCGCATGCACCGCATGGGCATGCGCCTTCTCAAACACTTTGCTTAAGTTGCGGACTTCAATCACCGAGGGGCACTCTCGGTGATATGCTCCACAACCCACTGGGCATATTCTGCGTTGGCCTCCATGCCCACCAATATATATTCTGTTTGCTTCATCTCTTCTCCAAACAGCAACTCCCTGAACTCCCTATCCTGCGCAAAGGCATTGAGGTGGATGGCCATCGCCACAGGAAAACGCTGCATTTTTTGGAGCATCATCTTTTCCATGGCGCTGGGCACCTCGCCCTCATACACTTGCATGTCTTTTGCAATGCGCACTTTGTTTGGCCCCACAGCCTGAAACTGAAAGTTTTCCCTCCTCAGCTGCGCTTGCCACACCGGTGCAGCAGAAGAGGCTTTGTTGGCTTCAACTTTGTCTGCTGCAACTTTGTCTGTTTTAACTTTGTCTGCTTCAACTTTTTCTGCAGAAAGCAGCGAAGCCAACAGGCTCACCGCGTTTTCCGCACCTTCTGTGAGCAAAAAGTCCACGCTCCAGAGCACGTTCAGCTTAGCGTCTTCCTCATTTATTGGTTTTTTAAAGTCCTCGTCTCCCTCATCCATTGTTTTTTTAAAGTCCTCCTTGGCCTCTCCCTCATCCGTTGTTGTTTTGAGCCAGGCTCTCCCGAGGAAGGGGGACTCCAGGTCTCCTTTCATGGTTTCAACCTCCTCATTTCCTGTGAGTTGCAACCCGAATACGGAGGCGAAGGGGTTGAGCAGCTGAGTATACCAATCCCATCTCACGGAAGACCAAAAGCTCACTGTCGCCCCGCCCAGTCCTTGAGTCCATTGTTTCTCTACAAAGGGCAGCATCTGCATCGCCGGTATAACAGCTTCCTGGCCCTGACGAGAGAGGACATTCCCCACCATCTTCGCGCTGGGCTGCAGAGTAAGGCCGGCCCCTATCCATTCCACCGGGCTCGTCTCGTCTTGAATGTGGAACCACGTAGACACAACGCGTCCCGCGGGAAACCTGGAGGCCATTTTCAGCAAAACCTCTGTGTGCTTGGCCCAGCTTTTGTCTGCGGGCAGCTGAGTCCTCTTTTGCAAGGCCTCCAGCTCATCCCCTATCCAAAACAGCGCATAGCCCGGCTTTTGCTCCAAAACAACAAAAGTGCCGGCGTGGTGCCAGCCATATAAGCCTGCAGGCATATTGGGCTGTACCTCCCACTTGTCTTCGCCTATAAAATTTTTCTCAATGGCAGCCAACAGCGCATCCGGCTTCAACACCGGCAAAGCCAGCAATGCAACAAAGTCCTCCTTCTGGCCACTGAAACTCAGCGGGGCTTGTACATTTATCCCCATCTCCTGCCATGTTGCCAGGGAGAACCAATCCAAACCTGTGTGCTCCTTGCCCTCTTCCTGAAACCCCTCCAGGCCCTTTTTAAAGCGCTCCATAAAGGAGAGCTGCTTCACCTTTTCCAGGGAAGCTTTGAGCTCTTCCATAGAAGAAGCCACCATAAACCATTCTGCTTCTTCAGGTGTCCACGAGGCCAAAGTCTCCACGCTTTTTTCAGAAACGGAATGAGAGGGACACCGCTTTGCACAGCCCATGCTGAGTGCCAGTGTCAACATTCCTATGGCATATGCCATTGTTTTATTCATCGTCTTATACCTGCCTTTTGGGTGTTCCAATGCGTAAGCTCCTCTGAAAATTCCATAAACTGTTCCATTTCCCTAACGGTTTCTTCTGTGGCCACCGTTTGCTGCGTCAAAAGCTCCAGCTGGCGGTTGACGGACTCAGGGTCCCTTATGCTGACGGCTTGCTCGTTGGTGAGGCGAAGCAAGTCTTCAATGCTGGCCAGTTGGTGGCTCATCCACTCGCGGCTTTCTTCCGCATATAAAAAGCGGGAAAGCCGCTTCTCTAAAATTTCAGCCCTCCGTTTTTTAATGTCTGCCAAACGAGAGCCTCCTTCTGTTGAAATGTCCTTTGACACTTCCTTCAACTCTTCTTCAATGCTTTTTTTCTCTTCAGGCCTAAAACAATGCCGGTATAAGTTGAGGCCCACCACCAGGCGCAAAAAAGCCATCAGCAAAGCACTCAAATGCCTCGCGGAGCTCAGCTGCAGTTGTTTGCCCCCAGGCAAACGGGCATAACTCTCAAGCGTCTTGTCTTTTAAAACACGCAAGCACTCATAATGGCGGCGCTGAGAAACCGAAAGCTCCGCCAACAAACGCGCCTCTTCGCGAGCCAAAGGCGTAGCCTGTGGAGCATGGTGCGCGCGCGCCCACAAAGCCCCGAGGCTGATGCAAAGGGCGCTGCCGGCCATGGCGCCAAGGCCTGAAGCCAGAGGAATGGCCCATGCTCCCACAGGCAGGCCTGTCCACAGGACGGAGAGGCCCGAAAAAACCCCTGCTACCGGAATGGATAGCCATGAAAAGGTAGAAAACTTATTCACATTGTCTCACATAGGCAAGGGGGGCATAACTCACTGTAGCTTAGCTAGCCGTTTTAAAGGTGTTAATTCAAGACTTTCTTCTGTGCGGGGTGCCGGTGGCCGCTCATAAAGCTTGGTGGCCAGGGCCATGGTGCTTTGGTAAAGCTCCGCATAGCCCACGGCTGCGTGTCCTTGCAGTCCAAAAAAAGCGAGGTTTTCCTGCAGGGAGGCCAAGGGCTCTTCTTGCAACAATTGTTCAGGCTTAAGCAGCTCAGGGTATTTTTTCTTCAAGCCCGCCAGCATGGGTTTGCCATAGCGGCCCATGTTCTGCTCCATTTCAAAAACCCCACGGAGCACACGCAAAGCCACCTCAGGGTACCTGGCGGCAAAGGCTCCCCTGGCTACCAAGAGGGAGGCCACCAAATGGGGGACTTCCGCTGTAGAGTCCAAAAATTCTCCTTTGTTTTGAAGGGCCCAGGGAAGCAACTCCCCATATAAACCCACGGCCGCATCGGCTGTGCCCTTGTCCAAAAAAAGGGCCGCCTCCAATGCGGAGTCCAAAGGAAGCAGGGTTACCTCATTGAGGCTGAGCCCCGCGCGCGAAAGTGTCCACAGCAACAAGTGGTGGCCAGGGCCCCACATTTCCACGGCAATGCGTTTGTTTCGCAGTTGCGCAGGGTGGTGCAAGCCTTGTGTGCCTACCAATAAGTCCTGCCCCCGGCTCCAGCCCATAAGCATGAGTACGCGTGGGGCTGCAGCCTTCAAACGGGGGGCTGTCAGCACCAAAGTCGGCATGCTGAGCACGGCCATGTCTATGCCACCCTGCTCCCCCCCCTGGGCCAAGGCTTGGCTCAACTCCGTGCTGTTGGAAAAAACGCGAATGCGGACTTCCACGCCGAAAGACTGACTCCACAGCCCTTCTTCTTCTGCTGCCCACAACAAAGGCCCTGCAAAACCGCGCAGGGTTGTGCCTATATAGGTGGGGCGCAAAATGAAAACAGCCCTCTCATGTGCAGGAGCAGCAACGCCTGCCGGAAAGTCCGCGGCATAGAGAACGGGCCCTTGCGGCTGCGCGCGCTTGTGTAGCCCTAAAGAGGAGAGCAAGGCCAGGCTGAGGGCCAATACAAATAAAAAAGCCAAGGCAAGCCAATGCCCCCTGCTCAGCTTTTTGGGAGAAGCTTTGGCATTCAACTTTTCAAGTTAACCTTTTTGCCAAGGGTTTTTTCAGGTGCCGGTGAAACCTCCTCTGGAGGGGAAGCCTCCATTAGCCCCATTTCCAATTTCATTTGTTTGACCAAGTCCATGGCCTGCATTTTTTCAACCTCTTCTTCAAGGTTGACGGAAGGGGTGTCGATGGATTCCAAAGCCATGGCCATGCGCGCTTCATTTAAGGCCGCCTGCTCATTAACCTTGCGCACCATTTCGTCATGGGTCGCATCCACGCCTGTCACTTTGAAGGATTCCAGGGCATCTGCCACTTTCGCCTGCCACTGCGCGCGTTGCGCATCCCTTATGGCGGACATGGCTTCCTGCGTTTTGCGCTCTTTTTCGCGCATAAACGCCTTTTTCACCGTCAGGGCCTTCTCATAGGCCTCTGTGGCCAACACCAGCTGGGCTTCCACTTGGGCCAGGGCCGCTTTCTCCGTTTGCAGCCGCTGCGCATATTGGGCGGCCACCTCATCCTTGCCCAGCTGAATGGCTGCTTTTATTTTGGCCGTCAACTCGCGGATTTGGGCCGCGTGCTTGTCCCTCTCTTTCTGCAACAGGGACATGTTGGCGCGTACCATGGCCACTTGCTCATTCATCCTCGGCACCTGGTCGTTTAAGTCCCTGATGTTCTGCTCTAAAATAAGCTCCGGGTTTTCTATGTTGCTGACAGCAGCACCCAAAAAACTGCGCACCGCTCTGACAAGTCGCTTCCACATATGCATCTCCACTCCAGTGGCTTTGTTTTGGCTTATTTCCCCAAGGCATGCCACCTCTTTGTTTTTCTGCCCACCTGGGGAAAACCACGGTTGGCCCCCACTATAAACCTAAAGTTTTGCGGTTTCCTTCCTCTCTTTCACCTTTCGCCTGCAGGCAGGGGCTTTGCAGAGTACCAATATATTTGTTTTGTTGGGTTTTGAGAAAAACACCCCCTTCAAAGCCCTGTAGGGTTGTGGCGTGGGGGTTGGCTCAACCCTCATCCGCTCTATGCTTTGGGGGGGGCACCAAATACGTTTCGCTCATCCAAAAAAATACGGGTGGAGGTTTTTTGAAATACCACGGCCAACAGCACCGTAACAGCCAAAGTCAGGGCTGCGGGCCCATATTCCACGTTTCCAAAAACACAGGCTTTGGCCAAGAGGGCCAAGTTGACGAGAGGCATCCACGCCAAAGGCCAGGAAAGCTCCATGCCGGGAAAAACCACCACCAGGCTGGCCATGAGGGAGGCCAAAGCGGCCAGGGAGGTGGTGGTTTGGCTGGCTTTGAGTGTGCGCGCCACGCTTGCCAGGGCAATGCAAATGCTGCTGGCCAAAAAAGCGGCCGGCACAAAGCACACACACAAAAAGGCCAGCTGCCCCCATTGGAAATGTAGATGTTGTAGCTCCAGGCCCCACTCTTTTTCTGGCAACACCCAGGTGGCAACCAGGAAAAGCCCTATAAAAACAGCCAGGTTTAAAAAGGCTGAAAACAAGGCCGAGGCGCTGATAATGGCTTGCTTGGCGCGCAGCACTTGCTTGGGCTTGAGCGGTGCGGAGAGCAAAGTTTCGAGTGTCCCGCGCTCTTTTTCTCCTGTCACCAAATCCGTCGCCAAGTTGGCGGAGCTCATAAAGAGTGTGTTGACAATGCAAAAACCTATAAGCACCGCCAACATTTCCAGCCAGGGGCTTTGCTGGGTTACATCCACCTCTTCTATTACCATGGGTTTGGCAAAGGCCTTGGAGAGCTCCATCTTCTCAAAGCGTTTTTCCAGGCGCTCCTGGTTTAAGGCTTCCAGGGCTTTATGCAAGCGCTCTTTCACCTCTTTGGAGCGCTCTTGTTGTCTGGAATAATACAGGCGCAACTTCACAGAGTGTTGCATGTCGCTCTCTTCAAAATGCCCTTCGGCTTCGACGAAGGCCCAGAGCTTTTTCTGGGTTATGTGCTCCAGCGCCTCTTCGCGCGCCTTCACCTCCAGAGGCGTATGCTGAAGCTGCCCTTGGAGCACATCCACCATGGAGCGGTTTGCAACGCTGGCCGGCAACACCTCATGGGCCAGGCTCTGCTTGGCCCACCACGTGCCATAGAGGATGCCACCAAAGGCCAGCGGCATGGCCAACACCGGCATCACCAAGGTGAAAAAAACAGCTCGCTTGTCGCGCAAAAACTCACGCAACTCTTTTTTAAACAGCACCCACGTCGCGCCTCTCATAACTCCCCTTGGGCAAAATGCAGAAAAAGGTCGATCAGCCGAAGTTTGCCGCTTTGCTGTTTTAACGCTTCCAGGGTGCCCTGGGTCGCCATGCGGCCCTTGCGAAGGAATAAAACCCTGTCACACAAATATTCTATCTCTTCCATGCGGTGTGTGGAAAACACCACGGCCCTCCCGCGGGCTTTGGCTTTTTGCACCAGTTGGACAATGTCATGGGAGGCCATCGGATCCAAAGTGGCCGTGGGCTCATCCAAAACATAGAGGCTGGGGTCGGCAACCAGCGCGCGTGCGACGGAGACGCGCTGGCGCATGCCTGAAGAGAGTTGGCCGCAGCGCTTGTCCAAAAAAGCATGCAAATGCATTTCCTCAGCCAGGCTGTTAATGCGGTTGGAGAGGGCAAGGCCACTGAGGCCATAAAGCTCTCCAAAAATGTGCAAAATGTCTCTGGGGCTCAGCTTCTCATAGAGGCGTGTATTGCCCGTTAAAAACCCCACCTGACGGCGCGCCTTCAGCGAAGGCTCCAACACGTCCATGCCCTCTATAAGGGTTTGCCCGGCCGTTGGCCGCATCAGCCCGGAAAGCATACGCAACAAGGTTGTTTTGCCGGAGCCGTTGGCCCCCAATATGCCCAATACCTCACCCGCATATAAGCGGAAGCTGACGCCCTCCACGGCCACTTCTGCACCAAAATGCTTTGTCAGCCCCACAGCTTCCACAACAGCATGCTGGGGGTCGGCCGTTTTATTCAATATACCTCCCTGGCCTTATGGCGACCTCATGAGACACTGCCCCCTCCTCGCGTTGTTGTACATGGCCATGGGCATAGCCTTGTCAGCCCCATTTGGCACCCTGAAGTTGTGAAAGTTTCCACCCGGCCCTCTAAACCCCAAAAACCAAGCCTTAAAGCCCTCCAGGCGGTTTTGGGGGTTGCGTTTTTCGGTTGCGTTTTCCGCAGACAGAAAAGCCGGGAAGGCGGCAAAACCCCCTCCTCTTTTCTGTGTGTCGGTTTGATTGGTCTATATACGCGACTGTTGGTTTTTATTGTGAGAAGGGGTGAAACATTTTTGGAGAAAGAGCGACATTGTTTAAGTTAGGCTTGTTGAAGTGAGCGGGCATATGGCCAAAGCCTGAAGGGGCTTTAGAGGGGTTATAGGACGTTGAGGCAACCATGGATGCACTTTTGAGAAGAAGAGACATATTTTCCCTGAGGCGGTTTCATTTTTCATTCCCTCCGCGTTTTCTGGCGTTGGTTTTGCTCTCTGGGTGCTTTGTGGCCTGGGATGAAACCATTTATGCCGACGAGGCGGTGAGTGTCAGCACCTTTGCTGGGGGCACGCGAGGCCACGCGGATGAGCTTGGAGCGGCTGCGCGGTTTTATTATCCTGAGGGGCTGGCCATGGACGCGGCGGGCAACCTCTATGTGGCCGACAATGGGAATGAGCGCATTCGAAAAATTTCACCTGAAGGAGAAGTCAGCACCCTGGCCGGCACAGGTGCCTCAGGCCTGGTCAGCGGACCTGGAAATGTTGCACAGTTTAGCTCTCCCAAGGGGCTGGCCTTGGATGCGGCGGGCAACCTCTATGTGGCCGACAGCAACAACCACCGTATACGCAAAATTTCACCGGAGGGAGCTGTCAGCAATTTTGCCGGGGGTGGCATAACCGGCCCCTTAGGCGGAGGTTTTGTCAACGGCCAGGGGGCTGAGGCGCGGTTTTATTACCCTGAGGGGCTGGCCATAGATGCGGCGGGCAACCTCTATGTGGCCGACACGGACAACCACCGTATACGCAAAATTTCGCCACAGGGAGTGGTCAGCACCTTCGCCGGTGGGGGTTTAAGTGGCTCCATAGGGGGAGGCTTTGCCAACGGCCAGGGGACGGAGGCACGCTTCCGTTATCCGCAGGGCCTCGCCATAGACGCGGAGGGAAACCTCTATGTGGCCGACAGCGGCAACCACCGCATACGCAAAATTTCACCTGAAGGCGAAGTGGCCAGCTTTGCCGGAAATGGCATGCCCGGCTATGCCGATGGCCCCGGACACACTGCACATTTCCATTCTCCCCGGGGCCTTGTCCTGGACACAGCAGGAAACCTCTATGTGGCCGACAGCTGGCACAACCGCATCCGCAAAATTTCACCCGGCAGAGAAGTCAGCACCCTTGCCGGGGAGCGCATTTCCGGCGGCTATGCCAATGGCCCCGGACATAGGGCGCTCTTTAGCTCCCCCCGCGGCATGGCCATCAACGCAGAAGGCAACCTCTATGTGGCCGACAGCAACAACCACCGTATACGCAAAATTGTTTTTGAAAAATAGGCTTTGCCCAAAATAGGCTTTGCCAAAACAAACTGCCCAAACAAACAGAAACCCTCTTTGCGCCTTCACCTTTGGAAAAGCTGCGCTCCTGCTTCTCTGAAAAGGCAAACATGCCAAGGCAACAGACCAGAGGGTGTTGTCTCTGGCTTTTAACCACGCAAAAACAATGATGATTTTGGGGTGCAGCTGTGTTGAAAAAATCCAATAAAATTCAATATATATCTGTTTTCGAGGGGGCCGGACCTCTTGGAAACTCAGCACAAACCCATGCTATGTTAAACTTTATGACAAGAAAGACTCCCATGTGTTTTGAAAAAACAAAACGCTCTATTCTCCCCTTTTCCTTTTTTCTGTTGGCGTTGGCACTGAGCACCGTGGGTTATGGTTGCAAGAAAGACAATGGGCAGATGCAAAGCCTCTCATTGAAGGGTGTGGTGCGCGACAGCAGCGGCATGCCGCTGAGTGGTGTGCAGGTGACAACGGGCTCGCTGAATGTAACAACGGCTGCTAACGGGAGTTTTGAGTTTAGCCAGGCCAGGGTTGTTAACGAGCGTGCGGTGGTTTTGTTTGAAAAAGAGGGCTATTTCAAACTGACGCGCTCCAACTTTAAAGCCAATGAAATATATATGGAGGCCATGTTGCATGCAAAAGGCAACTCCCACACCAGCTTACAAACCACATTCCACACCTCGGAGGCGAAGGACTTGCTTGTCCCCGCCGGCATGAAGGTGGCCTTGTCTGCCTCGTCTATCATGCGCGCCGACGGCTCAGCCTATAACGGCGAGGTGAAAGTGGACATGCTGTATTTGGACCCCAACCATGGGTATTTCGCCGATATCATGCCGGGTGGCGATTTGGCTGCCCTAAGCGCTGATGAGAGCGAGGTGCAGCTCATCTCCTATGGGATGACGGATGTACAGTTTGCGGACAATGCGGGCAACCCCCTGCAATTGAAAAACAACTCCCCTGCGGAGATGACTTTCCCCATTCCCCAAGGCATGGAAGACAATCCACCACCCCGCATTCCGCTCTGGTCCTTCGATGAGGAGCAGGGCATTTGGCTGGAGGATGGAGAGGCCACGCTGCAAGGCGAGGTTTATGTGGGCCCGGCAAGGCATTTTTCCTGGAAAAATTTAGACCTTCCAGCAGGACGCGTCACCATAAAAGGCAAAGTGAGCGACTGCGCAAACAACCCCGTGCCTTTTTTAAAAGTGAGGGCATGGCAAAACGCCGCTTCAACGGGCAACAACGGGGATTATGTTATTTTTGTCCCAGCATATACGGACATAACCGTCAAAGCCGATGTGCAGGGCGGAACTTCCAGAGAGGTGCCCGGACAAGCACCAGGTGCTGTTGTGGAAGGACAAGACTTGAGCGTGCCCTGCGGCATAGGCAGCGGCGGCGGCATTCTCGGAACACTCAGCGACACCGACAAAGGCTCTGTCAAACAGCTGACTTCCACAGGGGTACTTCAAGTTATTAGTTTTGATAACAACAGGCAACGCCTTCGCTTTGATAGCTTTCCCGAAATAGAAGGGCAAGGGGGACCCAACCACCAAATAACGCTTGCGGACCATTCCCGGGACGTTTGCTCCATATATGACTATAGCAAGGGTGAATGGGGCGAAGAGCTCTCTTTTGAAGCGTTGAAAGAGATGGAGTCAGAAATATTTGGAGGTTCAAGCCCTGCAGAGGTTTTGAGAATTCAGTTGGAAGAGATGAAAAGACAGCTGGCAGAGGGGAATGTACCCGAAGAGATGAGAGCTTCTTATGAAACTGTTATAGCTCAACTGGAAGCTTCCCTAGAAAATCTGGATGCTTCGTTGGGGGACAATTGGTCACCCTCTCAAATTCTTCAGGGTTTTTGGTTGAATGCGGATACTTATAAAGTCAACGAAGCGAAGTTGCTCTCCGAAGGTTTCAAAAAGCTCCCTGATGTGGTTATTAATGGTTATTTGTGCAAAATGTATTCCGGGACCGTGAGGGGCTGCGAGCATACCTATGCTTCCTGGAACGGATTGATGATGTTGTTTGAGGACTCCTGCAAGGACGGAAAACTGGTGGGGCAGGCGGCGACGCTCGAGGTTCCACCCCGTGCATTTGAGCAGACCACCTTGCGCGTAGACTGGTTGGCAGATGAAGCATAGCCCATCTGCGGGCGGCCTCAGGGCCGCCTTTGCAGCTTGGAGCGCTTTTATGTTGACTTAAGTTGGGTGCAATTTTGGTTTCCCCCCTCCGGGGGGGGGGAAAACAAAACAAAAAGCGAAAAACCCCTTCGCCAAAGGCGGGACGGAGCGAAGCGGAGTCAGGCGAGCTTTAGCGAGCCTCCATTCCCCCCCCCGAAGGGGGTGAATATGCTAGGGCCTTGCCCATGCATTCCTCGTTTGGCTCATCGGCTTTTTTTATACTCGCCCTTTTCCCATTTTTGGGAGTGGGCACCTATTTCCTCTGCTCTCGCTGGCGAAGGCCCCTCAGCACCAAGCTGATAATAATAGCAACAGTGTGGCTTTTGTGGCTGACGGTGCTCAGCTCTGCGGGTTGGCACTCACTGAGCCATACCTGGCTGCGCCCCGTTATGGGCGCCATGAGCCGTATGGGCTATGTGGGGCTGAGCCTGTTGTTTTATTTCAGCTGCGCCATGCTGCTTTCGGGCCTGGTGCTGTGGCTGTTGCGTTTGTTTTGGGAGCCCAGTTTGCTTTTGCGGCAAAGGGTGAGGGCGCTTTGTGCGGCAGGCGCTGTGGGCATATGCGGCTATGGCTTTTGGGTGGCGGCAAAGGGCCCTCAGCTGGTGGAGCATGAGGTGGAGTTGAGCAAGCTTTCGCCGGCCTTTGACAACTTTCGCGTGGCTGTTGTTTCGGACATACACCTGGGGCCGATGGCAGGGCGCGCCTTCAGCGAGCAACTCGTGGAAAAACTCAATGCATTGGAGGCCGATGTTATAGCCATTATAGGCGACCTGGTCGACGGCAGCGTAGAAAGCTTGGCCGCGGATGTAGCACCCTTCAAAAAACTACGTGCCCGGCACGGCGTGTTGTTTGTAACGGGCAACCACGAGTATTTTACGGGGGCAGCAGAAGCTTGGGTAGAGCACTTGAAGGGGTTGGGCTTTTGGGTGCTGGGCAATGAGCGCGTTGAAATAGAGCACCCCACAGCCGATGCGGATGGCGCCGCCCCGCGCCTCGCCTTCGCCGGCGTGCATGACTTGTATGCGGGCCGCACCCCCCATACAGCGCACCGCACGGACTTGCGCGCCGCACTGGCCGGCTGGGATATAGGGGTTCCGCTGGTGTTGCTTGCGCACCAGCCGAACCTCTGGAAAGCGGCCCAAGCCGCCGGCGTCGACTTGATGCTTTCAGGGCATACGCATGGCGGGCAGATGTGGCCTATAAACCACCTCCTCGCCTGGAGCACCCCTGTGGTACAAGGCTGGTACCGTGAAGAAAACTCCCCCTCTCAACTTTATGTGAGCACCGGCGCCGGCCAGTGGGGGCCCCCCCTCCGCATTGGCGCCCCACCGGAAATGGCCTTGCTGCGCTTGCGTGCCCCCGCGCCTTAGGCCGCTTTGCGAAAGCTACACCCTTGGGGCGGGGGCCTCTCCAAGGGGCGTTGTGGCTTTTTGGCCCTCCGCTTTCAGCTGCAGCCGCTGGTGCTGCCGCAGTTAAGGCATTTATAGCAAGCGCCGTTGCGTACCGTAATGGCGCCGCAAACGTGGCATGGGGGGGAGTCCGCCTGGTTGACGAAGGCAATGGGGGCGTTTGGCGCAGGCTCCGGGCGGGCCAAAGCTGAGGAAGGCGAGGTGGTGGCCGAAGGCAATAAAACCTCTTCTGTTTGAGGCTCCGGCTTTAAAAACTTTAAGGCCAGCCAGCGGAAAATATAGTCCGCAATGGATTTGGCCAAAGGCAACTCGGGGTTGCCCGTAAACCCCGAAGGCTCAAAACGCGTATGGCTAAACTTGTCCACCAAAACCTGCAAGGGGACGCCATATTGCAAGGTGAGGGAAATGGCCGTTGCAAAAGAGTCCACAAGCCCTGAAACCGTGCTGCCCTCTTTGGCCATGGTAATAAACAACTCGCCGGGGTTGCCATCCTCATACATGCCCACCGTCAAATAGCCCTCATGGCCGCCCACAGAAAACTTATGCGTAATGGCCTTGCGCTCCGTGGGCAAACGCTTGCGCGCCAGGCGCTCCTCTTTCGCGGTGGTGGCGGCGGGTGCGGCAGGCGCGGTTTGTGTTGTGCTGACAGGCTGGGTTTGCTTGCATCCGTCGCGATAGATGGCGACGGCCTTCAGCCCCAGGCGCCAGGCCTCCATATAGGTGGCTTCAATTTCCTCCACCGTGGTCTCATGGGGCATGTTGACGGTTTTGGAAATGGCGCCCGAGAGGAAGGGTTGGCAGGCCGCCATCATTTTGAGGTGCCCCATGGGTGCAATACAGCGGTTGCCTTTGCGGGGCTTAAAAGCGCAGTCGAAGACGGGCAGGTGTTTGGCTTCCAAAAAAGGCGCCCCCTCAATGCTGTCGTTTTTGTCCACATAAGCCAAAATGGCCTTCACCTCTTCCATGCGGTAACCCAGCTTCTCCAAAGCCATGGGTACAGTTTGGTTCACCAGCTTCAGCATGCCGCCGCCCACCAGCTTTTTATATTTAACAAGCGCCATGTCCGGCTCAATGCCGGTGGTATCACAATCCATCATAAAGCCGATGGTACCGGTGGGGGCAAGCACGGTGGTTTGCGCATTGCGAAAGCCATGGGCCTCCCCCAGTGCAAGGGCCTCCTCCCAGCACGTTTTTTGTTTTTCCCAGAGGGCAGCGTCCACCTTGTCCGCGGGGAGTTTTTGGGAGGCCTGGGCATGTTTGCGCAAAACGCCGAGCATGGCCTCTTTGTTTTTGGCATATTCCGCGAAAGGTCCAAAGCGCTCGGCCATTTTGGCGGACTGTACATAGGCGCGTCCACCCATGAGGGAGCAGAGGGCACCGGCGAAGGCGCGTCCTTCTTCAGAGTCATAAGGGAGGCCGCTGGCCAGGAGGAGGGCGCCCAAGTTGGCAAAACCCAGGCCCAAGGGGCGGAAGGCGAGGGAGTTTTCGGCAATTTTAGGTGTGGGGTATGTGGAGGCGCCCACCACAATTTCCATGGCCAAAAGCGTAATGTCCACCGCCTGGCAGAAGGCCTCAACGTCAAAAGCCCCGGCAATGGTTCTAAAAGTCATCAGGTTGAGGGAGGCCAGGTTGCAGGCAGAGTCATCGAGGAACATATACTCGCTGCAGGGGTTGGAGGCATTAATGCGCCCGGAGTTGGGGCAGGTATGCCAAGCGTTGACGGTGGTGTCAAACTGCATGCCCGGGTCGCCGCAAAGCCAGGTGGCCTTGGCAATCTCATGGAAGAGGGTGCGTGCCGGGTATGTTTGCATGGGCTTTGGGTTGCGCACAGAGAGTGTGGTCCACGCTTTGTCCTTATCCACCGCGTGCATAAAGCTATCGCTAACGCGCACGGAGTTGTTGGAGTTTTGGAAGAAAATGGAGTTATAGGCCTCGCCGTTGAAGGAGCCGTCATAGCCGGCCTGAATGAGGGCTGTGGCTTTTTTCTCTTCCAGGGCTTTGCATTGGATGAATTCCAAAATATCCGGGTGCTCTGCGTTCAAAATGACCATTTTGGCGGCGCGGCGTGTTTTGCCGCCGGACTTAATGACGCCGGCGAAGGCGTCAAAGCCCTTCATAAAGCTGACGGGGCCCGAGGCGGTGCCGCCGCCGGCCAAAAGCTCCTTGGAGGAGCGCAGGGTGGACAAGTTGCTGCCTGTGCCCGAGCCATGTTTAAACAGCATGCCTTCTGTTTTGGCCAAAGAGAGGATGGAGGACATGGAGTCCTCAACGGAGTTGATGAAGCAGGCGGAGCATTGGGCTTTTTCTTCGACGCCCACGTTAAACCAGACAGGGGAGTTGAAGGCCATTTTTTGGCGCAGCACCAGGTGTTTGAGCTCCGCCTCAAAAGCCTCTTTGTCCTCGGGAGTAGCAAAATAGCCACCCACCTCTCCCCATTGGGCCAGCTGCCCCACGACGCGGGCCACCATGTGCCGCACGGAGGACTCGCGTTTGGGGGAGCCGAGTGAGCCGCGGAAATATTTGGAGGCGACGACGTTGGCGGCCAGGGGGGACCAGGACTTGGGTATTTCGAGGTTTTTTTGCTCGAAGACGGGTTTTCCGTCTTCGCCATGAATAACAGCCGTATGCAACTCCCAGGCAATTTCATCCGCAGGGTCTACACCCGGCGTCGTAAACAGACGCCGAATGTGCATGCCTTTCATGGGAATGAGGGGAGTTTGAGCGGGCATTGGTGATGAGACATCCTTATTCATGGAAAGAAAACTCCTAGGGTATGTTTGGGGTTTAGGCGGTATATTTGGGGTTTAAGCAGAGAGAAGGTGAAGGCAAAAGCAGGAAGGCAAAAGCAGGGTTTGGGGTTGGGGTCAGAAGCAGGGTTTGGCTATGGTTTTGCACGCCCTCACACATGTAGGCAAGCACTATATATAGTAGCTTTATTTTTGAATGCTACTATATTTGGCATTTTTGTTTAAACACTTGAAACTGTGGAGAAACACAAAACCCCCTGAGAAGTGGCTCTAAGGGGGTTTAGAAGAAAAAGCCGTTTTAAGGCCGGTAGGCTGTAACAAACGGTATGTATAGTTTTTAAGGTATGGTTTTTAATTGCGGCGGCCGAAAATGCGGAGGATGGCCAAGAAGAGGTTGATGAAGTCCAAATAAAGCTTGAGGGCGCCATAGATGGCCAGGGCTGTCATGCTGCGGTGGGGGCTGTTGGCATGAATTTCTCGAAGTTTTTGTGTGTCATAAGCCGTAAGCCCTGCGAAGACGACAACCATGGCGCAGCTGATGACAAAGCCCATGGGGCTGCTTTTCATAAATACATTGACGATGCCGGCCACAATAATGCCGATGAGGCCGATGAAAAGGAAGGAGCGCCAGGCAGACAAGTCGCGCTTGGTGAAGGTGCCATATATAGACAGCGCCAAGAAGGCCGTGGCCGTAATAGCGAAGGCGCTGAAAATGCTGCCCAACTCATAGACGAGGAAGAGGGTGCTGAAACTGAGCCCTATGGACGCCGAATACACGAGAAACAGCACCGCAGCGACAGGCCCTGACAATTTGTGGGCCATAAAAGAGAGGGCAATGACGAGGACAATGGGTGCGAGGGCGACCAGCATGATGTTTCTTAAGACAAAGGCGAGCAGCACCTCATTTTGCACCGTAAACCACGCCACCAGGGCCGTTGTCCCCAGGCCAAAAGTCATCCAGCGATAGACTTTGGCCATAAAGGTGTTGGCAGCTTCATGGTTGAGAACGGCTTCGGCACCAAAGGGAGAAACTTCATTAGGGACAGACATTGACAAACTCCTGGAGTGTTTTTCAAAGAGAAAGGCATACTATAAAACAAGTTTTTGAAGAGCCAAGGCTTAAGGCCCACTTTTTTTGGGTTGCCACTCCATGGAGCCAGGGGCCAGGCTTTTTAAAGCCCATGCGGGGGCAAAGCCCTTTCTTCAAAAGGGCAGGCCCCTTTTTCCAGTTGCAAGTGTTTGGCCACCTCTTCGCGCAGCAAGGGGACGAGGCCGCCGCCGCCCTGAATGTTGACAACGCGGGAGTTGGAGCCTCGGCATACGCCGCCCCAGTGGGGGAGGGGCTGAATGCCAACGGAAGTATAGAGGGAAAAGTCCACATAGAGGGGGCAGCTAAAAACCTCCGCAGGGGTGCACAGCCAATGCATTTGCGGGCTGTTTTCTATGGCTTGTTGCACAACATAGCCCCCGTCTTCCTGGCTTTCAAAGGCGTGTTGGCAGAGCTCTTCCCAGGAGAGGGGCTTGCCAAAAAGCTGCTGGCAGCGCTCCGCAAAGTCCTTCTCAAAACGGTCCGCGCCTATAAACACGGCTTTTCCGCCATAGCTGCCGTTTTTTTTCAGCACATAGCGCTCAGGGTTTTGTTGTACCGGCTCCACGAGGGTTTTTTCGTCAAAGAGGCGCGTCCAGGGGACTTGTAGAGCAATGGCCTCACGCTCTTCGGGGCTCAGTTGGGCCAAGAGGGCCAGGGCCTCATTGTCCACGGACTCTGAAAGCAGGGCGAAAGTAGCTTTAAGCTCCACAGGAGCGACCGGGGGGTTAAGGACGACAGAGCAGAGGGGGCTTTCCCCATTGGCTTTCCCCAGGAGGTATTGGAGCAGGGCATGGCCTTCGCGTTTTTCCTCAAGGCGGTGTACAAAGAGGTGGCGATACACCAAGTCATAAAATTTGCCCTTGGCCCAAAACCCCTCCTTGGCTTCCAGTTGTTCCGGGTGCAGCAAATCCGTTTCCAGGCCAAAGCTTGAGAAAGCGCGCTGCAAATGCAGCAACTCCGTGAGTTGAGCGTCATTCCTCCGGCACAAAATGCCCATGCGTTGGGGTTGTTGTTGAGGGCGGTAGCAGGCATAGGCCGCCAGCAACCCCTCCCACAGCGCCCTGGCGTTGGAGCCATTCTCCTCTTGGAGTTTGGCGAGGGTGTCGGGGTGCAAATGCAGGCGCTGGGCATGGGCGGCAATGGTTTGGGCAGCGGCAATATCTGAATAGGCCTGCATGGCGGGAATGGTGGCATTCAACTCCAGAGCCCAAAGCCGTGTGGCCGAAGGCCAGCAGTCCACGCGCGTGGTGGCCAGCACAGGCATGGGGCGGGGGCGCATGAGGCTTCTTTCTAGAGGAGAAAGCGCCTTCCAAATGCGCTCCAAAGGAGAGCTGTTTTGCAAGGCATAGGCCATTTTCAGCCCTGCACTCATGAGGTGGTGTGAAAGCTTGAGGCATTTTTGCAGTGTGACCTCAGAAACCACCATGGGGCTCATCGACAGCGCTATGGGACGTTGAGCTCCACTCTCCGCCTCCATAACCACCAGGCCCGCCTCCGCAGCGCTTTGAGCCAATTTCATTCCCCAGGCCTTGGAAGGCCAGGGTGCGGCATTTTTCTCGGAATGAGCCATTCAACCCTCGGCGTTGATATTGTCCGTTGATATTGTCCGTATTGATATTGTCCGTATTGTCCGTTGTGAGATGGATGTGTTGATATATAAAAGTTTATATATAAAAAACCCAGAGAGAGAAGGGGGCCCCCCTTTAAAGAGAAGAAAAACCTGGAAGGCTTGCCTAGACGAAAGCCCAGGCGCTAAGGAGGGGGCATGGAAATGGAAATTTCTGTAGAGTTGCATTTTTCTTCCGCTCACCACCTTCCTTTGCATGAGGGGGCATGCAGGCGCCTGCATGGGCACAACTACCGTTTGAGGGTAACGCTGGGGGGCATGCCCGAGGGTGGCAGCGGAATGCTGATGGATTTTGAGACTTTGAAAAAAAAAGTATGGGACACATGCTTGGTGGAGGTAGACCACCGCAACTTAAACGACATTTTCGAAAACCCTACGGCAGAAAACATGCTGTTGTGGCTGTGGAAGCGTTTGGAGCCTGAGTTCAAAAACTTAAAGGAATTGGTTTTATGGGAGACTCCCGAATATTTGGTGACGTTGCGCA
Organism: Cystobacterineae bacterium; assembly: GCA_009782175.1. Lineage (GTDB taxonomy): Bacteria > Myxococcota > Myxococcia > Myxococcales > Myxococcaceae > WRKR01. The sequence continues at coordinate 38,055 of WRKR01000005.1, forward strand.
AAAGCTGAAGCCCAACCCACAGGCCATGGAGAAGGCCATAGGGGATTTTTTGGAGGCAGCGGGTTTTAGCCTTGAGCACCCACAGTTGCGGCATACACCCCAGCGGGTAGTCAAGGTGTGGCTGGAGCGTTTTTTGGACGGCTATGCTTGCTTGCCAAAGCAATTTTTAGAGGAGCGCTTTCCTTCACCGGCCGAGGAGGGGCAAATGGTATTGCTGCACCACATCCGCTTCCATTCCATGTGCCCTCACCACCTCCTGCCCTATGAGGGCTATGCGCATATGGCCTATGTGCCTTCTCAAAGCATTGTGGGTTTTGGCCGCCTGGCCGCACTGCTCCAGGGCTTTGCCCACCGCCTCAGCTTGCAAGAAGACATTGCCAGCAACGTCGCCCACACCCTCTATACAGAGCTCCATGCCCAAGGCGCCGCCTGCATTCTCCAAGCCAGGCAGTGCTGTTTGCGCCTGCGCAGAGCACACTGCGTGGACGCCTGGACGCAGGCCGAAGCCTATGAAGGAAAATTTAAAACCGAAAGCGCCCTGCAACAAGCCTTGTGGCTGCGCATTCAATCCTCCACGCCAAACCCATAAGACAAAGTGTTTTGAAATATAAGCTCTTTCAGACCGGTTTCAGGTTAAAGTTATTCGATTATCCAGACCGGTTTCAATTTGGCATGAGGTCGAGGCGGGCGAGGATTTCGCGAGGGGAGTGCACTTAAGTGCATGACCTGAGCGAAACCGGAGCCCAACGAAGAGATCATGCCAAAGTGGAAGCGGTCTAGCTATTGTTTTCACCGTTTTCATGGGGTTGCTGGGGGGTATGGGTCATTATTTACTTCGAAGCCTCAGAAGGGTTATATTTGACCCTATGGATGTTTCTGTCTTTGGTGGATTTTTCCGTCAAAAAAGAATTGTCCCATAAAAATCAACAACTTATACCCCTAAAAATTCTGGCTTGTCTCTTGCTAGACAAAGAGATGTGGCGTTTACATTTTCATATTGAACAACCTTTAGCAGGAGGGGTTTTATGTTTAGGTCCGAAACTGCAGGAGAGAGAGGGTTTTTTGAGGATACAGAGGAATTTGAGGTGGGTTTGTTTGTGGGAGAGAAGGAGGCAAAGCCTGCGAAGAAAGTAACGCGCGGCAAGGGCGAGACGGAGGGTTTGTCTTTCTATTTAAAAGGTTTGGGTGGCCACAAGCAATTGGCTCGCGAAGAGGAATATGAGTTGACGCACAGGGCGCGCCGAGGGGATGTTTCTGCGCGGCATGCATTGGCGGCAAGCAACCTTCCTTTTGTGGTGGCCATTGCCAAGCGTTTTTCCAACCGTGGAGCGAGGTTGGACGACCTGGTGCAGGAGGGCAACGTGGGTTTAATGAAAGCCATTGAGCATTTTGACCCGCAGAAGAATGTTCGCTTTGCGACTTATGCGGTGTGGTGGATACGGGCTTATATTACACGCTATTTGAAGGACAACCGCAGCCAAGTCCGCGGTGGAGAAGCGGAGCGTGCCTCTATGGTGGATTTTTCATTAGACAACACCGTGGAAGAAGACTCAGAAACCACTTATTTGGATAGGCTTGAAGACACCAGCCCTACACCCGACAGCTGTTTTTTGCGCATGGAACAAAACCACGAGGTGGTACAAGCCCTGGGACGCGTGCGCAAACGCCTGGGGGATTTGGGGTGGGATATACTCAAAGAGCGCCTGACGCAGGACAAACCGAGGACTTTAGAAGAGTTAGGCCAACGCTGGGGTGTTTCCCGGGAGCGTGTGCGCCAAGTGGAGCTTAAAACCAAGAGTTTTCTGGCGCGCTATTTAAGCTCCATCTACAAAGACGATGAGCTGGACGCCCAAAAGGCAACCGCTTAAAAACTCACATCAAAAGCTCAGCCCTCTTTAACCCCCCCCAAAGCTCCAGGCTCCTGCTTTATAGAGCTGGCCTACCCAGGGAATGAAAGCTTTTTATAGGCCCTCCCTTTATTTTGAAAGCTGTGTTAACCTGGGCTCCACCTTGGGTGGGGTTTTGGAGCCTGGGTTTTTCAAGCATACGTGGCCATGCTCCAGAGGAGCGGACTTAGCGAAGTTTCAGGCCTGCAAGCTTTTGCTTGTAGGGCTTGTTCTTTTGTGTTTTTGGAGCCTTAGGCGAAGAGAAAACGGTTGAGAACAGGGGTGGGACGCGTTGTTAGCAAAGCAAGCACATTATGTTGCTGGAGATGGCCATGACATTCAGAGGGAGGGCGTTTGTTATAGGGTTTTTGGGTTTATGGGCTTTGTCTTGTGCTCAGGGGCGTTTGAGGGGCGAGGTTTTTGAGAAGGGGAATTTACGTTACCATGTAGCGAGTGTGGATGTTGCGCATTGGAAGCGCATAGAGGTTTCAGGGAACGACCTGGCCTTTATGAGCTTAGAGGGAGGGTTTTTGCTCGCCCTCAATTCAAGCTGCAAGGAATATGGAGATCCACCCTTGGAAGTGTTGGTGCAACACTTGTTGATGGGGTTTACGGAGAGGGAGAAGCTGAAGAGTGAGAGGCGGATGTTGGATGGCCGAGAGGGGTTGCATGCACGCTATATAGCCAAAATGGATGGGGTAGCCCGCGAGTTGGACTTATTTGTCCTCAAAAAAGACGGTTGTGTTTTTGATCTATCCTACATTGCTCCGCTGGGGAAGGGGGAGCTTTGGCGTGGCACCTTTGAGCGTATGCTTTCTGAATTCCAGGTGAGGTTTAGATGAGGCCCAGGCCTGGTGGGGGAGGGTTGTCTCGGGGAAAATTTCGCATGGTGCAGGTGACGCGTGAGTTGGGCGGCATGGTGTTGTTGGGAGCGCGTGCTTTAAGGCGAGCGTTTCAGCGTCCATTGGCTTTGGGGGATGTGGCCTACCAAGTGGAGATGTTAGGCATAAAATCCATGTCCATTGCGCTTTTGACGGCCATTTTCGCGGGGCTGGTTATTACGTTGCAGTTTGCATTTTTTATGGCGCGTTTTGGCGTACAACACTCCGTGGGGAGGGTGGTGGTGTTGACTTTGTTTAGAGAGTTAGGCCCCGTGCTAACGGCTTTAACCGTAGGCTCTCGCATTGGCTCTGGCATAACGGCTGAATTGGGCTCCATGAAAGTGACGGAGCAATTGGATGCCATTCGTGCTTTGGGGGCAGATCCGATAAAAAAACTGGTAACGCCGCGGGTTTTAGCTTGTTTGTTGATTTTTCCCGCGTTGACTGCGCTTGCGGATGTGGTGGGGCTCATTGCAGGCTCCTGGGTGGTTTATGCGGAATATAACCTCCCTTTCAAAGAGTTTTATCGCACCGCCATAGAGACGGCGACGCTGTTGGATTTTACGTCTGGCATTGGCAAGAGTGTTGTTTTCGGTGGCATTATTGGGGTGGTGGGTTGCTACAAGGGTTTTAGCGTCCAAGGGGGCACCGAAGGGGTTGGGAAAGCGACGACAGAAACGGTGGCCATCACCTCTGTGGTTGTTTGTCTATCCGACTTTTTCTTAACCAAGTTGTTTTTGTCGCTATGAAACAGGAGCCTCTTATACGCTTTGAGGATTTGCATTTGGCCTTTGGCGACAACCCGGTGTATGAGGGTTTGTCGCTGACCGTCTATCGCGGCCAAACTTTGGCTGTTATTGGGGGCTCTGGCTGTGGAAAAAGCGTGTTGCTCAAATGCCTCATTGGGCTCCTCTACCCCAACAGGGGCAGGGTTTTTTATGAGGACATTGAGGTTTCTCAGCTGCCGGAGCAAAAGCTTCGCTCCATCCGCAAAGACATTGCGATGGTTTTCCAAAGTGCTGCTTTGTTTGATTCCTTGTCTGTGGGAGAAAACCTTGCCTACCCTTTGCGTGAACATATGCCCCACCTGTCTGAGAAAGAAATGTCGGCGCGTGTTGCGCAGACTTTGGAGCTGGTGAACTTGCCCGGCATTGAGCGCATGCAACCGGCTGAGCTATCCGGAGGCATGCGCAAGCGCGTAGGCTTGGCGCGTGCCATTATGACGAGCCCCAAAGTCATTTTGTGGGATGAGCCGACGACGGGTTTGGATCCGATCAGCACGCGGATAATTGACGAGTTGATTATTTCCATGAAGAAGCATTTAGGTTGCACCTCCATTGTGGTGACGCATGATATGAACAGTGTTTTTCGAGTCGCTGACAGCATAGCCATGTTAGCTCATCGAAAAATTGTGGCCTCGGGGAGTGTAGAGCAGATGCGAAGGTCGACAAACCCGGATGTGTGTGCATTTTTTGGTGCGGGAGAAAACAGATGAGCAACCCTTCTGAGCGAGAGCGCTCTCTCATATGGAGAGCGGGAATTTTTGTAGGTGCGGGTTTGTTGCTTTCGGGGCTTGTCATTTTTCTTTTGGGGAAGGAGCGTGGGCTTTTTGGCGATCAAATCCCCTACCATACTGCTTTTGCGAGTGTGGACGGGTTGCAGATAAATTCTCCGGTGCGGCTGGGAGGAATGTCCGTAGGAAGGGTGAAGAAAATTGAATTTTCTGACAACCTGCATGACTCTAGAATTCGCATTGAGTTTGAGGTGCAAAAGGCCTATGCGGACCGCATCCGCGAGGACTCTGTGGTGCGCATTGTCAGCCGTGGTGTATTGGGTGACAAAGCCATGGATGTCAGCATTGGCTCTCCTGACAAACCCATGGCAAAGCGCAATGCATTTTTGGAGGCGGGGGCTTCTGGGGATGTGACGGCCTTGTTGAACAGGGCAGGAGAAATTATAGACAATGTCGTAGACATTACGCGGGGGGTGAAGGGTGGGGTTGACGTTTATGCAGATCCAACACTTGCCAAAAACCTAGCGGGGGTTTTGGATTCTTTGAATGCGGTGCTTTCTGGAATTCAATCAGGCCCGGGTGTTTTGCATACGTTAATTTTTGACAAGCAACTGGGTGAAGACACCAAAACCGTGTTGAGGGAGTTGTCTTCTTCGGTGGTGAAATTGGATGCAGCTTTGAAGAATGTGGACGCCTTGGTTTCAGAAGTCCGCAAAGGCGAGGGGCTGGTGGGGGCCTTGCTGAACGACAAAAAGACGGTTTTGGCATTTCAGTCCCTGGGGGATGCTGCTTCTGAGTTGGCCAGTTTGTTAAAGGTATCGAGGGAAAATTCAGATGGGGCCATTCACCGCTTGGTTTATGGGGATTCGGCACCTCTCATTGACAGTTTGGCTGCCTCAGCTGCGGATTTGAGGGCGATTATGGGCAAAGTACGTTCAGGTGAAGGCTCTCTGGGTGCCATTGTGAATGATCCATCCGTTTATGAAGATCTCAAAGAAATTTTGGGAAACATCAAACGCAACCGTCTTTTGCGGGGGCTTGTGCGCCTTTCCATCAGCCACGGAGAGGATTTTGAGCAATTAGGAGAGGCAACGCCTTCTAAAAATTAGACCGTTTCAAAGTTGAAGTGCGTCTGCCGACCGGCTTCAATGGGACAAGAGCATGAGAGCATTAAAGGGGGCAGCGCATTTTTAAAGCCAAAAATTGCGCATGGGAGGTTTGCATGCAGCCCAAATTGCGGTGGCTGTGCTTTCCGTGAAAGTCACTCCCGCCCGTGCAGACAAGTCGAAAATGGTTGGCTACAAATGTCCAGTGTTTGCATTCTTCAAAGGAATGCTCTGGGTGGTTGGCTTCAATTCCATCCAAACCGTGCTGACACAGCTCTTCAATGTCCTGGGTGCTAAACTGGCTGACACTGGGGTGAGCGAGGGTTGCAGTCCCCTTGGCCTGGTGTACCCAGGCAATGGCTTGCATGGTTGAAGTTTGTGTCAGCGGAAGCCAAGCCGGTTTTCCTGCTTTCAAATAAAGCTCAAAAGCCGCATAGACGTTTTTGCAAATACCTTTTTTCACCAAGGCTTGTGCCAAATGAGAGCGAGAAAACCTTCCTTGAGGAGAGAGTGCGGCAACCTCTTCTATGGCCAATGAAATATGGAGCTCCTCCAATTTTTTGAGCATGCCTTCCATGCGTTGCTTTCGAGCTGTTTGCATGTGTTGGCATACGGCAAGAAGGCTTGCATTGCTTGGATCCACAAAATGGCCCAGCAAATGGACTTCACGCCCGTTGAATTGTGTTGAAAGCTCTATACCTGGAACAATTTCCAGCCCTTTGCCTTTTGCCGCCTCTTTGGCCTGTGCAATCCCATCCAGCGTATCATGGTCCGTCACCGCAAGAATGTGGATTCCTGTTTTTTGGGCCAAGTCCACAAGAGCAGCAGGGGCATGCTCCCCATCACTGAAATGCGTATGAGTGTGTAAGTCGATCATCGGTTGATTCTCTAAGCTAGCTCTGCCAACCTTGATGTGAAATGCAACCCGTTTCTCGAAAACTTGAATATGGCCTTCGCGCCATGTTGTTTTTAGCAGCCCAAGAAGAAGGCCGTGTGCTGCCTTTTCGAGAGGTGGCTCGCCAGATGGATGTGCCGGAAGACTTTTTGGCCAAAATTTTGAAAACGCTTGTCCGCAAAAAGTTGTTATATTCAACGCGGGGGCCCAAAGGGGGATTTGCGCTGGCGAAGCCGGCTTCGCAAATCAGCTTTTTGGATGTGATTGAGGCTGTACAAGGGCCCATACAGTTGAATTTGTGCACAGACAACCATGAGGCTTGCCATTTTGGAGAAGCCTGTACCATGTGGGGCGTCTGGCGGCTTGGGCAGGAGCGGATGATGGAGGTTTATAGGGCGGCGAAGTTGGACAAACTGGCCATGAGGGGCTTTGTGGATAGGGCCGTCTAGGCTTTTGCATTTTTTCCTTGTCCGCCCTTCAGGCCGGCTATATCGACGAAGGAGACTGCAACTTTAAACCCCATATGAAACGGTTGGCTGAAGACATGACGAAAAGCTTGAAAGCCCAATATGAGAGAGCAAGAAGGGTAGATCCCCAGCCCATTACGGGCAAGGAGACGACGGCGCAGCTGTTGGAGCAGGCCTTTGGTGCCTATGTGGGAAGGCAAGAGCGCATTGCCTTTGAGCTGATGCAGCGCAGTTTGCAAGAGAATGCAGCTGTATTTTTGACGTTGTCCGGAGCGATGACGCCGGCAGGCCTGCACCAGTCCTGTTTAATTCCGCTCATTGAGTCCGGAGCCATTTCAGTGCTTTCAACCACGGGCGCAAACCTCTACCACGATGCGCACCGGGTTATTGGGCATGCCATTCGCGAAGTAAACCCCAATGCGGGGGATTTGCAGTTTCGCCTCTCTCGCATTATCCGCATTTATGACTTGGGCTTCTGGGAAGAAGTACTCATAGATACGGACAAGCTTTTTTCAGCCTTGTTGATGCGGCCAGAGTTTCAGCGCAAAATGACAACGCCCCAATTCCACGCTCTGTTGGGCAAAGCGATGGCCGACATAGAGCGCAAGCTTCGCGTCCCCAAGCCCTCGCTGCTCTCCACCTGCTATAAGCACGCGGTGCCCATTTTTGTAGGGGCAGTGCAGGATGGCTCCATTTTCCTCAACGCCGTGAAATTAAAACGCCTGCTGGGGGAAGCCTTTGCCTTTGAAATTGACACGCTTGAAGATGTATTTTCCATGGCGGCGCTTCAGCACCATTGCAGAAACCAAGGCTCCAAGCGCATGGCCATTTGGATTTTGGGAGGGGGCGTCCCCAAAAATTATACCTTGCAAGGCGAGCCTTTGCTGGACCAAATTCTCCATATTCCGGCCGGTGGTTTTGACATAGACTTGCAGTTTTGCGTTGACCCCGTGGACAACGGTGCTTTGTCCAGCTGCCCTGCAGGAGAAGGGCACACATGGGGGAAAGTTTCCATGGAAGCGGTGGAGCGAGGCTCTGTCTATGTGCATACGGATGTGACAGCCGTATTCCCCTGGTTGACGCACGCCTTGCTTTCAAAGCGGAATTTACGCAGAAAACCCATGCGTTTGATGGAGCACATGGACCAAGCCATCAGCACCCTGGACAGGGCTGTGCGCCGTCGCAAAAACACTTTGCAAGAGACACTTTTTTGGGAACTCCCCCAGAAGAAAGCCGCGGCCAAGCCCCGCGGGCCCAAAAAACCCTCGCGCCCATAAACACCCCGGCTTTTTAAAAATACGGGCTTATATTTGGTGAATGGAAAGAGAAAACGAGCGACGAGCGGAGCAGAGGGTTTCAGCCACCCTTGAAGTACGTTTTGAAAGTGTTGAAGAGGCTGCCCGCATGTTTAAAACCTACTCGCTGAACCTGTCCCCCGGAGGCATTTGCATCCGCAGCACGCGCCACCACAAACCAGGGGAGCTTTTGCGCTTGTCTCTGGAGCTGGGCAAAGAGAAGTTTGAATTGAGAGGCAAAGTGGCTTGGGCCCAGGAGAATGTTATGGGTATACGTTTTGAAGGCATGTCCCCTGCAGAGAGGTTGCGTTTGGCGGCGGCTTTGGGGACGGCCAAGCTGACTTCAACCAGACCGCTTCAAAGTTAAATTGATTTTCCAGACCGGTTTCAATTTGACATGAGGTCGAGGCGGGCGAGGATTTCGCGATGGGAGTGCACTTAAGTGCATGACCTGAGCGAAACCGGAGCCCAACGAAGAGATCATGTCAAAGTGGAAGCGGTCTAGCTCCACTCCAGCATCAGCTTGAGGGGAGCCAAGGCCTTTTGCCTGAAAGCCTCGGGAAGCTCCAACTGTGGAGAGCGGTTTTTCATGCACGCAAAGAGTTTTTCCATGGTGTTAAGCTTCATATGGGGGCAGGTATTGCAGGGGCAGCCATTGTCAGCAGGCGGGGAAATAAACTGCTTATGGGGGGCTGCTTTTTTCATTTGGTGCAAAATGCCTGGCTCCGTAACCACAATAAACAGGCTTTCAACGCCTCGGGTGACGCGCTCCAAAAGCTGTGCTGTGGAGCCGATAAAGTCAGCATGCATCAGCACAGCCTCCTCGCACTCGGGGTGGGCGACAACGAGGGCCTGAGGGTTTTCATGCTTGAGTTGGACCAGTTTTTTTTCGCTGAACATTTCATGGACAATGCAGCTGCCGGGCCACAAAAGCATGTCGCGCCCGGTTTGCTGCATAACATAGCGTCCCAAATGCCTATCCGGCGCAAAGAGGATGGGGCGGTTTTGAGGAATGCGGCTGACAATTTTAACCGCGTTTGAGCTTGTACAAATAACGTCGCTTTGGGCTTTTACTGCAGCTGAGGAATTGACATAGGTGACGACGAAGCAGCCCTCATGCTGTGCTTTGAATGCGGCAAAAGCCTCCGGTGGACAGCGATCTGCCAAGGAGCAACCTGCATTCAAATCCGGAAGCAACACCAACTTGCCCGGGTTTAATATTTTGGCTGTTTCCGCCATGAAGTGCACGCCGCAAAAGACAATGGTATCCGCCGTTGTTTGGGCGGCTTGCTGGGCCAGAGCCAAGCTATCGCCCACAAAGTCCGCGCAATCCTGAATTTCGCTTTCTTGATAATAGTGAGCCAGGACAACGGCATTCAACTCGCGTTTTAGCTTTTGAATTTTGTTTTCAAGGTCCATGGAGGTGTCGTCAAAAGGTGCGGATGAAGAGAGAGGGCTAGGGTGAAGGCGCAAGCAAAGGTTATGGCGAGGGTGAGGATTAAGGCAAGTCATCCCACTCAATGCGCAGTTGATACTCGTCCTGGAAGTTGGATTCGCGTTTTTTAGGGTCCTTCACCTCAAGGAAATAGATGCCCGGGGTGGCAGAATAGCGCAAGGTGGTGGGCCCCTCCTTTTTGGGGACAGGGGCGGTTTGGACAAGCTCCAGTTTTTCTTCCTCATCCAGGCGGTGAAGCCACAGCCCCAAGTTGTTTTTGGGAAGCCCAAAAAGGGTGACGAGGATGGGTTTGCGCACGAGGTGTTGACTTAAATCCACACGGAAAAAGTCCACATCCCCTTTGGGGTAGATATGGCCGCGCACATTTTGTCCCAAGGCCAACTCCGTCGCTTGCTTGAAGGCGTTGTTGGGCTCCTTCTCACGGCGTTGCAAGCCCTCCTGGAGTTGCGCGCGAATTTTATAGGGAGTTTTGAGGTTTTCTTGGGTTTTGGTCCACTTGCCAGAAATTTTTTGTGCGACGGACTCCACTTTGAAATAGCAGGTGGCCTCACATTCTACATCCAAAAGACGCTCGGCCTCATTCATTTTCCCTTCATTGCTGCGAAGCAGGAGGCGCTCAGCCTCCTGGGTGGCTGTGTTGGCTGGAACAATGGCTGACAGCTGCAAATCCACACCCTCCAGAGCAGAAAGCTCAACATTGATTAAAGAGGGCGAAGCCACATCCACGCGAAAATAATCCACATCCGCAGCTGGTGACAAGAGCGCTTCCATCTCTCTGGCCAAAGGCAGAGGTGTTGCCTGCAAAGGTGTGTTGTTGGGCTCTGCTTCAAAGGACAAGCCCTCCTTTTCCAGGGAGAGTTTGAGTTTATAGGGGATGGGCGCAAAGGGAGGCTGATAGGCTTTGTTGGGGAGGCGTTTTTCGGGTCGAAGCACCAAGGTTAGAGCGGAGAGGTTGGGGGACAAAGCATAATTGCGCACCACCCAATTCCCTCGGTGCCCTCGGCGCGTTTGCACAAGCGGCTTGCCTTCGCCATCACACAGCTGAATTTCAAATGCGACCTCCGCATCCGTTTCAACTTCCACGGCAATACGCCGCAAAACCACTTCAGCCGCGGGCACAGGCTCAGCTGTGGGCACAGGCTCAGCTGTGGGCACAGGCTCAGTTGTGGGCACAGGCGAAGGCGCCGTTTCATGCGCAGGTTTTGCCTCAGCTTCCCGGGGTGTTGAGGGCACAGGCTCTGTGGGCTCAAGCAAGGGTATTTCAAAACGAAACCAATCCACGTCCTCGGCCGAGTCCAGCGTGCCCTGTTGCCATTGCTGAAGAGGGACGAGGATGGCCTCCAAAAGGCGGTTGTTGGGCTCTGCTTCATGCTCGGGAACAGCCTCAACAAAACGCACACTGAGGCGATAGCTTCCGCCTGAGCCGTCTTTGGCCGAAACAACGCGGAAAAAACGAGGCTGAGCAAGCCCCACGTTGGGGATGGATTCCACCCCTCCGAAGCCTGTCTGGTTGCGGCGCAGCAAAACATCGCCTTCCGGCGACATAAGCTCCAAGGCCAAATCCACCCCCGGGGAGGGGGTAGCCTCTATATAAGCCCAGTGGTTGGGGCTAGCCGGCAACTCAAACCAGTCTTCGTCGCGCGGTTGGGTGTCCACAGAAATGTCGGCCTCCAGCGTTAAGTCACGGACAATTTTTTGGGCTTGGCCAGCTTCATTGTTGGGCTCTTCCTCTTTGGCGACAGAAGGCGGAGGCTCTTTTTCGTTTTTTTGGGGGCAGGCCAGGCAACAGAGCGCGAGGAGGAGTGCTGAAATAAGAGGGGAGGCAACAGGTTTCATAGGGCAGCGAGGCAGCAGCTTAGGAGGTTTTTGCAGAAGGCATTTTTTGGTGGATGAGGGTTTTGGCGAAGGCTTTAAAAGCCACATCAATTTTTTCACCGCGGACCGTTTGGACAAAGCCCAAGCCGAAGGTGGGGTGGTTGAGCAACTCCCCTTCGGCAAAGCTCTCCTTAGGGCTATAGTTGCGGGCTTTGGAAGCGTCTGCACCCGCCAATTGTTGAAGGAGGCTTATGGGGGAGCCTGCGGGTGTTTTGGGGCGAGAAGGTGTGGGGTTTTCTGGGCGAGGAGAGGAGGTGCCGGGGGCACTTTTGCGGAAGGCGTGGTATTTTTGACAGGTGTTGCAACGCACGCGGGCAACGCGCGCGCCCACCATGGCCAGAACGGTATGAGCAAGCTCCATACGGCAACTTATACAATAGGCGTCGACTTCTCCGCCCACTTTGAGAAAAGGCTGCATAGCAAGAAAAGTTAAAAAACTGGCTTTTAGCATGCCAAGCCCAGAAGGAAGTGTTTTTATGTGGCCAAAAGCCCTGCCACACTTTAGACAGGCACCCACCTGCCATGACTTCTCCTTTAAATTTTCCCACCTTGCCCAAGCGCCGCGCCTTGGATTTGCCCATACGTCCGACGCGCGCGGAAATTTCCGCCAGTGCTCTGTTGCACAATTTGGAGCAGCTCAAGCATTGGGTTTTGCCTACACCCATATTGGCTGTGGTGAAGGCCAACGCTTATGGGCATGGCGCCATAGATGTTGCGCGCACCTTAGAGGCAGGGGGCATATGGGGTTTGGCCGTGGCCCTCGTAGAGGAGGGAGTGGAGCTCCGCCGCGCGGGGATAAAGGCAAAAATAATAGTGATGGGGGGCGCCTATGAGGGCGCCTGGCCGCAGATTGTTGAGCATGACTTGACACCCACGTTGTTCCGCAAGGAGCATTTGCAAAGCTGCGGGCAGCTGTTGCGAAGCTTAGGGCGCCAGGCTGAGATTCACGTGAAGGTGGACACGGGCATGGGGCGCAACGGTGTTGCGCTGGCAGAGCTTGAAGCCTTTGCTGTGGAGCTAAAAGCCTGGCCTGAGCTGCACATGGAAGGCTTATGTACACACCTGGCTTGTGCGGAGCAGGTGGGTGCTGCGTTGACGCTCCTGCAACTTCAGCGTTTTGAGAAAGCCTTCCGTTATTTGGAGCAGCTTGGAATAAACCCTGCATGGCGCCACACAGCCAACACAGCGGCGACGCTTTCCCTGCCCGAGGCGAGAGACGGCCGCATATTTAACCTGGTACGCCCCGGTGGGGCGTTATATGGCCTCTTTCCCAAGGGTTGGCCGCACACTTTGCCTTTGCGCAGGGTGCTGAGTTGGAAGACGGGGATAACGCATTTGAAGTGGTTGTCTCCGGGGGATTCCGTCAGTTATGATGCGACATGGAAAGCTGAGCGAAAGACGCATGTTGCGACGTTGCCGGTGGGCTATGCGGATGGGTTTGGGCGCGAATATTCCAACAAAGGCGAAGTATTGTTAGATGGGAAGAGGGTGAAAATAATTGGTCGTGTGGCGATGGATTTTTGTCTGGTGGATGTGACGGATGTTGAAGCGGTGTCTGTTGGCGACGAAGTTGTTTTGCTGGGAGAACAAGGTGCGGAGTGTTTGGATGCGGATGGTTTGGCCGAGCTCTCCAACAGCCTGCACTATGAAGTTTTATGCAGCATAGGTGCGCGTGTCCCTCGCCTCCTGGTTGAATGAAAGTGAACTTAAAACCTCCCAAACGCCACGCGTGGATGGATGGCTTGCAACAAGGGGCGAGCCAAGTGGGGGCTGTTTTTAAAGGCAGGGTGACGGAGTTGGGCGGCATGGTGCTTTTGGCTTTTCAAGTATTGTGGTGCTCCATCCGCCCCCCGTTTCGGCTGAGGAATTTTCTAACCCAGTGTGAGTTTATAGGTGTGGGCTCTGCTTTTTTGGTGTGTTTGACGGGGGCCTTTTCAGGGATGGTTTTTGCGCACCAAAGTGCGCGAGCCTTTCAAATTTTTAATGCGACAAGCCTGGTAGGCCCCACGGTGGCGCTGACCATTACGCGGGAGTTGGCGCCTGTGTTTAGCGCGTTGATGGTGACGATGCGGGCCGGCAGCGCCATGTGCACGGAATTGGGCACCATGCGCGTGACGGAGCAGGTGGATGCGCTTGAAACCATGGCGATTAACCCCATCCAATACCTGTTGGTGCCCCGCGTGCTTGCAGGCCTGTGCGTATTGCCCTTGTTGGTGGCGCTGTTTGATTTTGCGGGGATGGCGGGGGCCTATTTGGTGGCGGTGGGTTTTCAGGGCATTTCTGCGGGCACATTTTGGCTGCGGACGCAGCGTTGGCTGGAGTGGCCAGACGTTGCGGAGGGGTTGATGAAGGGAGCTGTTTTCGGTGTAGTTGTCACCATGGTTTCCTGCTATAAAGGCTTTCATGCCAGCGGCGGTGCCAAGGGTGTAGGCAAGGCCACAACAGAGGCGATGGTTGCTTGTGCCTTAAGCATTTTCATTCTCGACTATTTATTAGGAGTGCTGCTCCACTGAATGTCCAAACCACCTATTATTCGTGTTGTTGACTTGCACAAGTCCTTTGGAAGCCATGGGGTGCTTGAGGGCATAAACTTAAGCATTCGTGAAGGCAGCACGCTGGTGGTTTTGGGTGGCTCCGGAAGCGGGAAGACGGTTTTAATAAAGCATTTAATTGGGTTGTTAAAACCCGAGAAGGGGCAAGTTTGGGTTGACGGTGAGGACATTGTTCCTTTGGGGGATGAGGCTCTGGCCAGGGTGCGAAGAAAATTTGGCATGGTGTTTCAGGCAGCTGCTTTATTTGACTCGATGACTGTTTTTGAGAATGTGGCTTTCCCCTTGAGGGAGAACTCTGAAAAAAGCGAGGAGGAGATACGAGAAGTGGTGCATTCTCGCTTGGCATTGTTTGACTTAAAGGGCATTGACGAGAAATTTCCTGCTGACTTATCTGGAGGAATGCGCAAGCGCGTGGGTTTGGCCAGGGCCATTGTTTTAGAGCCGAAGATAGTGCTTTATGATGAGCCGACGACAGGTTTGGACCCCATTACGACGGATTATGTGGATGAGATGATTTTGCAGGCGAAGGCAAGCTTGGGCGTGACGTCGATTGTTATCAGTCATGATCTGGCTTCAGCGTTTAAGGTTGCTGACGAGGTGGCTTTTTTGTCAGAGGGCAAAATTCTCGAATTGGCGCCACCTTCAGCGTTAAGGGACTCAAAAATGCCTGCAGTCCAGCGTTTTTTGGACAGCTGGTTTAGGAAGAATGAGTGATGCGGAGAAAGCCGTGAAACAGTGGATGACGCCTTTCAAAGTGGGCTTGTTTGTCCTCGTGGCAACGGGTGTCCTCATTGCTTTTTGGAATTTTATAGGCCAGGGGCGTTTTGGCAAAGACGAGACCCTTTTGGTGCATGCTTATTTTCAGGATGCTTCGGGCCTTGCCTCTCAGACGCGCGTGCAAGCAGCAGGCATAGCCATAGGCGAGGTGGTGGATGTGCGCTTGGAAAACGGCAGGGCTTTGGTTTTGCTGAGGCTTGCCAAGAAAGCTCAATCTCGAAAAGATGCGGTATTGCGCAAGCGCAGCGAGTCCATTTTGGGTGATTTTGTTTTGGATATATTGCCAGGCAGCCCCCAAGCGCCTTTGCTTGAGGATGGGGATGAAATTTTGCGTGTTTTGGATGCAGAGGGCATTGAACAAATTTTTTCGAGTTTGACAAAAATTACGGATGACATTTCACAAGTCACCGCTGCACTGCGAGAGAGCCTCAGCGGTGCTCAAGGAACAAGCTCCCTGACGGAGATTGTCGACAACATGGTAAAAATTTCACGCTCGCTTGAGAGGATGATGGAGGATACTTCCGGCAAGTTGGAGCACATTTTGTCGAATGTGGATGTGGTCAGCCAAAGCCTGAGCAGAATTGCGCTCAGCGAAGAAAGCGACATTAAGCAGATTGTCAAAAACATTGAAGGCGTTACGCGGGACATGCGCAGCGTTATGGCCACACTCAACGCGTTATTAAGCCCCACTCAAGGCCAAGAGAGTGAGGGGGTTTTAGGTGTTAAAAACAGCATTCAAAAACTGGAGAACAGTTTAGCCAACATTGAGGAGCTGACGCGCAAGGTGAAGGAAGGTGAAGGAACAGTGGGCAAATTGTTGGCGGATGAGCGCCTGGGGCAGCGGC
The DNA here is from genome assembly GCA_009782175.1 of Cystobacterineae bacterium. Lineage (GTDB taxonomy): Bacteria > Myxococcota > Myxococcia > Myxococcales > Myxococcaceae > WRKR01. The sequence continues at coordinate 53,603 of WRKR01000005.1, forward strand.
TGTCTGAAACCCTTGAGGATATTGCCGACTTCACGCAGCGGCTCACCTCACTCAACCTCGAAGTGGATGTGCGCAGCGAATACCTGTTTAGACAGGGGCAAGCCAAAAATACATTTGGCCTTCGCCTCATCCCCAGGCCTGACAAATATTACCGTATAGAGTTGATAGATGATCCGCGAGGCAGCACCAGCGTTTCCTATATTCAACAAAACCCCCCCAATGCGGGCTCCCCTGCCGTACAAAAACAAACGGTCACCACGGACAAACTGAAAATAAGCGCTGAATTTGCCAAGCGCTATTCTCTGCTTACTTTGCGTTTTGGAATTATTGAGTCCTCCGGTGGCATAGGGATAGACCTGGGCGTCCCCATCAAATTCCCCTATTCATCCAAATGGATTGAGAATGCCTTGTTGCTCCGGGTGGATGCATTCCATTTTTCTGCTGAAAATTTGGACTATCCGCGTCTTCGCGCAAGCCTTCGCTTTTCGCCCCTGGAGCATGTTTATTTGCAAGTGGGAATGGATGACATTCTCAACAGGCCCAATAGGGACTTGACGACGAACAAATATTTGGGTGGCCGGGATTTTTTTGTAGGTGGCGGCATTTATTTTACGGATGAAGATCTAAAATCCCTCTTCACCCTTGTACCCACACCATGAAGGAAAATGGACATGTTCAAAAAATTTCTTGTCGCATGGTCATTGGGGAGTGTGGCGGCACTTGGTTTATGGCTCTCTAGCGGGGTGAGGGGTGAGCCAGCATCCGCTTATGCCCAGCCTTTGCCTGCCTCAAAGAAAGCTTCCCCAACAACGGTGCAACCCAAGCCTTTGAAACAAAGCTTGGCAGAGCATGTGCCAGAGCCTTTGCAATGGCAGCCCGGAAAAATTTGGCCTCCACCCACACCCCGGGCGAGTTTGGACTCTGAAATATTTGCAGAGGCTTCCACGCGAAATGCAGCAGCGTTGTTTGATGGAAGGTTCAGGGATTTTGGTTGGCAGGCAGGAAAGCCCTCTGCAACGCCAAAATCCAAGGCAAGCCCCCCGTGGGCAGCCGTTAAACTGAAAAAGAGTTATGCACGCATTCTGGTGCATTGGACGGCTTCTGGAAACAGTGACTATAACCAAACCACCTATGGGGCACCCGGCAGCTATGCCATTGAGCTTTCAGAAAACTCTACCCAGGGCGAAGACGGCAAGTGGCGTAGGGCCATTGAAGTCCACAACAACCGCGTTCGCACCCGAAGCCATGTGGTGGAGTTGCGGCCAGGAGAAGTTTTTTTGCGTTTTGTGGTCCGCGCAGAAGCAGCGGATTGTTATAGCTATGGGGTACAGATAGATGAGCTTTCCATTTTTGATATGGGCATGTGCAGGCAAGGCTTTGCTTGTGACACGTGGGCTTTTGTCGGCGACAGCATTACGGCCATGAGCTTTGACAATGCGGCTGCACACCGCCCTGGTTTTGCTGATGCCGTGCAGGAGGGGGACTCACGCAGGACTCCGGTGGTGCTGAATGGGGGCATTGGCGGGGAGAATGTGGCGCATATAGAGCAGCGCATTGAGCGTATGCTGGATGACAACCCAGCCATTTATTATTGGGCCATTGGCATTGGGAGCAATGACTCTGCCGGAAACAACACGCAGACACAGCCCTTTCGTCAAAGCTTGGAGCGTGTGGTGAAACACATTGTTTCCAAGGGACGCATGCCCATTTTGGCGCGCATTCCCTATGCTTCGGATGGCCAGCACGAAACCATACCCGCTTTTAATAAGGAGATTGATGAGCTTACAAAAAAATATCAGCTCCCCGTTGGGCCGGACTTATATATGCATTTTAAAAACAACCCCCAACAGTTGGCCGATGGCCTCCACCCTACGGATGAAGGCATCATCGCCTTGCAAAGCTTATGGGCCCAAACCGCCTTAGGCTTGAAGCCATAGCCGCTTGACTTTGCCCTCCTATGGCCTTTGCACTCGCCTTTGCTCAAACACCTCCCCTCGTACCTCCGCTTCCTCCTCTGTGGACAAAGGGGAGGCCCTATGGCTTATTTAAAATGCTTGACTCTGTTGGTATGCTGGCATAGTTGGCCTCCACCTGTCCCCGTCGTCTAGAGGCCTAGGACGCTGGCCTTTCAAGCCGGCAACACGGGTTCGAATCCCGTCGGGGACATTTGGATATTTTGGGGAAGGGACATTTTCTTGAAGCTCGAAGAAGTCCGTCAAAGTTCGCAAGGCCTTGACGGACTTTTTTTCCTCCAGGGGGTGTTGCGGATTAATTCAACCCTAAAGCGGTCTAGGTAGGGGATGCTGAGTCCGTGCTTGGTTGGCTAGGTGCGAGGCTGGGCGCGGGAAGCGGATGGTCTGTGCCGAAAGCGCGCAGGTGAGAAAAGGGTGTTTCTTTCGCATCGAAATGAAAGACGGCTAGATCTTTAGCTCGGGGTGGAACGGTCAAGTCCGCCACAGGGTTTTTCGCCCGAGCGACAAAGCCATTGGGGTCCAGCGCCAATATGAGATCATTCCCGAAGAGGCCCGTAATCCTATAAGCCTGCTCCGTCACATTGGAAAAGCCTACGCTGATGTGTACCCCTCCCTCGCTTTGCACATGCTTGACAATTTCAACAACAATTTTCCCCTCCAACTCGCTCGCCTTGTCAATAACAATAGCCCCATCGCTGCTCGTCACTTGTTTGCGCCCTTCTTCTATCCCCGTTGAAATTCCAGCGGCGGCCCCTTTGAGGTTTTCCGTTGTTTTTTGGGTGATTTTGCCTACAACATCCTTGGTTGTCTCACCACGGCAGTGGGAGAGCGCCAGCAAGAAGAATACAGCGAGAGAAACGCGGAGAATAACAGAAGAAAAAGAGGACATGGTACTTTCTTTTTAAAAGTGAAAAGAGATGAGACTCGTTTCTCAAGCATACCAGCAACCCAATTCCAAGAAAAAACCCGACGACATACCTGCTCACCTGAAGGATGCATGGCCAGAGCCTGTCGCCTTCAACCACCCCCTGCGCAACCATTTCTGAATGCAGTTATTCCAATAAAGACAAATTCCAATAAAGCCAAATAAAATTAATGCATTAAAATTTTTAAGCGCACGCCCCCCCCCCTAAAGCCCAGAAGGCCCCTTGTGAAGTTGTGTTTTGGGGAGCAGCCCTTTTGCGACACCGGGTTGTATTTGCAACACCGGGTTGTGCGCAAAAAACCTACTGCCCTGGGTTTCATTCGTCATTATATTATATTATAAACGTAATATTATTTTTTATATTGACATTAGAGGGGACAAGGATGACGCATAAAGTGGTCTTAAGTCACACAAAGTCAGTTTAACTTTGTTTCCCAGAGGGAAAAAAGGAGAAAGGCTGCATATGAGTCACATTGTTGTCCTTGGCGCCGGCACCGGAGGGATTACGGCTGCTTTTGAGTTGCGCAAATATCTCAAAAAGAAACATCAAATTACGGTGGTTCATGAAAGAGACTATTTTCAATTTGTTCCATCAAACCCATGGGTTGCTATTGGAAAACGCAAACGCAGCCAAACCACTTTGTCCCTTGCGCGTGTGTTGGGCAAGCGAGGAATTAACGTCATCGTCCAGCCGGCAACACGCATAGACGCCGACGGCAACGCTCTGGAGTTGAGGGATGGCAGTCGGGTTGCCTATGACTATCTGTTAATTACTACAGGCTCGGAGCTTGCTTTTGACGCGGTGCCTGGTGCGGGTCCGGACAAGTATACCCAGTCTATTACGCTGGTGGAGCATGCCGAACAGGCCAAAGCCGCATATGAGCGTTTTTTGGAAGCTCCAGGGCCGGTGGTTGTAGGTGCTCTGCCAGGGGCCTCCTGTTTTGGCGTGGTTTATGAGTATGCCTTCATTTTGAGCAACGACTTGAGAAAGCGCAAACTGCGCAAAAAAGTGCCCATGACTTTTGTCACACCTGAGCCCTACATTGGCCACATGGGGATTGACGGTTTGGCCAACTCCAACGGCCTGTTGCAAAGCAGGCTGCGTGAGCACGACATGAAGTGGATTACGAATGCAAAGCTAACACGCATTGAGCCTGGGCGCATGTTTGTGAGTGAGATGAACAGGCATGGCCAGCTGGAGGAGGAACATGAGCTGCCTTTTGCCTATAGCATGCTGTTGCCTGCCTTCCGCGGTGTGAAGGCCGTGGCTAGGACGGAGGGTTTGTGCAATGCAAATGGTTTTGTGCGGGTGGATGAGCACCAACGCAGCCTCAAGTGGCCTAACATTTTTGCTGCAGGTGTGGGCATTGACATTCCAGCATTGCCTACGCCCGTGCCTGTGGGCATGCCCAAGACGGGTTTTATGATTGAGACGATGGTAACGGCTGCCGTTCACAACATTCAGGCGGATTTGACAGGCCGCAAAGCCACGGCGCGCGCGACGTGGAGCACGCTTTGTTTGGCTGATTTGGGCGACACCGGCGCGCTTTTTGTGGGGCTGCCGCAAATTCCACCGCGCAACACCACGTGGGCCCGCATGGGTTGGTGGGCACGCTGGGGCAAAATTGTCTTCGAAAGGTATTTTCTCACGAAAATGCGTTGGGGCACCTCAGAGCCGCTGTTTGAAAAATACATGTTCAAAGCACTGGGAATCAGCCGTTTGGAAAAAAAGTGAGAGCCACGGCCCTCTCTTGCAAGTAAAATTTTTTTCAAGTTAAATAAATAACCCCCCCAAACTAAGGGGAAGAACTTGTATTCGCCCCTGCGTCGTTTGGCTCTGCGTTGGTTGGCACTGCGTCAGTTGGCGCTGCGTCAGTTGGCGCTGCGTCAGTTGGCGCTGCGTCAGTTGGCGCTGCGTTGGTTGGCATTGCGTCGGTTGGCGCTGCGTCGGTTGGCATTGCGTTCTGCACAGGCAAGCCTTCCATGGGCGACTCTACGGCAGGGGGTTGCTCTGTAGGGGCCTCTTTTGTGGGGGGGGCGGGTTCTGTATTTTCAGCAGGGGTGGTGGGAGCAGCGGGAGCAGTGGTAGCGGGGGCTTTTTGGCCGGCCACGACGGAGCCTTGGTAGCCGATGAAAGAGAGCAGCAGCGAGGTAATAAAAAAAGCCACTGCGCAACCTGCCGTCAATTTGCTTAAAAATGTCGTCGCGCCTTGGCCGCCAAAAGCGGAAGTTGCCGCCCCGCCTCCGAAAGCACCTCCCATGCCTCCTTCTTTGCCGGGTTGGAGCAAAATGACGAGGATGATGAAGAAACAAAGCGCTACATGCAAAACTGACAGAAAAATTTCCATAGCCGGCCCGCCATTAAACACAAGCTGCAATTCTCTACAACCTTTAACAGCGGGACAGTGTCTCCTTTTCAGGTGAAGCTCGTTTTTGTTTAAACCCACAGGCCCACGTGCACCTGCTCTCCCTAAACCCCTGTCTTTTTCAAAGCTTGTCTGTGGGCAACCCCAAAACCCTTGCCCAGCTGAAGCTGTACAGCTCCCTTTATTTTTAACTCCCTTTATTTTTTGTGTGCCATCGCTTTTTTGGCCGCCTCTATAATGGCTGAAAATTCTGCAAATTGAAGGCTTGCCCCTCCAACCAGGGCCCCATCAATGTCGGGCTTGGCCATTAATTCTTCGGCATTGCTGGCTTTGACGGAGCCTCCATAGAGGATGCGCAGCTGTTTGGAAGTTTCTCCCCAAAGCTGTTGCAGCCACCCTCTTATATGAGCGTGTACTTCCTGGGCTTCCTGGGCGGTCGCCGTTTTTCCCGTGCCTATGGCCCATATGGGCTCATAGGCAATAACCAGCTTTGCCCCTAGGCCACTGCTTATACCCGCAAGGTTTGCCTGGAGCTGCTTGGAAACCACCTCCAGGGTTTGGTTGTGCTCGCGCTCTTCAAGGGTTTCGCCCACGCAGAGGATGGGGTATAGGCCTGCTTCCAAAACCGCTTTCACTTTCTCATGGATGAAGCTGTCGCTCTCTCCAAACAACTGGCGGCGCTCGGAGTGTCCAATAATAACATAGCGACACCCCAAATCCGCCAGCATGGGGGCGGATACTTCCCCAGTATAGGCACCGGCGGACAGGGCATGGCAATTTTGCGCTGCCAAGGCCACACCGCTGGGCCTGAGCACCTGCCCCACAGGAAACAAAGCCACAAACGGAGGCGCAACGGCAATTTCTGCCAATGGGCCACTCGTCAACGTCGCCAACTGTGCCGCAAGCGGCAAGGCTTGCGAAACCGTCATATTCATCTTCCAATTCGCAGCAACAAGGCAGCGACGCAGCATGTCCATCTCCTTTAAAAAATTCCGCTAAGCCGTTTCGAGTGCTTTTATGCCAGGCAAACCTTTTCCCTCGAGAAACTCCAGGGAAGCGCCTCCTCCGGTGGAAATGTGGCTCATGGGGGAGGCCAGGCCAAACAGGTTAACAGCGGCGGCGCTGTCGCCTCCACCTATAATGGTTTGTGCTTTGGCATCTGCCATGGCCAAAGCCACTGCTTTGCTGCCGGAGGCGAAGGGGGCCCTTTCAAACAAGCCCACCGGCCCATTCCATAAAACGGTTTTGGCTTCGAGTATGCATTGGCGGTAGAGTTGTTGTGTTTTGGGTCCAATGTCCAAGCCCATGAGGTTTTCGGGAATGGCCTGGGTTTGCACGGCAATGGGCTGCGCCGCATCCATGGAAGTGGCGCAAATGTGGTCTATGGGCAACATCAACTCAACGCCGGAGCGTTTGGCAGCCTGCAGCACTTGGCTGGCCAGGGCAAGCTTGTCTTCTTCGAGTCGGCTTTTTCCTATTTCAACTCCCTGGGCCTTGAGGAAGGTATAGGCCATGGCTCCACCCACCAGAAGCTTCTCAAGGCGCGGCAGCAAGTTTTCTATCACTTTAATTTTGTCAGAAACCTTGGCACCACCCAAAATGGCGACAAAGGGTTTTTCTGGAGAAGCCAAAAGCGGACCCAAAAACTGCAACTCTTTGCGCAGGAGAAAGCCCGCGGCTTTTTCTTTAACAAAGGAGAGCATGCCCACGGTTGAGGCATGGGCGCGGTGTGCTGTGCCAAAAGCATCGTTCACATAAAGGTCGCACAGTGCGGCCAGTTGCTTCGCAAAGCCCATGTCATTGGCTTCTTCTTCGGGGTGGAAACGCAGGTTTTCAAGCATCAACACTTGTCCTGGCCCCAACTCATTGGCCATTTTTATAACCCCATCGCCAACGCAGTCATCGGCTTGCAAAACTTCAGTGTCTTTGCCCAAAAGCTCTGAGAGGCGTTTGGCTGCCGGCTCCATTGAAAGCTTTGGGTCTGCGCCTTTCTTGGGCCTTCCCAAATGAGAAGCCAAAATCAGCTTTGCATTGTTGTGGAGTGCATGGCTAATGCTCGGCAAGGCTTCGCGGATGCGTGTGTCATCCGAAACGCGTCCATTGTCCAGAGGTACATTAAAATCCACGCGAATGAAAACACGCTTGCCTGAAAGCTCCAGCTCATCAATATAGCGGATCATAAGCCCTTCGAGATGATGAATTGAGCAACGTCAACAATGCGGGTTGAATAGCCCCACTCGTTATCATACCAGGCCAGCACCTTCACCATGTTCCCCTCCATAATGCAGGTGTCCATTGCATCAAAAATGGCCGAGTGTGGGTTGCCATTATAGTCCGTTGAAACGGTGGGCAACTCGCAATATTCCAAAACACCGCGCAATTCCCCTTCGGCTGCCTTTTGGAATGCCGCATTCACCTCTTCCACCGTGGTGGGCCTTTTCACCAATACGGTTAAGTCCACCAAGGAGACATTGGGGGTGGGTACTCTAACGGAAATGCCATGCAACTTGCCTTTGAGTTCGGGAATCACCTCAGCAATGGCCTTGGCAGCTCCCGTGGAAGTGGGGATCATCGAAAGCGCTGCCGCGCGCGCCCGGCGCAAGTCCTTGTGCACCAAATCCAAAATGCGCTGGTCGTTCGTATAGCTGTGGATGGTGGTCATCAACCCTCTCTCTATGCCCACAAGCCCGTGCAGCACTTTGGCGATGGGGGCCAGGCAGTTGGTGGTACACGAGGCATTGGAAATAATGTGGTGGGCTTTGGCGTCATAAACCTGGTGGTTCACCCCATAGGCCAGCGTCACATCCACGCCTTTTCCCGGCGCGGAAATGAGAACTTTCTTCGCGCCCGCCTTCAGGTGCGCGGCGCACGAGTCTTTGTCCACAAAACGTCCTGTGCACTCGAAGACGAGCTCCACACCCAGCGCTTTCCAAGGCAAGTTGGCCGGCTCCTTCTCCGCAGTAACGCATATTTCCCTGCCATCCACAACAATGCCCTTGTCCGTTGCTTTAACCTCACCGGGCCACACGCCGTGTACAGAGTCATATTTGAAGAGGTGCGCCAAGGCAGCGGGCTTATCCAGGTCGTTAATGGCAACCACTTCAAAAGCTGTTGCCTGCCTTGAAAGTGCTGCGCGCAAAACACAACGACCAATGCGACCAAAACCATTGATGGCAACTTTGACAGCCATGAGGCCTCCTTGAGGTGAAAATGAGGGGGGGAAAAACCAACCACTTCAACAACGGCTTAAAAGCCTAAATTAAGGCCACGCCTCCTTCCAGTCAATGCTTCTTGGCCCAATTTTCACAAGCCTTCATTTTTTTCAGCTCCCTCTATAATTCCTCCTCCAACGCCCATCAGCGTGCTTCACCCAAGAAGAGGCTTGGGGCCATTTCAAACACGTGGATTTGAATAAAATGACAGGCGTGCCGCTAAAAGAATATGCTTTAAAAACCAGTGAACCTCAGCCCTCGCTCTTCATTTCTCGCCTCCTTGCGCCATGCCTTCAACGGATGGAGCCAAGTCTTGTCCTCGCAGCGCAACATGCAAATCCACCTCAGCATCGCCCTCGGGTTGTGTGTTGTTTGCGCTCCCATGAGCCTACATGCCACAGAAACCGCGCTGCTGTTGTTGTTTGTCGGCTTGGTTTTTTCTGCTGAGTTAATGAACAGTGCCCTCGAAGCTTGTGTGGACTTATGCTCTCCCCAGCCGCACCCCTTGGCCAAAAGGGCAAAGGATGCGGCGGCCGCAGCGGTTTTGGTGTTGGCCCTCACGGCTGTTGTGGTTTTTGTTGTGTTGTTTGCGCGCCAGTGGCCTGTGTTGCAAAGCGCGGTGCAAAGCGCGGTGCAAAGCGCGGTGCAAGGCGAGGGGTTGCTGGGGGTATTGCCCATGGCTTTGTTGGGTTGCAGTTGGGCCTTGGCCACGGCTGAATGGCTGTGGTGGAGGCACCGTCGAGCAGCGTTTTTTTTCAGGCTGCTGGCCATTGCCCTTTGGCTTGGGAGCTGGTTTTTTATAGAAAACCCCAACCTCAGCTTTTGGGGTTTGGGTTTGTTTCTCCTGCTCATCAGCAGGTGCCGCATAAAAACGCATGCCTTGCAGTCCTCACCAGGAGAAAGCTAGAGTTGCGCTATGAAATACCGTGTCCGTACGCCGGATGGTGAATTGAGTTATCCGTCTATTTTGGAGCTTACAAAAGCCTATCTCATCGGCTTGGTGGAGCCTATGGACGAGGTGCAACGCGAAGGTGAAGTGAAGTGGCGCAAAGCGGCCTCCATTCCCCAGCTGGCGCAGGCCAAAAAACCGCCGCGCAGCTTTTGGGCTGACAAGCAAATGCGTTGGGCTTTGGGCCTGGCAACCCTTGGGGCCCTGGCGGGTTTCTCGTTTCTGAATGAAGCTCAGCACATGGGAGTGCTTTTTGTGTTGGCCTTTGTCGTCATTGGGCTTCAGTGGGTGACGCGCTGGCAGCGGAAAAAATACCGGAAATAGCCAAGAGAGGGGAGGGGAGAGGGCTAGCCTGTCTCTCCAAATACGCGTGCAAAAATCTCATCCATGTGCCGCGTATAATAGTCCTCTTCAAAACAGGCCTCCACCTCCGCCCATGTCATGAGTGACAAAAGCTCCCCGTCGGCCAAAAGAGCGGTTTTGAAGTCCACCCCCTCTTCAAAAAAACGCATGGCGTTGCGCTGTACAATGCCATAGGCGACCTGGCGCTCCATCCCCTTTTGGGCCAAGGCCAACAGCAGGCGCTGGGAGTATATAACCCCTCCCAGACGGTTTAAATTATGCTCCATGGCCTTGGGGTAGACGCGCATGGACTCTACCAAGTCGGCAAAACGGTGCAACATGAAGTCCAAAGTGATGGTTGCATCCGGTCCGATGACGCGCTCCACCGAAGAGTGTGAAATGTCCCGCTCATGCCACAAGGGGACATTTTCCAATGCAGCCCATGCATAACTGCGCACAAGCCTTGCCAAGCCGGTGAGGCTTTCTGAAAGCACGGGGTTTCGCTTGTGCGGCATGGCCGAGGAGCCTTTCTGGCCTTTGCCAAAAGGCTCTTCCAGCTCACCCACTTCTGTACGCTGAAGGTGTCGAATCTCCACGGCAAACTTTTCAATGGAGGTTGCCAGCTGCGCCAACACCAAAAAATAGTCGGCATGAATGTCTCTTTGAATAATTTGGCTGGAGGCATTGGCGGGCATAAGCCCCAAACGCCGGCACATGCTTTCTTCTATAGAGGGTGGCAAATGCGCGAAGGTGCCCACAGCGCCGGAGCACATGCCCACGGAAATGGCTTTGCGCGCACGGGAAAGGCGCTCTTGGTGGCGTGCCAACTCGTCATACCAGAGGGCCAGCTTGTGGCCCAAGGTTGTTGGCTCCGCATGAATGCCGTGGCTTCTCCCCATTATCCGCAGCTGTTTGTGCTCAAAGGCGCGCGCCTTCACGGCCTTCATCACACGCTCCAAACTCTTTTGCAAAACATCCGCGGCCTCCCGCAACACCAAGGCCAAAGCCGTGTCCAACACATCTGAAGAGGTCATCCCAAAGTGCAGCCAACGGGCCAAAGGGCCAATGCGCTGCTCCATAAATGTCAAAAATGCAATGACATCATGCCTTGTCGTCTTCTCAATCTCATCAATGGCCGCCACATCTGCCGCATCAAATGTGCCTGCCTTCGCCTGGCAAGCCTCGCTGGCCTCTTGCGGAGCCAAGCCTTGCTCTGCCATGGCGGCCAATGCCGCAAGCTCTATATTTCTCCAACGGCCAAACTTGGCCTCTTCTGTCCACAGTGCAGCCATTTCGGGCCGTGAGTACCTGGGTATCATCCGCTTTCCTTTTATCCGCTTTCCTATGGGTGTGTTAAGGGCACTTTAAAGCGCCCTCAGAGCATTTCCGGGCGCATTTTGCAAAACCATTCTCTCCCGCTGTTTTTGCACCCTGGCACATGCAAACTATTTCAGGTTTGCACAACAACGAAAACCCATTTCTGAGGCAACACTCACTTTGAGTTTTCGTGCCGCACAGCGCACGCCATAGTCAGAGTTTAAAAAGGAGCCCCCTTTGACTACTTTTTCTTCTGTCCATTCGGCAACATTTCCTGACATGTCAAACACCTCATAGGGAGACAGGCAGCGAGAAAATTTTCCGGATACGGCCAAGGCCCTGGCTGCTCCCGCTGTGCTTTCAGAGTTGCAAAGGTTGTCATCAAAAACATTGCCATAAGGCCAGCGCAACCCTTCTTTGCCGCGACAAGCTTTTTCCCATTCCGCTTCTGTGCACAAACGCTTGCCTTGTTTTTGACAAAGCTCTTTGGCTTTGTCCCAACTCACATTCATCTGCGGAACTTGTCCAGAGCGGTTGGGGTATTCATAAACGTCAATGCAAAACCCTTCCACCTCTTTTGCAGCAACGGGCAAATCCTCAAAACTCAAATAGGGGTCGTCCTTCCCTGTCCCCATCCTAAAACTCCCTGAGGGAATGCGCCGCATCTGCTCTGGGCAACGTGAGCTGCCTATGTTTCCTCCCCCTGCTCCTGCTCCTGCTTTGGCAACAACCGGAGGCACGTTTGCACGCGAAGGCGCAGGCACAGGCTCTGCTCCCTTGGAAGGCGTCTCTTTGGAAGGCACAACAGGAGCAGCTTGAGGTGGAGCATCCACTTTCGGCAATGTTTCCTCTGTAGGAGGGGGAGGCACCCGCTCTTCTTCAGCCTTTGGGGGCTCTGTGGGCACAGCCTGCTCAGGAGAAGGCTGTGGAACCACCTCTTCGGTATGTATATTCTTATCCCTTAAAACCTCGGTGGGGACAGGTGCAACAGAGGAGGGTTGTACAAAACCCCCGACGTTTCTGCCCGTATATTCATCGGGTTCTGAGCCTCTGAAGGCGAAGAAAAGGCCTATGGCCAATACAACACCCAACAGCACAAGGCCCCATCGGATAAACCGGCCAGAGCGCTTATCCAATGCACTCTCAAGCTCTTCATTCAATATTTCGCTTGGAGCTACGCGAGGGGTTGCGTTTTCTTCAACGGTTTCTTCTGCTGAGGGGCTGTGTTCTGTTTCTGACTTTGAGGCCCCAAGAGAAAGCCGCCCTTCATTTTCTCTTTCATGGTTTTTATAGAAAGCAGAAAAGTCATTATAAAACTCCGCAATGCTTCGGTGGCGGACCAGGGTGCTTTCCGCTATGGCTTTGCGGTAAATAACCTCTAAGCTGACAGGAATGGCTGCATTGCCCGCATTCAGGCTTGTCCCACCACCTTCCGGCAATATGCCTGCCAGCATTTCCCCTAAAATAACCCCCAGGGAATAAATATCCGCGCTGCCGCCCGCCTCCATGCCCGAAAGAAACTCCGGAGCAAAATAGCTTTCTTCCCGGCGTATGCGCTGCGCCTGCACAAAAGGCAAGCGCGGAATGGCCAAACCCAAACCCACATCTGTCAGCTTGAGAAGGTCAGGCAATACGAAAATGTTTTCCGGTTTCAAGTTGAGGTGAGGGCCGATGGTGTGCACCACCTCCAATGCCTGTACCAGCTGCCCAAAAATAGGCTCCACCTCTTTGTATGAGAAAAAATTCCCCTTCAACAAACGCTCATCAATAATCCGCCGCAAGGACAGGCCTTCTGCCAATTGCTGCGTATAAAACATCCGCCCCCTGGCATTGCCTATTTCAAAAACCCGGCTGAGGTTGGGGTGTGTGAGACGGCTAATTCGCTCTAAAACAAGGCTAAAACGTTTCTGCTCTTCTGCGGTCTGCAGCAAATTGGGGTGGATAACCTTGAGGCGAACGTTTACTTTTAAAACATCATCATAAACGCCATAGGAAAACCCTGTGGGGCCTTCCCCTAACAACTCCCGGACAATATAGCGCTCTGCAATACGCTCCTCTCGTTTGAACAGCCCCCCCTCCGTAGCCAAATGGGTGGCCCTGCGTGAGTAGCCGCTCGAAACCTGACGAACGGCGACGGCTGAAATTTTATGCCCACAAACCGAACACGCCGTGCTGCTGTCCGGAACATGGCTGCCACATTTGTAGCAAAGCAAAGCTGCCCTCTTCTCTAAAATAGCTAAAACCCATTCTCATGAGTTCAGTGTGTGCCTGTAGAGCCAAAGCCTCCCACCCCTCGAGGGGTGGAGTCAAGTTCTTCAACCTCCTCCCAAACCGCCCGAATTCTTTTTGAAATAACAAGCTGGGCCATGCGCTCCCCAGGGACAATTTCAGCAGGGGTGGTTGAAAGGTTGACCAGCAATACTTTCAATTCCCCGCGGTAATCTGCATCCACTGTCCCTGGCGTATTCAAACAGCTTAAGCCTTTCTTCAAGGCAAGGCCGGAGCGCGGGCGGATTTGTGCCTCACAATCCTCCGGCAAAGCAATGGCTATGCCGGTGGGGACTAAAATGCGCTCCAAAGGCTCAAGGCATATGGGCGCCTCCAGGTCAGCATATAAATCCATGCCTGCAGAGCCCAGGGTTTGATAACGTGGCAGCACAACTCCTGGACGCAAACGCTGAATGCGAACGCAGCACTCAAAACCACCGCTTTCAGGCTTTGGCATGTCAGGCTTCAACATTCTCTTCCGAAGGCGCAAGGGTTTGTTGCAGCGCTTGCTTTCTTGACAAGCGGATTCTCCCGTTCCTCTCTACGGCAATAACTTTCACCATCACCTCATCCCCCTCCTTCACAATGTCGGTCACTGCGCGCACACGCTTGTCGGACAATTCAGAAATGTGTACCAGTCCGTCACTCCCTGGAAACAACTCTACAATGGCACCAATTTCTAAAATTTTTCGCACTATCCCCAAATAGACCTTCCCCACTTCCGCTTCGCGTGTCAGTGCCTGAATCATCGAAACAGCCTGCTTCACCGAGTCAAGGTTGGCTGAGGCAATGTCTACACGGCCAGAATCCTCGACGTTGATGACGCAGCCTGTGCGGGAAATAATATCCCGAATGGTTTTTCCGCCGGGGCCGATGATGTTTTTTATATATTCCGCGCGGACTTGTATCGTCGTAATTCTGGGCGCATAAATGCTGATTTCTGTGCGGGATGCAGACAAAACTTCAGCCATTTTCTCAAGAATATGCAGCCTGCCGCAGCGCGCCTGCTCCATGGCACGCATCATCAGCTCCGTGGTAATGCTGGCTATTTTAATGTCCATCTGCACCGCCGTAATGCCTTTGGCCGTGCCGCAAACCTTAAAGTCCATGTCGCCTAAATGGTCCTCATCTCCCAAAATGTCTGAGAGAATGGCTACGCGCTCCCCCTCCTTCACCAAACCCATGGCAATGCCTGCTACGGGTGCTTTTATGGGTACACCCGCATCCATCATCGCCAGGCTTCCCCCGCATACGGTTGCCATGGAAGAGCTGCCGTTGGACTCTAAAATGTCGCTGACAATGCGCAAGGTATAAGGAAACTTCTCCGCATCCGGAACCATCAAACGCAAGGCCCGCTCTGCCAAAGCGCCATGCCCAATTTCTCGACGGCCTGGGCCGCGAAGTGGTTTCACTTCATTCACAGAAAAAGGCGGAAAATTATAGTGCAGCATGAACCTTCTATAATTTTGGCCGTGCAAATGCTCAATGCGCTGCTCGTCCTCAGAAGTCCCCAAAGTCGCAACAGCCAAGGCCTGTGTTTCTCCACGCGTAAACAGTGCGGAGCCGTGAGTCCTGGGCAACACGCCCACCTCTATGCTGATGGGGCGGACCTGGTCGTGGGCGCGACCTGCAATGCGCCCTCCACTCAAAATCATCTCGCGCATGTGCTCATATTTGAGCTCTTCGAAAACAAGGCTGGCTTTCTTCTCAAAACCGGCCTCAACCTCTCCTTCTCCTCGTTTGTTTTTGAGCTCGCTTAAAAGCTGCGCCTTTGCCACAGAAAGCGCAGCATAACGCTCTTTCTTGTCGGCAATCTCATAGGCCGCCACAATGCTTTGCTGTGCCAGCTGGTGGCACTCCTCTCGAAGCTCAGGGCTTATTTTTTCCGGCAATTCAAAAGCACGCGCTTGCTTTCCAAGCTTTGCACGCATCCGCTCCTGAAGCTCCAACATGGGGACGCAGGCTTTCTGGGCAAATTCTAAAGCCGACAACATCTCTGCTTCAGAAATTTCAGCAGCGCCTCCTTCTACCATGACGATGGCTTCTTTGGAGCAGGCAACAATCAGATCAATATCACTTCTTTCCCGTTGCTCATAACTTGGGTTGATCATCAGCGTGCCCTCAACACGACCAACACGCACCCCCGCAATGGGCCCATGGAAGGGCAAGTCCGAAACCATGAGGGCTGCAGAAGTCGCTGTTATGGACAGCACATCCGGATCATTCTGCCCATCTGCTGAAATAACATTGGCAATCAGCTGAATCTCACAGCTGAAACCTTCGGCAAACAACGGACGGCAACTGCGGTCCACCAGACGGGAAGTGAGCGTTTCTTTCTCTGTCAACTTGCCTTCTCGGCGAAAAAACCCTCCCGGAATGCGGCCTGCCGCACAAAGGTTTTCTTTATATTCAACGGTGAGCGGCAAAAAATCAACATCACGTTTTTCGTGCGCAGCAACGGCTGTAACCAACACCATGGTGTCGCCATAGCGAAGAACGACGGCCCCATCCGCTTGCTTGGCCATGCGGCCCGTTTCAATGGACAAAGTTTGTCCACCTAACTCAACAGCTTCTTCTAAATACATGTTTCTCTCCTTTGTCTTCTCCGGGAGAAACCAACCTGTGCGTTTTGATTTGAAGTCCGCAACACCCAAGCCTCTGGCCCGCCTCCTCTTCTCGCAAACCACTTTCCTCTTCTCGCCATGCCACCCACCTGTGGATTGGAAGTTCCAAACCTAAAACCAAAACGCAGCCTCAGGCTGCCGCTTCTCCCTTAGAAATATGTTTCTTCACAACCAATGTGTCTTCACAACATATGTTTCTTCACAACCAATGTGTCTTTTCTGTTTCTTCACACAAAAAGGAAAGGGCGCTTTTAGCGCCCTCTTTGAATCGCTATTTTCGAATGCCCAGTGAATCAATGAGTTTCTTATAGCGGTCTACATCCTTCCTTTTCAAATAGTCCAATAATCTCCTGCGTTGCCCCACCAGTTTCAACAAACCTCGTCGCGAATGGTGGTCCTTCTTATGCGTTTTAAAATGCTCGGTCAGATAAGAAATGCGTCGCGATAATAAAGCCACCTGCACTTCGGGGGAGCCGGTGTCTTTTTCGTGTGTCCTATAGCGCGTGACAATTTCCACTTTTTGCTCAGCACTCATTGCCATGGTTTTTCTCCACCTCTCCCAAAAATACAGCGCTTCCCCCATGGGAGGGGACAGGGGAAGCCACTTCACAGTTAATACGTGGCAGCGCTCAACGAGTCCGTCAACCAAAAAGAAGCAGCGCTCATAAAAAAACGGGGCCTTAAGCATGGGCTCTCTTGGGTTTCCTGCGTTTGCTTAAGGCCCTCTCAACCTCCCTTGGGCATGCCCGCCTAACATCCGCCTCACTATCCACTTCACATGCCCGCCTCAACTTTCTCATAGGCTTTAATAATTTCTTGCACCAAGCGGTGGCGAACAACGTCTTTCTCTGAAAACTCTAAAAAACCAATCCCTTCAATCCCTTGAAGAATTTGCTTGGCATGCAAAAGCCCTGAAGGCCTTCCTTGCAAGTCCACTTGTGTCAAATCCCCTGTGACAACGGCCTTGGAGCGTGGCCCAAGGCGTGTCAAAAACATTTTCATCTGCTCAATGGTCGCATTTTGCGCCTCGTCCAAAATGGCATAGGCATCGTGAAGTGTGCGGCCGCGCATAAACGCCAACGGTGCAATCTCAATGGCTTCTTCTTCCAACAGCTGCTCAATTCGGGCTCTGTCGAGCAAATCCGCCAGAGCGTCATAGAGCGGCCGCAAATAAGGGTCCACCTTCTGCGCCAAATCCCCCGGCAAAAAGCCCAGCTTCTCTCCTGCCTCCACCGCCGGGCGCGTCAAAATAATTCTTCGCACCCTGTGCTCCATGAGTGCGGCAACAGCCATCGCTACGGCCAAATATGTTTTTCCCGTCCCTGCGGGTCCAAGGCCAAAAACAATGTCTTGTCTGCCGATCATCTCCACATAACGCTTTTGTGCAACCGTCTTGGGCAAAACGGAACTGCCACCCAAACGCTTTAAAATGGGGTTTAAAAAGAGGGGCTCCACACCTTCGTCGCCGTTGTCTTGGAAGCCGGAGAGCGCCCTCTCCATGTCTTCTATGCTCAACCCCTGGCTTGGCTTTGCAAGCATGGACAACTTTTTGAGCAGGGCCACCACAAGTCGGACTTGGCCATGGTCTTCACCGTGTATATAAACGCTTGTCCCCCGTTGCCCAATACGCACACCCATGCGCTGCTCTAGCCACCTATAATTCTCATTCTGAGGGCCTGCCAAAGCTCTGGCTAACGCGCTATCTACAATTTCAAGCTGCATAAAAACTATTCAGAAGGCGAGGACAACCTATAATCATCAGAGGACTCCCGCGAATAATGGTATGCGGTATGCCACGGGTGCCGCAAATCATCCGCATTCAACAATCTCTCCTCAACCAAATCCTCCAGCTTCTTTGGCACCGTCGAGTGTTCCAGGCGATATATTTCAATGGCTGCTTCAATGCGAGCCATTTGGGCGCGCGCAATGTGCTGTTGTATAACCGGGGTTGAAAAAAAATCTCTCTTGTCGCCAAATTCCAGCATATACCAATTGTTGCTCGCGCCAATGACACTCACAATAATCAAATAAAAAAAAGCTATCCCTATTTGCCCACCCATCCTCATCCAACGGCGCCGCGTTTTTGAGCTGGGCTCGCTCCCATGGCTCAAAGGTGAGGACAGCTGAATGCAACCTTGGTCAACCAAATTTATAAAGGCACGAAGCCCATCAAATCGACCCAGGCAGGATAAGTCAATCACCTTCTTAATGGGGAAACCCACCTTGGCTAACTGATAAATCAGCCGCTCTGGCAAGCCCAACATGTTCCGAGAGGGGCGTTGTATTTTAGGCTCCTGGGTTGATTCAGGAAAGGGCATTATCTTCTCTATAAATACATCCTCATCAGGAATCTTCTTTCGGACTTCAGGCCACTCATCCACAACGCGAAAACCATCCATGAGAATGGACTCTGTATTCAAACGCCCCCAAGTCCCTTCGCTGAGCACACTGTTCGCATCAAACTCATATCGCCCCGAGTCCCACATAAACAACTCATATAAAGCTTCCCTCATTTGCAGAAACACCAGCTGATGGAACTTCTCTTCAGCAAGCAGTTTGCGCAGAGACAACACCTCGCCCAAACTCCGCCCTGTCGTCTTATGGACATCCAAGGCAATATCCAAATCCTCCTGCTGCACAAGCTCTGCCTTCAGCAACATCTCACAAATGGTTTCCTGGCTTGACTTGCGGGAGTCTTCAACGCGAACAATCCACCCCTCGTGAAAGCTGACCCACACCGTTTTTCCCTTGGATTTAAAACGCAAAGTCCCCGTCTTCGCCTGTTGGCTCACAAGCTGAAAAATATCGGCTATGCGAAACTCCTTAAGTGTCCCTCGAAGAGCCACGGTGAGCATCCTTTGCGCGGAACAAACTGGCGATGGACAAGAAATAAATGAAACCAAAAATTAAAGTCAGCGGAACAACATAAAAAGAAAAAGGTATCTCTGAATAGGGGACGCGCATAAACCCACGTCTATAAATCAGCGCAGACGCGGCAAAACCAAATATAAAACTATAAAGCACTCCAGAAATAAACTTGCCCACATATAAAAGCCCAGCACCCGGCCAAAGCAAACTTAAACTATAAACAAAACGCTTGTGCTTCTTGCGAAACCGCGCAGTGTCCAGTCGCTTTTTAAACCCCACCAGAGGCTCCACTCCGGAGCTTTTTTGCAAAAATACACGCGTGCAGTCCAGGCAAGCACTCCTGTCCATGGAAAGCATCTTCTTGCGGTGTATTTGCCCACACAGCGCGCAGCGCTCTGAGGTGTCCAAAGAGTCCCCAAGGAAACTCAGGAGAAGAATAATAACCGCCATCAACAACGCCATCCACGGCGTCACCAAAGAAGGAGAATCCAACACCAACATCCGTGTCAGCTGCATGCGAATCAGCTCCATGTCGGCTTCCAGTTTGGCCGCGTTGAGAATATCTCGGGAATCCAAGCTGACGGTTTGCAAAAAGGTATTGGCGGAAATGGCGCCTGCCGCCGTTGTGGGCCGAAGCTCCAACAACCGAGGCGCTTTTTCAGAAACCCGTGCACGCAATTCAGAAATGCGATTGAGCTCTTGAGCGCTCAACACAGCCCCTTGATGTGATGGCCAGTCCAGCAGCTGGATGAGGTTATAGAGCGGCTCTCCCAAGGACTTGTCCAGATGGGCTGCTTGCTCAAAGAGAAGCTGGGCCTGCTCTAGCTCTCCTTTTAAAAACAAGGCCACCCCTAAATTATTCATGGCCCTGGGCTCTTCAGCCCGAAGACTCAACGCTCGCCTCAAATGCCCAATGGCCGCCTCATTATCTCCCCGCCTCAGCTCAAATGTTCCCAAGGCGGCCAACTCGGCAAAGCTCCCGCGAGAGGTTCGCAATGCTTCCTTCCAGGAATGCGCCAGGGCTTCTGTGCCAGGCCCTCCCAAATCCAACATCCACAGCTTCTCTGCAACAGTCCCCCCAAAAGTGGTTCTGCGTGCAAACCACTCCCCTGCAAGGGGAACAACACTCATTGCCACAATAACAACGGTGAGAAACAAACGCTCCTTTCTCCGCAAATAAAGAGCGATGGCGAGAAAAAAAATGAGCAAAATCATCGCCAAGCCCACTCTTAAAATGAGGGGAAGGCATAAAATGCCCAAAAGAAGCATCCATACAAACCACTTTGGAAAAGCTGTCCTCTGAAAAAACAAATAAAAATCCGCAAAAAGACAAGGCAAACTTCTCAAGAAAAAAACCAACATGGCGGCCACTGCCGTCACCACAAAACCAAAGAGCGCTGCCACTCCAATATCCGTAAGCGTTGAACGACGATAACGCGGATCATCCATCCAACTTTTGACCACTTGCCAAAATAAACCGGCACAGTGACGCCACTCTTCAGAAAAACGTTGAAGGCAAATGCCTGTGGCGCCGATGTATACGGCAGGCAAATCCGGAGCCAGTTGCATGGCGGCTTGAGTTAAAAGCTCCGTTCTCTCTTTGTCATTCTGAATGTCACGCGAGGCTGCTGCACGTATAAGCCCAACAGCAAATGCTTCAAACGCACGCGCTCCTGTTTCACGGCGCAGGCGAACCAAAACATCCAAAGCCTTCTTCTCAACTTGGAGGTCTCTATCCATATAAGCGCTGTGCCACTGCTCCCAGGCCTCATATAGCTCAGCATCACCCGCTTGGTTGGGTACCAGGCGAAGCTTGGATACCGTCGATGCCTCCAACAGGACGCCTTCTGCGGGTGCCTCCCCTTCAGAAAGCTGGAGGCCCCCCGCCGACACAGGGCTTTGGCCCACATGGCTTTGGCCTGCTGAGCCTTCATCGGTTTTTGCTAAAAAACCCTTTGTCAAAAACAAAGTTGTCTCTGCTGGCTCTCCTTCTTTGGGTGTGGGTTTGTCCTCCTCAAGCCCAGGGCTCTGCCCAACTGCGCCCTCAGCGGCTTCTGCCGACATGCCCGTTTTTAAAAACGTCCGCTCTGCTTGTGCCTCTTCTTCGGAAAGCTGCCTGTCTCCCACAAGCCCATGGGGTTGCTCAGCTGAGCTCCCAGGAGCTTCCTCTGAGGAGCCAGTTGTCAAAATGGCAAAAAAGCAGCAAACAAAAAACAAGCGCATTGGGCAGTTCGATCAATGGGGCAGTTCGATCATACGTGAAAAAAAATGCAAACTGGACGTGTTTTGTTAATGCGGCAGAGATGGACAACCCAACAGCAGACCCTTCGACGACACCCCTGGAAAAACTCCTTGAAGTCATGCAAAAACTGCGTGGCCCTCACGGCTGCCCCTGGGATAAAGAACAAGACTTAAGCTCGTTACGCAGTGGACTTTTGGAAGAATGTTATGAAGTTCTTTCTGAAATGGAAACAGCTTTGCACACCAACGACTGGAGCGGGCTCAAAAAAGAGCTGGGGGACCTTTTGTTGCAGATTGTGTTTCAAGCCCAACTCGCTTCGGAAAAGAACTTTTTTAACTTTTCTGACCTATGTACCTCTTTAACTCAAAAACTGATCAGCCAACACCCTCATGTCTTTGAAAACCACCCAGAGCCCCTGAGAAATCTCCAAACTGTATTGCGGAACTGGGAAAAACTCAAACCCAAGACAAACCGCAACTCCCTCCTGGACGGTATCCCCCAAACCGCCCCCCAACTTTTGCAAGCTGAATGTATGGGAACCAAAACCGCCCATATAGGCTTTGACTTCGACTCCTATAACACCCTCAGGACTCGAGTGGATGAAGAGCTTGCGGAGCTGGATAAAGCTGTCGCCTCAAAAGAAAAAGCAAATATATACCATGAGTTGGGAGATGTTTTCTTCAGTTTGGCTAACCTTTCACGTTGGCACAACATTTCTGCTGAAGTGGCATTGCGCGGCGCCAACCAGCGCTTTGTTGAGCGCTTTCACTTTATGGAAAGCTACTTTGAAGAACAGGGGAAAAACATAGCCGATGCCACAGCCCAAGAGTTGGACCGTGCTTGGCAAAAGGCCAAGGAAACACTTTCCAAAACAGCTTGCTTGACCGAAAGCCACTCTCCAAGTAGTTAGACTGCCCATTCTTTTTATTTTGAGGAGCGCCACTTTGGCCAATACACCTTCTGCAGAAAAACGCCACCGACAGTCCCTGGCTCGCTATGCCCGAAATAAGTCTGCCCGGGCTTCTGTTCGCACCGCTATCAAAAAAGCCCATCAGGCCCTTGCTTCAACAAACCTCAACGAAGCCAAAGAAGCCGTGCGCTTAGCAACCCAGGCTTTGGATAAAGCAGCCTCCAAGGGCGTTCTGCATGCCAACAACGCTGCAAGAAATGTCGGCAGGCTTTCTCAAGCTTATGCAAAAAAGGCCACAAGCTAACGCCAAAGCCATAAGCCTGAGCACCCCTGAACGCCATTGGCCTTTTAACGCCATTGCCTTTTAACGCCATTGCATGTGCATCTGCTCAAAGCCCTTTTGGGCTGTTTTGTCGGCAAGCCGAACAAGGGCTGCTCTCAACGCCGCCTCCGTCAAAAGGACGTCTGCCCCATAGCTGAATTCCTCGCTCTGTACAACCCGAATGGGGCCAAAGCCCTCCTTGTCCAAACTCAGCTCCACAACAGCCATAAGCCGAAAATGCGTAATTCTGCTGTTGTGCACTGTCAAAGGCTCTCTGGAAACTTGCTTTAAACGTGCACGCAAACAGCCCTGCTCGCTTAAGCTCCCCTCGCGGCTAAGCCCCCCTGCTTTGCCAAGGCGTGAGCGCAAGGCCAAGTCAAAAACCTGCCCCGCCCCTACCTCGTTGCTTAAGTTTTCAACAGGCAACATACACTCCATGCTCAGAGGGTTGGCCCCCACCCAACGGTAGCCACAAGCAAGGGCTAGCCCACACAAAGCCCCCACCCCGCACAACACAAGGACGCTCTTTGTCAAGGCACGGCATGGAGGCTTGGAGGGCTTGTACATCGGCATTCCTAAACAACAACAAAATTGACAAGGCGCTTGGGGACAAAAATGCACTTCTTCACCGTTTTGCCCTGAAGCAAGGCCGCCACCTTGGGCTCCGCCCTGGCTGCCTCACAAACAGCCTCCTCTGTCGCCTCCACCGGCAAGTGCAACTCTGCACGCAACTTGCCATTCACCTGCACAACATAGGTAATGAGTGCGTCCACCACCAGAGCCTCGTCAAAACTCGGCCACGCGGCCTCCACGGTGCAGCCCTCCTCCCCCAGGGCCTCCCATATTTCATCGCATAGGTGTGGCGCAAAAGGCGTCAGCACCAAGGCCAGGGACTTGAAGGCAAAACGCATGGCCGCCTTCTCTTCTTCCGTATGGGGGGCAGGCGCCGCATAGAGGGTGTTGAGGAATTCCATGGCCCCCGCAATGGCGGTGTTAAAAGAGAGGCGCTCAATGGCCTGCGTCACGCGCTTTATGCATTTGTGCGTGGCGCGCACCACTTCCAGGGCGGTGCCCGAAAAGGGCCCCGTCCATTGGGCCCCCTTCACCTTCTCCACATGCAAGGCGGCCAAAGCCCATATGCGCTTGGCAAAGCGATAGGTGCCCTCAATCTGCTCATTGTTCCAATTCATGTCGCGCTCAGGCGGCGCGGCAAACAAAACAAAAAGGCGCAGGCTGTCAGCGCCATATTTGCCGATTATTTCCAGAGGCGGCACAAAATTGCCCCACCGCTTGGACATTTTTCGCCCATCAGAGCCATTCACTATGCCCTGCGTAATAAGGCGCTTGGCAGGCTCCTCCACCTCCACCAGGCCCAGCAACTTCATAATACGGCACCAGAAGCGAAAATAGAGCAGGTGCATGGTGGCATGCTCAGGGCCCCCCACATAAATGTCTATGGGCAAATAGTGCTGGGCTTTGGCTAGCTCAAAAGGCCCCCCCTCAAACCCGGGGGAGAGGTAGCGCGCATAATACCAAGAGGAGTCGACGAAGGTATCCATGGTGTCCACTTCACGCCGGGCAGGGCCGCCGCACTTGGGGCATGTGGTATTAACAAAGGAAGGTACCTTCGCCAAAGGAGGCTCGCCATGGCCTTGAATGACGGCCTGCGTGTCAATGGGAGGAAGCAGGAGGGGCAACTGAGAGGCCTCCAAGTCTATGCCTTCTTCCGTTGGGTCGCAGGCTTTGCAATAAACCACTGGAATGGGGGTACCCCAATAGCGCTGGCGCGAAAAGCCCCAGTCGCGTTGGCGGTAGGTGACGGTGGGCTCCCCCAGCTTCTGCTCTTTCAGCCACTCCCCCCAGCGCCTGCGTGCCTCGGGCGAAGTCCACCCGTCGGCGCTGCCGGAATTGGCCAGCACACCGTCTTCTACAAAAGCCGTTTCCAGGGGCTCTTCGAGGGCCTTGTCTGTGGCGGGTTGAATGACGGTGCGCAGGGGAAGGCCATATTGCTTGGCAAAAGCAAAGTCGCGAACGTCGTGCGCGGGCACACTCATGACGGCGCCGGTGCCATAGTCGGCAAGCACAAAGTTGGCAAGCCATATGGGGACGCGCTCCCGGGTGAAGGGGTTTTGGGCATAGGCCCCCGTAAACACCCCCTCCTTGGCCGCCGTCTCGTCGGTGCGCTCCACCTTGCTTTGCTTGGAAATTTTCTCCACAAACTGACGCACTTTTTCGGCTTGCGCCGCCGTTATGAGGCTTTGGGTCAGCGGGTGTTCCGGCGCCAGCACCACATAGGTGCATCCGCAAATGGTATCTAGGCGCGTGGTGAAAACGCGAATGTTGTGGGGTGTGCCTTCAACCGCAAAATCCACCCAGGCGCCCTCGGAGCGCCCTATCCAATTGCGCTGTGCTGCCACAATGCGCTCGGGCCACGCTGAAAGCCCCTCCAGTGCGTCCAGCAGCTCCTGGGAATAGCGCGTTATGCGAAAGGCCCACTCGCGCATTTCCTTGTCCACCACCACCGAGTCGCAACGCTCGCAGTGGCCCTCCACCACCTGCTCATTGGCAATAACCGTGAGGCAGCCGGTGCACCAATTCAGCTTCGCCGTGCGGCGGTAGACGAGCCCTTTTTTGCGCATCTGCAAAAAAAACCACTGGTTCCACCTATAATATTCTGCCTGAGAGGTGTTCAGCTCCAATTGCCAGTCATAGGCATAGCCCATGGCCATCATCTCCTGGCGAAAGGTGGCCACGTTTTCTGCGGTGCGCGTTGCAGGGTGGACGCCGTCTTTAATGGCGGCGTTTTCGGCCGGCAGCCCAAAAGCGTCAAAGCCCATGGGGTGCACCACATCCATGCCCTGCATTAAATAGTAGCGCGCATAAACATCGCCAATGGCATAGACGCGCACGTGCCCCATGTGCAGATGTCCGCTGGGGTAGGGCAGCATTTCCAGCACATATTTCTTTTTTCGCTGTGCATGGCGCGCCATGCGGAAAACGTGCTGCTCTGCCCAACGTTTTTGCCACTTCTGCTCAACAACAGAAGGCTCATATTGCTCATGTATAGCCATGCCTGGACTCATATGGGAGCTGAGGGCAAGACGCAACGCCCTGTTGGGAAACCTCCAAACTCTCTTCTTTTTTGAAAAAGCCTTTGCCTGTGCTGAAGCCAAACGCAAAGCCTAGGTGTTGCGTTTTCTCCACAGGCTCCGCAGGAGAGGGGAGAGCAAATAGGCATAGACGAGCAGGCCTGAAAAAAGGGCAAAGCCCAGTTTAAAAGCAATGCTCAACTGGGGGGGGTGGATTTGCGAAAGCGTCGCTTCAATAATTCCCGCATAAACAAAGAGGGGAAAAGTCCCCAGCAGGAGTTGGGTGGCCGTTTTGGACTCTGTATAGAGGGCAGAGCTGCGCTTTTTGTCCTTGGGGGAGACAATGCCGCGCGCAAGCACAAAACCCGCGGCGCCCGCAATGCAGATGACGGTTATTTCCACAAGGCCATGTGGCAAAATCCACGCCCAAAACCAGGCCTGCAAAGCTTTTTGTGCATAAACCCAGGCCAAGCCTCCCAGGAGGAGGCCATTGAAGAACAGCATCAGCGCCGTCCCTATGCCCAAAGTCAACCCCAGGCAAAAACACAGAATGGCCACCTGAATGTTGTGCGTAAACAAAAAGCTCGCAAACACAACCTGCCTATCCCCGGAAGCCACGCCACGCGCGGCTTCCTGCTCCGCGCGCTGGGCAGGGTCCGTCTGCACATGGTCGGCAGGGATGACATGGTGCGCCAACTCCGGGTTGGACTCTGCCGCCAAATAGCCAAAGGCGGCCCCTCCGAAAAAAAGGCCCACAGCCAAAAGAAAAAGCCGAAATTCACGCACCCAAAGTTTTGGAAAACCTTCCAGAAAAAAGCCAAACAGCGCAGCAATATGGAGTTTGGGCCTTGGCGCCACTTGTGCATAGGAGCGAGCAACCAAGCGGTTTAAATAGTCTACGAGCTCAGAGAAGCCCGCATGCGCTTGCACCCACACCAAGTCAGAAGAAGCCAGGCGATAGAGGCGAATAAAGGCTTTGCCCTGCTCTATGGACAAGACGCTCAACCCTTGCGTTTCAGCCATTTTCAAAAGCTGCTCTAAAGCTTCCCAGCGCTGACGCTTTTCACTGACAAATTGAGCCAAATCCATGAGACTTCCGACACAGAAAAAGGGTGCTTAGGGAAAGGGTGCTTAGGCTTTTATATAAAATTGTAGAACAAAAATATTTTGAAGCCAAAGCTTGCTTGCCAAGCTGCTGCGCCGCTCACCGCCCGTTATATGCTTCAATTGACGGCCCTGCGCTTTGCAAAACAAAGCCCTGAGCTGGCAAGCTCTCCTCAACATGCTGAATGTTGACGAAAAGCCACACACAAGCATTGTCGAAGCAAAAGAAGTAATAAAATTGAAGATATGGAAACAGATATGGACAATCTTTTAATCCATTTTGAGAATTTGGACTGGGAAATTCCGCCTGAGAGGATCCGTTATAAAACATTTATTAAGGGGAAGCAGCAGATCCGCTTGCTGGAGTTTTTTGAAGGGTATGAAGAAAAGAAATGGTGTACCAAAGGACACATGGGCTATGTGCTTGAGGGAAAATTCACCCTTCATTTTAAAACAAATAAATATCAGCTAAAAGCAGGAGATATTATACGTGTACCTGAGGGAGAAGAATTTGCACATAGACCTATTTTAGAAGAAGGAGAAAATGCACGGGTGTTATTGTTTGAGTTGTTGACATAAACCATTTGTCATAAACCATTTGTCATAAACCCTATTTGCGTATCCCCCAAGGCTTGCGTTTTTATCATCCATGGGGCAGCTTGCATGCATAGGGCCCCCCCGTGGCCCCCAAGGCTTGCGTCTTTATCAAGCCCCATATACAGAACCACAAATACTTATTCTCAATTATTCTCAATTATTCCTGATTATTATTTAAAATGCAGACTTTAGCCACGCCAACCCTTCAGGACGCAAGGACGCTTTGCAAATATTATTGCATAACAACCCCTGAACATATTGAGTTTAAATTTGAGCTTGCCGGCATTTTCCGGCGTTCTCTCGCTTTGCTTGTGGACTGGTTTTTTTCTTTTTTGCTTGTTTTTGTTGTGCTCTTCGTCGTGGCCCTTCTTTTGGGAATACCTGCTGTCAATGAGGTTGTAGCTCCCTTTGCCGCTCTGCTTCGCATTCTCGCCGTTTTCTTCATTAACGTTTTCTATATGTGGGCTTTTGAGTGGTTTTGGGGGGGAAAAACGCTGGGCAAGCATTTTATGCGCATTCGCGTCATTCAAAAAACAGGGGTACGTTTAGGGGGGATGCAAGCTTTTTTGCGAAATATTACGCGGCCGATTGACGCGATGCCTTTTTTTCTCATACCTTTTTTGAAGAGTACCATCAGCTGTTATTTTGTGGGGGCAAGCTTTGCTGTGTTTTCCAGCACGCAGCAGCGGCTGGGTGACTTTCTTGCCAACACACTGGTTATTTATGAGCGTCCTGTGCGCCTTCCTCCTCCCATACAATTCAGCGCAGAGGAAGAGCGGTTTTGGAATAACAGCAAGTTTGAGTCCAACTTGCACAGCCTGACGGCTCAGGAGCGCAGCTTGCTTTTGCAAAGCAGCCTGCAGCGCGAGGAGCTCTCCCTGGAGGCGCGGCTGCGCGTTTTTCGAGCACTTTCCGCGCACCTGCAGCACGAGTTTAACTTTAAAAAACCCGCCCATATTTCTGACGAGAAATTGGTGCTCTCTGCCACCCACAAACTGTTTTCCCCAACAGCTGAGAAAAAAGGCGCTTGAGGCTTTAGGGCCTGTGGTTTGGGGTCGCCCTCGAGAAAAGCTTTAAAAATAAACATGCGCGGCAATAACAGCGCCATATGAAATGCGCACCCGCTCATTCAAGGCCCAATAGAGTGAGCTAAAAAAGCGGGGGCCGATGGAGACAGAGTTTGAAATAAAAAAATCCACCCCAAGAATAGGGCCTATATCCAAGAAGAAGGAGCTGTTGTCTTGCCGGAAAATATAAATAAAGCCCAATTGGGCTCCCAAATAGGGGCGAATGCGCTCTTCCATGAAGAGATAGCGGAAATTAAAGCTGGTCCCCAAAGTAAAATACCATTTGTTGGTTTTGTCCACGAGGAACAAGAGGGGGACTTGCATTCCCACATCCCAACCATTTTCTATATAGAGGGAGGCCTCCAAATTTAAAGGTATTCCCCAGCGCACAGGCTCCTCCCGCGCGCTAAAACCCATGCCACCCAGGCTTATTCCCAAACTCTTGTTGGCATATTGCGCTTGTGCGGGGGCAGCAAAGCACAGGGCGGCCACAAGGCTGATCCAAAAAAAGGCTCTCATGCTTTCCCCTTCTAGCGCAGTTGGCAACAAAAGCGTAGTACACTCAAAGCAAGAATTCACTTTTTTTGCATTTTCCAAAGCTTAGGGCGCTTTCCCCGCAGGGCTTGGGGGCGCTTGCCGCTGCCCCAACACTCCTTTAAAGTGGGGGCATGTCCGCTCGTGTTTTTGCCGGTTTTTTCATGGTGCTTTTGTTGAGCTGTTGGGCTTGTGTTCTTTCACCCCCTCCGCACCCCCAGGACCTTTCACCCGCAGCATTATGCGCACAATATATGCAAATGGGAGACTTGGAGCGCGCAGAAGAAGCGTGTGACAGGGGACTGCAATTTGCACCTCAATATGGCGAGCTGTGGACCCAGAAAGGCAATATTGCGCTGCAAAGGGGCCAGGAAGAGCTCGCCAAAGCGCATTATACAAAGGCCTTGAGCTATAACCCAGAGCATGCTTCGGCCCACCAGAACCTGGGCTATATTTATTTAAAAAACCGCCACTATGGCCAGGCCTATGAGCATTTGCAACTCGCGCTCAAAATCAACCCGGACTATGCGGAGGCTCGCTATAACCTTGCCCTCACCTATAGGGCCATGGACAGAAAGGAAAACGCTCGCAAAGAGCTTTTGACGCTCACCGAAATCTATCCCAACCTGGCAGATCCACGCGTGCTCCTGGGGCAATGGGCGTTTGAAGAGGGCAATGCCGGCGCCGCCATTGAATATTTCAAACAAGCCATAGCCATTGCACCTCCATATGCTGAGGCCTGGCTTGCCCTGGGCAATGCTTATATGGAGGCAGGAAATGCTTGTGAAGCCGCCCATGCCTATAGCTCATGCATGGCCTATAGCTCACGCATGGAAGGCAACGCCTCTATTTCGGAATGCCCCCCAAACTTCAGCTTCGCCACAAAAATGTGCCAAGGCGTGGCTCTTCCATACATGGACTTTGGAAAACCCAAAACCTCAGCAAAAACACCAGAAGGCCAATATGCTTTGGCTCGCATATATATAAAACATGGGCTCAAAAACGAAGCACAAAAGGCCTATGGGCGCTGTTTGCGCTATAACAACACATATGCCCCCTGTTATTATGGGCTGTTTGAGATTTTCCACGAGGAAGGCGATGAACGAAAAGCCCGCATTGCTTGTAGAAATTTCCTCAAATTTTCTAAGCGTTCGGCATTTTCCCCAGAGTATGAAACCTGCAGACGCTTGTGGCCCATGCCTTTGCACACTCTTGACGACACCCTCAAAAATTTCTCAGAATGAGGGTAGGGCCTGTTGCAGCTTCCTTGCGGCTCCTTTAGATTGAGCGCATGTCGGCTCGTACACTTATTGTTTTGATGGTTCTGTTCTCTTGGGGAAGCCTCTCTTGCATTAAAGCACCCCCCCCTCACCCTCGTGGGCTTGAAGCCAATGAGTTATGCGCACAATATTTGCACTTGGGGGATTTGGAGCGCGCGGAGGTGCAATGCGACCTTGGATTACAGTTTGCTCCTCAATATGGCGACTTGTGGACCAACAAGGGCAATATTGCGCTGGCCAGGGGGCAGGAAAGCGTGGCCAAGGAGCATTATATTAAGGCTTTGCGCTATAACCAGGAGCAGGCGCAGGCCTATATGAACCTTGGTTTTATTTATTTAAAAAACCGTCAATATGGCCGCGCGCATGACAACTTGCAAAGTGCGCTCAAAGTCAACCCGGACTATGCGGAGGCTCGCTATAACCTTGCCCTCACCTTTATAGCCATGGACAGAAAAGAATATGCTCGCAAAGAGTTGCTGACGCTCACCGAAGTCTATCCCAACCTGGCAGATCCATTCGCGCGCCTGGGGCAATTGGCGTTTGAAGAGGGCAATGCCGGCTCCGCCATTGAATATTTCAAACAAGCCATAGCCATTGCGCCTCAATATGCTGACGCCTGGCTTGCCCTGGGCAATGCTTATATGGAGGCAGGGCAGTTTACGAGTGCTGTACACGCCTTTGTTTCATGCATTGAGGCCAACCCCAACCTTCCAGAATGTCCTCACAACTTAAGCTCTGCCAAACAAAAAGAAGCGCTCACAGGGGAGGAGCTGCTTAGACTTGAAGAAACCAAGGGCACAGAAAAAACCCCGGAAAGCCAATATCTCATGGCACGCACTTATAAGGAGAAAGGACTGAGAAACGAAGAGCAAAGAGCTTATGAGCGTTGCTTGCATTATGACAACAAATACCCCCCTTGTTATTATGGGCTGTTCGAAATTTATTATGATGAGCGCAACGAGAAAAAAGCCAGCATCGCCTGTCAAAATTTTCTCAAGTTTGCCGACATCGCAGAATCCCCCAGAGAGCATGAAATGTGCAAGAGGTATCTGGGTGATGATGCCCCTTAGTTTAAACTTAAGCCACTGAGCTCATGAACGTTCGTCTGACAGTTACCCGCAGAGATAAACCCGATGCAGCGCAAGAGTCGCGCACAGAAGTTTTCGGCTCAGACATAAAAAGCATTATGCTGGGGAGAGATGCCAGCTGCGATGTTGTGCTTTCGCTGCAAGCCGTTTCGCGCTCGCATGCCTGCATTACGCGGGAGACGGGCGTTTATTATATAAAAGATGCGGGCAGCTCCTTTGGGACGCAAGTCAACAACGAGCCCTTGCCACAGGGCGAAAAACGCCGCCTCTATAATGGCGACCTCATCGCCATCGCTCAGTTTGACTTGCTCTTCGAAGACATTGCTCAGGATTCAACTTCAACAGGGGAGTGGCAGGCCAAAAAAGGCAAGCCTACGGCGGGGCGCCTTCCCATTCTCGTTTCTGAAAAACCCTGCCTCAGAATTATGAATGGTCCCAATGAGGGGACCCGAATTGAAATTGAAGAGGGACGCGAATATATTATTGGCCGCTCCAAGGAAGCCCAAATATTCATCAACGCAGACTTGGTTTCCCGCAAACACGCCAAGCTGCGAAGAGACCTGGGGGGAACGCATGTGGAGGATTTGGGGAGCCGCAATGGCATACGCCTGAACCGCAACCCCATCGCCTTTGCCACCCTAAGCGATGGGGATGAGGTGGAAATTGGCGGCATCAAAATGCTCTATATTGACTTAAATGAAATGAAAGTCAGGCCTCTCCTTTTTGACAAAGCTGAGCCCAAAACGCCTCCCCAAGAAAAACCCTCCCCGCCGGAACCCCCCGAGCCCCCCAAGGAAGAGCCTCCTGCTGAACCCCCAGCTGAGCCGGAAAAACCCGAAGAAGCTCCTGCTCCAAACGAGTTAGAGTTTCCTCTTGAAGCCGTAGATAAAGCACCGCCCCCACCCTTGCTCAAAGGCAAACAAGCCATTGTGCTGATGGTTATAGGCGGATGCGCTGCGCTGCTGGCGCTGATTTTGCTTATTCTTGTTTTTGCAGGGGCTTGAAAAATTTCTTTTTGCCCCTCCCGGGCAGGGTTATTTTGCAGAGTGGGCCTGCGGCGAAGGGTTTTTTTGCCCTCCCGGGCAGGGGTTTTCGCCTCCCGGCGAGTCACTTTTTTTGTTTTTGGTTTTGTTTTTTTCCACTCCGTGGGGGGAGGGGGCCTGCGGCCCGGCTCATTTCGCTTTCAGCGAGAGGAGGTTTCGCCTCCCGGCGAGTCACTTTTTTTGTCTGGACAAAAAAAGTAACCAAAAAAAGCCACTCTCCGAGGGCCCTGCGGGGCTCAGCG
>WRKR01000006.1 GCA_009782175.1 Cystobacterineae bacterium
AGGAAGGAGCTAGGAAGCAACCGACGATGAGCCCCGCAGGGCCCTCGGAGAGTGGTTTTTTTTGGTTACTTTTTTTGTCCAGACAAAAAAAGTGACTCGCCGGGAGGCGAAACCTCCCCTCGCTGAAAGCGAAAAAACCCTTCGCCGGAGGCGACACTCCCCCCCCGGAGGGAAAAAAACAAAAACCCCCCCACAAAAAAACCTTTTCCTTTGAAAATAGCCGGGCCGCAGGCCCACTCTGCAAAACAACCTCTGCCCGTGAGGGCAAAAAAAACCCTTCGCCGGAGGCGGGACGGAGCGAAGCGGAGTCAGGCGAGCAAAGCGAGCCTCCACCCCCCCCCCGGAGGGGAAAATAAAAACAAAACCAAAAACAAAAAACCCCTTAGCTGAGCTCTGAAAGCTCCATCCTGTGGATGGGGCCAAAGCGAGCCAGGCGGGGGGAGAGCAGCTCTGCATCCCCGGAAAAAACCAGCAGGCGGTGGTTGTGGGGCAAATATTCCTTGGCGGCTTGGCGCGCCTGCTTCATATCCACGGCAAGCACCCTGTTGCGGTATTGCTCTATCCAATGGGCAGGCAAACCATAAAACTCTATATCCGCAAGGCTTGCCAAAAAGGCCTCGTTGGTTTGTATGGCCATGGGGAAGCAGCCGCACAAATATTGTTTGACGGCGGCCAGCTCGCTGGGGGAGGGCCCTTTTTGTTGAAAGCTTTCTATTTCTCGCAAAACAACTTCTGCCAAGGCTTCTGCTGTCTCCGGCTTCGTAAAGGAGCTGGCCACAAAAGCCCCGGCCACCGCCCTCTGGTCCCAATAACACCCTGCGTGGTAGGACAAGCCTCGCTTGACGCGTACGGCATTCACCAACCTTGAGGTAAACATGCCGCCCAGCAATGTCCCCACCACCGCTAAAGGGAAAACCTCAGGGTGCCCTTTGGGTATTCCCCTCGCGGCAAGGCGAAATTGGACTTGTGTCTGCTCAGGCTTGTGCAACAACAAAACACCATCACCCTCTAAGGGCCTTTCAAAGGCAGGCATGGCCTGTGGCACACGGGGGCCCTGCACCCACCGGCCCAGCGTTTTTTCGCACAGGGCCAAAACCTCGGGAATGGAAACATCTCCCGCCACATAAAGGCGAGAAATGTGGGGCCCTATATAAGCATAATAATATTCTTCCAGCTCTTTCAAACGCATGCCTTCTAAGTCTTCAAAGGAGCCCAGCGGGTTGAGGCCATAGGGGTGAGTCCCCCAAAAACCTCTGGCCAATGCCCGGGCAATGAGTGTGGCCGGCTCATCCAGGTCGTTCCGCAGGCGCGCCAAAGTGCGCTTCTTCAAACGCTCAAACTCCTCCTCTTTAAAGGCAGGCTCGCACAACATTTCTGTCAACAGCTCAAAAAATTTCTCCAAAGAGGGCGTTGGCACAGTGGCGCTGATAACAGAATAATCCGCCCGGACACTCACCTCTAACTCTGCCCCCAACATTTCCATCAACTCCATAAACTCCTGCGCGGACTTCTGCTTTGTTCCCCGCCGGAGGAGCTGAAAAGCCAGCGCCGCTATGCCTGACTTTCCCGGTGGACATACGCCACTCCCCTGGTGCACCACCAAACGTACAGAGCTGAGAGGTACCCACCCCCGCCTCATTAGCCGAAGGGGAAGGCCATTGGCCAACTCACACTTTTCAATGGTTGGCAATTTAATGGGCAAAGGTTGTGAAGCAGGTTTTAAAGCCGTTTTTGAAGCAGGTTTTGAAGAGGTTTTTGAAGAGGTTTTTGAAGAGGTTTTCATATGTCCTCCTGTGTTGCCGGGGTGTTTGTGGAGGGGGCCACAGCAGAGGGCATGGGGCACAAGTGTACCACATTTCGCAGCTCTGGTTTTAAATAGCGTCGGGCGCATTCTGCAACTTCATCCTGTGTTATTTGGGCATAGCGGGACAACAACTTCATCCCCTCTCTCCAGGAGCCCCAAAACATTTCATAGCAACCCAGGGACTGGGCACAACCCTGGTAGGTTGAAAAGCTCTCCAACATCTGCATGCACAGGTTGTTCACCGCTTTCTTCAGCTCCTCACTTCTCAAGCCATTTTTCAAAAGCAAGTCCAACTCTTCATAGAGCATGTGCTCGGCCTTTTTCGCGTCTATGCCGGGGCGAAGCTCCATGGTCACCACAAAACTTCCTGGGTCTATTCTCCAGGCCCAATGCACGGAAATGGAAACGGCCACCTCCTTCTCAAACACCAGGCTGTGTACGAGACGGCTGGAATGCCCCACCCCTAAAACAAATTGCAACACATCCAAAAGCAAAGTGTCCTGGTGGGTGGCGGAGGGCCCGCGCCATGCCACCATGAGGTGGGGGGCTTGTGCCGGGAAATGGATTTCAGCTCGACGCTCTCCCTTCTGTGGTGGCTCCGCGTTAACCACAGGGGGAATGGGGGGGCCAGGTGGAATTTTCCCATAATATTTTTTGAGCAGGCGCAGTGTTTTTTCCACCTCAATGTCTCCGGCTATAAACAAGCTTGCATTGTTGGGGGCATAATAGGTGCGGAAAAACTGAAGGCAATCCTCCCGGGAAATAGAGGCAATATCCCCGGCATAACCAATAATGGGCCAACGGTAGGGGTGTGCTTTCCACACCAACGAGGACAACTCTTCATCCATCATCCCCATAATGTCATTATCCACACGCATGAGGCGCTCCTCCATCACCACCTGCCGCTCTGTCTCCAGCGTCTTGGGCGTTATCAGCAGGGCATGCATTCTGTCGGACTCTAAATCCATGACGGTTTCCAGCGCCTCTGAGGCCGCATTCTCATAATAAACCGTCATGTCAAACGAGGTATATGCGTTGCTGTGTCCGCCTTGTGACTCGAGTATTTTGTCAAACCGGCCGGGCTTAAACTTTTTGGAGCCATTAAACATCATATGCTCAAACAAGTGGCTGATGCCTGTTATGCCGGGGCGCTCATTGCGAGAGCCCACATTGAAAAATGTTTGGTAGCTGAACACAGGAATGGTTGAATCCGCATAAAGCCGCACCCTCAAACCATTGGGCAAGGTTTTTTCAACAACGCGCCTGGAGAGTTTTTTGAGCGCAGAAGAAAATTGTTCCACCATATAAAACCTTTCTATAGCTGAATGGCTCCTGCTCGGAGCGCCAACACCACCGCATCCACATGAGAGTTCACTCCCATTTTTTTATAAATGTGCCCCAAATGCGTGCGCACCGTGCGAGACTGTATTTGCAAAACACCACCAATTTCCGCGTTGGATAGGCCTTTGGAAATAAGCTCCAAAACGTTGAGCTCATCCGTGTTGAGCCCCCAGGGGTTTTGAGCCAAGTGGGCAGAAGCTTGCACCGCACTAAAATAATTCCAAAAACGGCGCGCAATCAGCGTCTCAATAACGACGCCCCCGTTGAAAACTTCCTTCACGGCGCTCCTCACTTTTTCCAAACCCACACGCTTCACCAAATAGCCTAAGGCCCCCGCCTTTATGGCCTCAAAAACACGCTCCTCCTCATCAAAAGTCGTCAGCACCAAAACTTCAAGCGGAAGCCTCCTTTGTTTTAATTCCCGCGTTAAAGAGACACCATCCATCCCCGGTAACTCCAAATCCATCAACACCACGTCTATGTCCAGCTTCAGCATTTCCTTCAATGCCGTTTCTGAGTGCATGG
Source organism: Cystobacterineae bacterium (assembly GCA_009782175.1). Classification (GTDB taxonomy): domain Bacteria; phylum Myxococcota; class Myxococcia; order Myxococcales; family Myxococcaceae; genus WRKR01. Next base: position 3,671 of record WRKR01000006.1, read on the forward strand.
CACAACCCACACACCGCATCTCCGGCCAACTGTCGAGGGCTTTGAGCAGCCCTTTGAGCAGCTGTGGAGAATCCTCCACCACATACACATTTATCTTCCGCGAAGAGGCATTTTCAGGCATTGCACACTCAAGCTTTATAAAACACTGCCGCTAAACCTGTCCTCATTTAGCCTCTCTTCGTTTAACCTGGAAACAACAAGAAACAATATGAAAAACACGACGAAAAACACGACGAAAAACCATGCGGAAAACCATAGGGGCACAATACGCGCCATATAAAGCGGCGCTTTGTTGCTTTGGCGTTTGCTGCGTTGGCGTTTGCCGCTTTAGAGTTTGCTGCTTGAGGTTTTGCTGCTTTGGGTTTTGTTGCTTTGAGTTTTGCCCCTGAGGAATGTGCCCTTGAAACTTTTACATGGAAGTGTCAACAGTCCCATCGACCGAAGTTGCGCACAAAAAATTCAGGCGCAAGCCAGAAAGTTGTTTGCTGAAGGCATGCCGGGGGCCCATGCAGCAACCCAGGGAGCTCCGCTGCACATAGAGCGGGCGCGGCAGGTTTTCGTCAACCGCAACCTGCGCATGTCCACCATTGAGCTGGTGGGTTTTGACATGGATTATACGCTTGCCATTTATCACCAGAGGAGAATTGAGCAGCTCTCTTTTGAGCTCACCTTGCAAAAACTGGTAAGCCACCATGGATATTCACCCGACATTTTGCACATTCCTTATGACTTTCATTTTGCCATACGCGGGCTTTTCATCGACAAAACCAATGGCAACCTCGTGAAAATGGACCGCTTCGGCCACGTCGGCCGCGTCATGCACGGACGCAGGCCTTTGGACAGCAAGGAATATAAACGCCTCTATAGGGATGAGAGAATACGCGCTTTCGCCCCCTATGTCGCTGATGCTTGGATTGATACACTGTTTTCTCTTCCTGAAGCATGCATGTTCGCAGACATTATTGAGATGCTTGAGGTGCGAAAAAAACAATCCGTTGACTATGCCAAACTCTGTGCGGACATTCGAGAAGCCACGGACTCCATCCACCGAGACGGCCCTCTCAAGGAATGCATCCTCCACAACATGGAGCACTATATTTATAAAGACAGGGAGCTGGGACCCACACTCCATAAACTCCGCTCTGGAGGAAAAAAACTCTTTCTGCTCACCAACTCCCCTCATGCTTATACGCAAGCTGTTATGAGTTATTTGTTGGACGAGGCCATTCCAGAATATCCTTCCTGGAAAAATTATTTTGACTTCATCATCACCGATGCCTGCAAACCCCTCTTCTTCTCGGGGAATATGCCTTTTGAAGAAATAGATGAAGCATTCCCCCAAAACCCCAGCCCGGCAATGGCCTCCTCCCTTGAGCGCGGAAAAATATATCAGCGGGGGAACCTTTCAGACTTTGAGCGGATGATGAAAAGAGGTGGGGACGCCGTGCTCTATGTCGGGGACCATATTTATGGGGATATTTTAAAATCCAAGCACGCTTCCCTCTGGAGGACATGCATGGTCGTTCAGGAGCTTGAAGACGAAATCAGCTATTTAGAATCTCGTGCCGACGAGGTGTTGACGTTGTCAGAGCTCGAGCAATTCCGAAAAAATGTGGATGAAGAAATTTCTTCCGCGCGCACAGCATCCAACCGCCTGGACAAAGAGGCCACCGCTTCCGTGGAGTCTCGCAAAGCCGCAAGGGCTTCTCTGGAAGCACTGCGGCAATGTTTTAGGGAGACGAATGACTTGACGCGACAGCTCGCTGTGGAAATAGAGAAGGGGTTTAACGCATATTGGGGGCTGGTCTTCAAAGAAGGCAGTGAAACGAGCCGCTTTGGTGAGCAAGTCGAGCAATATGCCTGCATTTATACCAGTCGCGTGTCGAATTTGTCTTTCTATTCACCCATGCAATATTTTCGCTCCGCACGCGATTTTATGGCGCATGAGCGCTATTAAAAACCCCGATGGCGTTTTCAACGCCTCTTTGCCTTCCCGCATTTTATGGGGCTAAAAAACGCTCTGCAGGGGTTTTGGGCAGCAAGGGAGGAGGTGGCATTTTATCAGCCACAAGGCAATTTCGCCCTTTGCGCTTGGCCATATAGAGGCGCTGATCTGCCACCTCAATGAGTGCCGCCTTGCCATCGGCACAGGCCGGAAATGTAGAAACCCCCAGCGAAACTGTGACGCGCAAAATGCCCTGCTCTGTCTGAAATAGTTCATCCATAACGGCTTCGCGAATGCGCTCCGCGATGACTTTTGCCCCTTGCAACTCCGTCTCAGGCATAATCAGCGCAAACTCCTCACCCCCATAGCGTGTGGGAATGTCAGAATCCCTCGCCAACTTGCGAAGCAGTTTTCCTATTTTTTTTAAAACAGAATCCCCCACAGGGTGTCCATAGGTGTCGTTGACATTTTTAAAGTGGTCCACATCAAACAAAATGAGCGAGCACTGGCGCCCATAACGTTTGGAAGTGCTCAGCAACTCATCCAGCCGCACTTGGAACGTTCGGTGGTTATAAAGGCCTGTCAACCCATCCATTGTCGCCATCGTCTCCATCCGCTCAAACAACTGCGCTCTCAAAACAGCTTGCGCTGCCGAAATGGCCACCACCTCCAGCATGCGCAACTCATCGGCCTCAAGGGCCAGCTTCTTTTTGCTCCCCACCACAAGCGTCCCCAGTGTGCGCTCTCCGGCCATGAGCGGAAATACTTTGATGGAGCCCATGCCCCTTAAGAGAATGTTGTCACTAAAAACCACATGCCTCTCTGAAGGGAGCGTTTCTTTTTTGGGCAAGGCGATGCCATAACGGACGACGCTGGCGACCAGCCCCACGTTGTCCTCGAAGGCCCTGTGTTTCATCGAAATTTCTCCCCCTGAAACTCGAGCAATTTTGTGAAAACGCTTTCCCTCGGAGTCATCCACCACCGTAATGGCACAAAAATCCAACGGGGCAATATGTCGAGCACTTTCTATAATGGCCGAAAAAACTTGGGCCGGAGAGCTGGAGCGGTTCAGCTCATTCACCACACGAAAAAACCTGTCTCTCTCCAGTGTGTTCCGCCGCACATTCACCATCATGCACTCTAACTCAATGACGCGCTGCACCTCTTGCGCCAGCATGGAAAGCTGCCCCTCATCCTCCGCTTTAAACGCAACCCCTTGGGCACGCTCTGCAAGCAAAATGCCCGAAACAACACCCTCCTTGCTTTTCAAAACAGTCGCCAGCAAAGCCTGAATTCCCCCAACGCCATAGCCTAAACTTTTAAGCCCCTTTTGTGAAAAAAGACGCAAGGGTGCTTCTTTTTTGAAGACGGCACTCAGCGTTCCCTCCATGGCAGAAAAGGGCTCCCGTCGGTGTTGCTGTATATTTCCTGCGCCCAAATGCCAGCACAAACTCTGTCTGTCTTCTGAAACCAGAAAAACAGCAGCACTGTCCGCTTGCACAGCGTATTGGAGCACCTTCAATAAATTTTCTAAAGCACCATCCACCTCTCTCACAGAAGCCAAAAACCACTCCGCCTGAGTAGCAGAGGCCTCTCCCGAAAGCCTCAGCTGATGGGCCCTCTCTTCAAGCTCCTTCATTTTCGCTTCAATGGCATGGCTCTCCGCTCCCCTGGAGGAGCCTGTTTTTGAGCACCAAACCAGGTGATAAAAAACAGCGAAAAGCACCATGCACAAAAGGTGAGCTATAAGCCCTTTTCCACTTCTGCCCTCTGGAGCCAGAGCCCACCACAAGAGAGCGATGCCAAGGCCTAAGGCCCCAAGGGCCACTGTTTTTTTTGAGCTATAAAGCCATTCCCAAAAGCGTTTCATTTCTGCTTTCCCTATGGCCCCTCAAACGAAAAAATTATCTCATCCGAGCGTATATAGCCTAACTCCTCTCGCAGGGCCCGCTCCACCACCTTGGAGTCCGCCTTGAGGGCTTCAATTTCTGCCCTCAACTTGGCATTCTCCGCAAGCAACTCCTGGTTCTTCTGACGCAAGCTCAGCGCCCCTTGAGACAAAGAGCGATAGCGGCTTAAGTCTCCACCAGACAAAAACACCCCCAGTGCCGTCAAAAAAACAAGCACCACAGCAACCCATAACACTTTCCTTCGGGTGAACATGCCTTAAGCAAAGCTAGCAGGCAGCTCCACAAGCGCAAGAAAACGTCAAAAATCCGCCGGCACCTCATGTCTCCCACCTATGGCTTAAGGCTCCTTTGGGCTGAAGCTCAGGCTCCCCAAGTGTCCCTCCTTTGCCTGCCTTTATGTTGAAGGCATGAGAAGCTGGAGCATTTCTTGCAGCTTTTGACGCTCTATCTTTCCCGCTGCATTTCTGGGTAATTTTTCAACTGCGAAAATAGCCTTGGGTATTTTGTAGCCGGCAAGCCGTCTTCGGCAATGTTTGAGCAAGGCTTCTTCGTCCCAGGGGCCTTTGGAAAAAACAACCAAAGCCATGGGCTCTTCCCCCCACTCCTCGCTTGCGCGGGCGCAGACGGCTGCATCATCAACACCCGGGTATTCCATCAGCACACGCTCAATTTCTGCCGGGTATATGTTTTCACCGCCAGAAATAATGAGCTCTGTGCGGCGTGAAAGCACAACCAGGCGGCCTTGGCTGTCTATATGTCCAACATCTCCCGTCTTCAACCAACCTTCAGAAACCAGAATGGTGGGGCCGCGTATTTCAATTTCTCCCACTTCTCCTCTCTCCACCTCTTGGGAGGTTTCATCGCAAATGCGCAGCTCCACACCTGGCAGTGGAAACCCACAACTCTCGCCATCGGCCATCGCCATATGCTCTGTTGTTACTTGGGAGCAGGCCTCCGTCAATCCATAGGTGCACAGTGCGGGAATGCCCATTTCCCGCGCCTTCACAAACAAGGGCAAGGGAAGGTGTGCCCCACCCAGGAGACAAGCCTTCATCCCCGGCGGAATGGGTTTGCCTGCACGGTGCGTCAACCAGCGAGACAACAGGGTCGGCACCAAACTCAAGTGCGTCACGCGCCCGGCTTCTACCTCGGTGTCCAACAACTCCACATCAAACTTGGATGCGAGGCTCAGCGTTGCGCCATAGAGGGCGGAGCGGCTTATATTCACAAGGCCACCTATGTGAAACAATGGCAGGCATACATACCAAACATGCTGAGCTTCTGCGCCCAGGTTAAGGGCTGAGGCCATGGCATGTGCCATGAGGTGGCGGTGCCGTAGCTCTATGCGCTTAGGGCTTCCCGTTGTCCCGGAGCTAAAGAGGGTGGCGGCCACGTTGTCTTCGGCATAGGTTGAAACAGTTGCGCCGCAAGCGGTTGGGGCAAGTGTAGGAAAAATTTCTCCCCCGGGGAATTTCTTCAAAAGCGCCTCCTCCACAAAACACAATGCCGGGGAGGACAATGGCACAAGCATAGAAAGCTCATGCGCTGTCAAGCGCGCATTCAGCAAAACCAACCGAAGGCCCAGGCGCGCGCATGCGTGAAAAAGCGCGACGGTGTCAGGTTTGTTAAAGGCCAACACGCCCACGCCCTCTCCGGCTTGCATCCTTCGGGCAGACAACTCCAACACCCAGGCGTTCACCCAGGCGTGGAGCTCCTTCCACGTCCACGCCTGGCCCTCAAAGCTCAGGGCAATGGCATCGGGTGTTTTTTGGGCCCATCGTTCAACAAGGCATTGCATAGGCGCTTATCCAATGCCCAATCCAGGTTTTTGTGGGAGCAAAATTTTGCCTTCTTTGGGAGAAAAAAAATCCCCTTCAAACCCTTCCAGCAACTCCGGAGAGCTTAGGCCATGCGCTTGCTGGGTTTCTCCCAAAGCAAAAGCCAAGTGCGCCGCCGCAGCTCGGCCGATGGGGCCGTCTAAAAGCGTTGTTATAATGGAAGAAATGTTTTTTTGCCGCGCACGCATCGCCAGTTGCATGGCCGGAATAAGCCCGCCCATGGCCGCAGGCTTTAATACAAGGGCGTCTATTTGTGCGCCTCCTTCCAGCAAGGCGTGTGTATTGTTTCTGTCCAGCAAAGTCTCATCCGCGGCCAGGGGAATGCCCAAATTGAGGCGGTGCAGGCGACATAAAGCATGCACGTTTTTGGCGGGGACGGGTTGCTCGCAAAGCTCCAAATGCAGCATGCTCACCCCCCGGAGGAATACCCGTGCCTCCATCTCACTCCATGCCCCATTCGCATCTATACGCATGCCAACCTCCTCCCCTACACTTCGGCGGAGCCTGCCCAGGCAATGGGCCTCCCACTCCAGAGAAGCGGCCCCCACTTTAAATTTCAACTTTGAAAACCCAGCTTGCACCGCTTTTAAAGCCGCGTGCTCCAGAGCCATAACATCTTCCCCGTTTATCAGGGCATAGCATGCCATTTGAGAGGGCGCCTCCGGGGAAAACAGCTGCCACACGGGGCAGGCTTTTTGAAGCGCCATGAGTTCTAAAAAAGCCACCTCCACACCAAAACGCGTGCATGGGAAGGCTTCCAGCTCCATCAACGCCTCTTCAAGCGCTTCCAATGTGCCAGGCATATGCGCCACTTTCAGCGCTAAAAGGGCCTGGGCTGCCTGGGAAAGCGTCTCTGTCCCAAACGCAGGCAGCGGGAAAATTTCTCCTCTGCCGCGGCTTCCCTCTTCGTCTTCTAAAAAAATGCGAAAGCCCTCTCGCTGCTCTATATGCCCATGTGCCGTTAAAAGCGCTCTCTTCAGCTTTAAAACGCAATGCTCAAAATAAAGCCTCACAACACCACCCCCAGGGCCAGCAAAAAACCAAAACTCGCCATCAAAAATGCCGTGCGCCCTAACACGGCATTCAGTGCGCTGCCTCGCAACACAAACAAACCCCGGGCAGAAACAATGGCCAATGGAAGAGAAAAAAATACCAGCCAGGCCCAGGGGAATTTCCCCCAACATAACTTCAACGCAAGGCCATAGCTCCACACCAACATGAGGACATATTGCCACCTCCCAAAGGCTTCACCAAAGCGCACCACCAAGGTGCGCTTGTTGGCTTGGGCATCGGTTTTGGCGTCTCTCACATTGTTGACGGCCAAAAGCGCAACCCCCCATGCGCCCACCATGGAGCCCAGCCAAAACGCATCTGCACTCCAACGGAAACTTTGGACAAAATAGGTGCCGCCAACCGCCACCAGTCCAAAAAAGACGAAGACAAATATGTCTCCCAATCCGTGGTAGGCGAGGGGGAAAGGGCCACCCGTATATATATAGCCGGCCACCAGAGAAAGAAGGCCCACGCATAAAATGGGCCAGCCTGCCACCCATACCAAATAGAGGCCTGAAACAAAGGCCAATACAAAACAGAGCAGCGCGGCCGAAAGCACGGCTTTGGGGGGGAGCCAACCTTGCTGTGTTGCGCGCGCGGGCCCCAGGCGAGCTTCATTGTCCGCGCCACGCCGCCAATCAAAATAGTCGTTGCTGAGGTTGGTCCCCACCTGAATGAGCAAGGCACCCAGCAATGCCACCAACATGGTGTCTGCCCTAAAGCATGCATCCTTCCATGCCAGCGCGGAGCCTACCGCAACGGGCACCGCAGCGGCCACCAGGGTGCGCGGCCTGGAAGCCCACAACCATGCCCACAAATGGCTTTTGGGTTTTGTCACGGCCGCCTGGGGAATTTTGAAAAATGGGGTTTGCGCTTTTCCAAATAGGCCCGTTTCCCCTCTTGTGCTTCCTCCGTCATATAATAAAGCATTGTCGCGTTGCCGGCGAGCTCCTGTATGCCCGCCTGGCCGTCAATGGCCGCATTAAATGCGGACTTCAACATGCGCAGGGCCAATGGGCTCATCTCCAATATTTCAGCGCACCAACGCAAGGTTTCTTCTTCCAGCTTTTCAAGGGGCACCACCGCGTTGACAAGCCCCATGCGCAATGCGTCCTCTGCACCATATTGTCGGCACAAAAACCAAATTTCCCGCGCTTTCTTCTGGCCCACAATGGAGGCCAAATAGGAAGCGCCAAAACCTCCATCAAAACTTCCTACGCGGGGGCCTGTCTGCCCAAATCGCGCATTGTCGGCGCAAATGCTTAAGTCGCAAACCACATGCAGCACATGTCCGCCCCCAATGGCATAGCCGGCCACCATGGCAATGACGGGCTTTGGCAGAGAGCGTATTTGCTTTTGCAAGTCCAAAACGTTGAGGCGGGGGACTCCATCTTCACCCACATAGCCCTCGCTGCCGCGAATACGCTGGTCTCCCCCGGAGCAAAAGGCTTTGTCGCCGGCTCCTGTGAGGATGATGACGCCAACGTCCATGTCCTCGCGCGCATCCTCAAATGCGGCTTGCAACTCAAACAAAGTTTGGGGGCGGAATGCATTGCGTACTTCAGGGCGGTTAATGGTTATTTTTGCAATGCCCTTCCACTTTTCATATTTCACATCGCCAAACTTTTGGGCCAACACTTCTGTCTTCCAGTCTGCCTTCATTTTCACCTCGAGAAAAACGCTTCTTGTTGGACTGCTCTTGCATGCCCAAGGCTTTTCAAATGTCAGCAGCCATATCATTCTTCTAAGAAGTCTTTAATGACTTCTTGCCATTCCCCGGGCAGCTCCAAATGCACAGCGTGCCCAGAGCCGGGTATGGCGGCATGGTAAGCAAAGGGCAAGGCACACGCCATTTGTTGTGCAAGGCTTGTAAATTTGATGTCCTCTTCTCCAGAAATCAGCAAAGTCGGCACACGCAGCCCGCAAAGCAAGGGCCAAAAATTGGGTTGCACGCCAAGCCCCATGCAACGCAAAGCACCCGCCAAACCAGAAGCACTGTGGGCTTTGCGCCTTTCTTCCAAAGCTTGTTTTTTTTCCAAAGGCAAACGCTCCTGCGTCGCAAACAGAGGCCGTTTTTTCCAGGCATCCATGAAGGAGGCTACCCCCCCTTCTTCTAATAGGCTCGCGTTTGCCTCATCCTCGGCTCTGCGCTTTAAACGCCATTCTTCAGAAGAAAGCCCGGCAGTGCCTGACTCCAAAACAAGCCTACAAACGCGTTTGGGGTGCCTCAATGCCAAGGCCAAAGCCAGACGGGCTCCTTGTGAATATCCAAGCACATCCATGGGGCCTTCTGTGCATGCAGCCAAGGCGTCCACCACCTCGAAAAAACCCTCCTCCCCTCTATTGGAAGGCAAAGGAGCGCTTGCATGCCCTGGCAAATCCACCGCCACCACTGTTGAAAACTTCGCCAACTCGGGAGCCAACGCGTCCCAGCTGCTTCTGCTTCCGGCAAAACCATGAAGCAACAACAAAGGAAAACCCCTCCCATGCGTGGACATCGGCAGCTTCAAACTCAAAGAAGCTCCTTCAGGCATTTTAAAACACCTCCATAAATCTCTTTGTGCACATGCACATTCTCATGACGGTTTGTGCAAACCTCAATGAGACTCACATTCTGTTTCCATGCCTCAAGCAATGCCAAAGAGAATTCGGACAGAGTTTTGGGGTTGAAATAGCTCGCGCCTGTCACTTCGGCTATTTTCAAAAAAGAAGTCTCATGGGGCAAAGCAAAACAATCTTCAAACTCGTTTTTCTGCTCTGCAACGGGAAGAAAGTGAAAAATACCTCCGCCCCTGTTATTCACCACAATGACGACCAAGGGCACCTCCAAGCGCTTTGTCAACATCCACCCGCTGATGTCGTGCAAAAATGCCAAATCCCCAATAAGCAAAACCGTTGGCCTTCGCGTGGCCGTCGCAACGCCTTTCGCCGTGGAAATGAGTCCGTCAATGCCGTTGAGCCCTCGGTTGACATACACCTCAACCCCCTTGGAAGACGCAGCGGCAAATGCATCCAGCTCTCTAATGGGCATGCTGTTGGAAATACAACAATTGCTGCCAGAAGGAAGGCATTCCATCAGCTTCCTTGCAATGGCCGGCTCACACCAGGCCTCTTCCAAAAGCGCACTCAAGGCCTTTTGCGCCCGCTCCTCCATGCGCACAAATTGCTTTGCATAGGTTTTGTCTCGGCCTGAAACATTGCCTGAAACATGTGTGGCAAGAAAGCGACAAGCTTCAACAAGGTTGCATTGAATGATGGCTTCGGCGACATGTTGAAAATCCGCCTCCACCCCGTGCTCCAAAAGCATGAAAATGCGTGCGCCGGAATGGGCCAGCCACGTCTGCACATGTTTGCAAACCAGGCTTCCACCCAAACACAAAACGACGTCCGGCCTCATCTGCTTTCTCAAGGCCTCCTCGCGAAGCAAAATGTCATAGCTTGCTATTAAGGGCACCTGGGGAGGTGCTTGGAAGCGCAGGTTGGAGGCGGCGTCTGCCAACAGCGGTGCGGAGCATTTTTCGGAAAGACAAAAAACCGCAGAAGCAAAGCGGGGGCTTGGGGGGTTATTGCCGACGATGATGAGAGGGCGACCAGAAGAATTCAGCGCTGACAACACGGTTTCCAGCCCACCTGCTTCCAAACCGCGCTCTGCATGGACAAAGCTTGGTGTTTGAGGCAATGCCAACAACGCCTCTGTCGGTAACTTCTCCTGTGTAGAGCACAAGGGCTCACGAAATTCAAAGTTGAGGTGGGCGGGGAGGGCGTTTTGCTTGGCAGCTGCCACAGCCTTGGCAACAACGGCGCGCATGTGCAGCAAAGCTTCTCTGCTTTCTGTGGGGGCGGGAATGTTTTCTGACGCACAGACAAAGCGGCCATAGAGTCCAAGTTGCGGCATGGTTTGTGGCGCACCAAAGCCATGCAACTCCCACGGCCTGTCCGCTGTTATGACGAAGAGGGGCGCTCTGCTGAAAAACGCTTCAACAATGGCTGGGAAAAAATGTGTACCGGCGCTCCCGGAGGTGCACAGCAATGCGACAGGGTGCTGCGTGGCTTTGCAAAGCCCCAGTGCAAAAAAACCCGCGGCCCTTTCGTCCAGCACGACATGGCTTTGAATGTGTTTCTCTCTAAACAATGCCAAAGCCAGAGGTGTGGACCTGGAGCCTGGACAAATAACAGCATGCTCAAGCTGAGCTTTCAACAGCTCGGCAACACAGGCCTGTGCCCAAAAAAAATTGTGCTCTGCATTCATAAAACATCCAGGGCATGCAGCAAGGCTTGTGCCTTGCGCTCCGTCTCCAGCCACTCACTTTCCTCTAAAGAGCCTTGCACTACACCTGCTCCCACAAATATTTCCGCTACCTTTGAGCCAATTTTGGCAGAACGCAGGGTGACAAACAGGGTGAGGTCCTCTGCGTTGCCAAAACCCAATACGCCTGCATACCAGCCGCGGGGGAAGGGCTCTCTCTCCCTCAAAAATACCATCGCCTCCTCCTTGGGCGTCCCCGCAACCGCAGGGCTTGGGTGCATGGCTCGCGCCACCTCCAAGGGCAACACACCTTTGCGTAGAGAAGCGCGGATGGGTGTGCATAAATGTATTAAGTTTGGAAGCGTTCGAATTCCCACGGAAGGCGCTATCTCTATGGCTTCACTTAAAGGTTGAAGCGCTCTGTGCATTCCCTCTATTACCCATCGGTGCTCGCGTAAGTCTTTCTCCGAGTGCAGCAGCTCAGTCTCTTCACCCACGCTGGCTGTGCCGGCAAGCGCTTCCGTTTCCAGCTGCCTTCCTTGTATTTGACACAACACCTCTGGCGTCGCCCCTATGAAAAAATGACCGCCACCGCCGCGGATGAAATATATCCAACAATCCTCAAAACGGCTTTCCAGCTTGTTTAATATGCGCGAAGGAGCCCAACCCAACTCGCTGGCCACATGAATTTGTCGGGCCAAAACCAGCTTATGGGTGTTGCCTTCGTTCACCTTTTGTAGTGCGGCTTTCACCAAGCTTTCCCAGCTCTGCCTTTCTTGACGAAGGTCCCCAAGGCGATGGGCTGAGGGCGGCAAAGCGCAGGGCACCTGAAGCCTCTGCTTCTGCTCACGCACAAGCTGGTATAAACACCTTTGTGCTTCTTCCAGGCTTTGTCCAAACCCGCACGCAAAACAGCCGCCTTCGCCTTGCCACACCAGCTGCTTGGGCAAATGCCACAGCTCCTTCTCAAAGCCTTGCCAAGGCCTCTCTTTGTCAAAAACCCAGCCGCCCCAAAAGGGGCCTGGCATCCCCTCGGGTTTCCCCGGGTGCCACTGCAGGGAAACCATGCCACAGCTTGCCTGGCCACGCGCCCAGAGTTGGAGATTTTGACTGGGCTTCGAGCAATAAAAATCCACAGTTGCTAAATCGGCAACCCATCTCTCGTCAGCGTCCAACTTCTCAAAACAACCCCAAAATAGGCTCATGTCCAAGGCCAGCTCATTCCCTTGGAGCTTTTAACCCACCCTCCTTGCATCTGCTAGTTCAAAACACTTTGAACTCACCCGGCAATAAGCTAGACCGCTTCAAAGTTAAATTGATTTTCCAGACCGGTTTCAATTTGACATGAGGTCGAGGCGGACGAGGCTTTTGTGAGGAGCAAGCTCCGGTGGAGCTTGCTGACGGAAGGGAGGTGGTAGGGAGTGCACTTAAGTGCATGACCCGAACAAAAACGAGTCCAACGAAGAGATCATGTCAAAGTGGAAGCGGTCTAGGCCTCAAGTGTTTTATTCATACATGAGGAGCCAGGCTTGAGTGAATCTGTACGCAAAATGTTTTCGCAAATAGCCCCACGCTACGACCTCACCAATGATGTTTTGTCGCTGGGCGCTCACCGCCGTTGGCGCAAAAAAGCGGTGAAGCTCGCGCGCGCCGCACCCGGAAACAAGGTGTTGGACTGCGCCACAGGCACGGGGGATTTGGCCCTGGCCTTCAAACGCGCTGTGGGCCCGCAGGGTGAGGTTATAGGCACGGATTTTTGCGCTGACATGTTAAACCTCGCCCCTGCCAAAGCCACCAAAGCAGGCCTGGACATCCGCTTTGAGGTGGCAGATGCAACGGCTCTCCCTTATGCGGATGCTTCTTTCGATATAGTCTCCATCTCCTTCGGCATCCGAAATGTCGACAGCCCCCAACGCTGCCTCTTGGAAATGGCACGTGTACTCAAACATGGCGGCCGCGCCCTCATTTTGGAATTCGGCCAGCCCCAAGGCCTCTTCGGAAGCTTCTTTCGCCTCTATTCAAAACACCTCATCCCCTTCGTCGGCAAATGCCTGACAGGAAACCGAGCGGCTTATGAATATCTTCCCAAAACCTCCGCCGCTTTTCCCTCCGGAAATGGTTTTTTGGAACTTATGAATGAAACCCAGGCTTTTCACAAAAGTCAGGCCCATCCCCTCACTTTTGGAATTGCCTATGCCTATGTCGCTGAGGTTTCTAAACATTTTTAAACTTCTTGAAGCCTTCAAAAAAGGGATGAGGTGGGGTTTTTTCTAGCGCCATATGCGTCGGTGCCTCCCTTCGAAGATTTTCTTGGAACACCGTTGACATGCACTCAAAACATTTTTATTCGCCTGTATATATGACCATCGACTTCACTTGTCATAAATGCGGAGGCAGCTTTGAGCTCGATATTCCAGATCTCATCGACGGAAACGAGAAAATGGAATGCCCTCATTGCGATGCAAGCCCAACCCCCACAATGGCCAATGACTTCATCGCCGCCATTTCTGACTTGCGCTCCCAAATTGCCATGCTCTCCAAAAAATTCGAGCTCTCCCTCTCTATGGCAACAGAAGAGCTGGATGAGCCCGCTGAGGATTTTGACGACGACGAGGATGAAGACGAGGAGGAGGATGACTTTGAGGATGAGGATGAGGATGAGCTCGATGATGATTTTGAGGATGAGCTCGACGACGACGAAAACGAAGAAGACTAAAAAAACCTGCCTCCCCAAAACCAGCTTTCGCTGCATTCCCCTCTCAGGCATGGCTTCACCCTAGGGCCTCTTCAAAAAGAGAATGAGCCACCTTCAGCTTGCAGCCCTTCAGCGGGCATGGCCAGTGAAGGCCAGTGAAGCAGATATTCCTCTAAAAAAAAGCGCGCTCTTGGGCGCGCTTTTCTCAGCTCATTTTTTCATTTAAACAGCTTCATTTAAACAGCTTCGTGGTCAAATCCGCCACATAAGGAATGGGCCAGCGAAAACCACCCAAAGCTTTGAGAATGGCCAAAATCGCAACCGCTAGGGTACCTAAGCTCACCGCTCCCATGAGGAGTCCACCTAAAATCGGTCCAACCACAGGCAGAAAAGCCAATATCATCGCCAGTATGCCCGCCGCAATCAATGAAACCACATAAACCATGACAAGCGTCAAGCCTTGCTTGGCATGCCACTTGACATATTCATTTTGCGTGGTGAAAAAAGGAATTAAAGAAAAAATGCCCAAATAGGACAAAATCAACATTACTTTATCTTCACTCTGAACTGGCTCTGGGCCATCTTGTAACTCATTCATTCATTTCTCCAATGTGGTAGAATATCCTGCTAACTCCGACAAACCCCCAAAACCGCTCTTCCACCAGAAAACCATCCCTTGACAACGAGGACTTAATGAAAGCTGTCAAAAGTTTCAAGAGGCCTTTATTATAGCTTTACACTGTCAACGGTTTTCTTCACAGAAGCAAAAGACTTAGCCAATTCTCTTTTCTCCAGGTCGTCTAATTTTATTTCCAAAACTTTTTCAATGCCCCCTGCCCCAATCTGTGCGGGGACACCAAAGAAATAGCCGGAAATGCCATATTCGCCTTCCAATAAAACCGCACAAGGCAAAACCCGCTTGCGGTCTAACAAATAACTCTCCGCCATCGCTATGGCCGAAGCCGCCGGCCCAAAATAGGCTGAGCCCGTTTTATAGAGGCCCACCAGCTCTGCTCCACCTTCGCGCGTGCGCTTCACAATGGCATCCAACTTGTCTTGGGGAAGCAGCTCACACAAAGGTACACCGCCCACTGTGCTGTGGCGCAACAACGGAACCATGTCGTCACCGTGTCCACCCAAAACCAGCGCGTCTATGTCGCGGATGGAGCAGCCAAGGGCCTGGGCAACAAAGCATTTAAAGCGGGAAGTATCCAAAACACCCGCCATGCCTGCCACCTGTTGCTTTTTCTGGCCCGCAATTTTGTGCAAGGCAAACACCATCGCATCCAAGGGGTTGGCAATGTTAATGACAAAGGCTTCTGGGCATTGCGTCTGAATGTTGGAAGCCACCTCCCTTATAATTTTGAGGTTAATCTCCAACAAGTCTTCCCGGCTCATGCCCGGCTTGCGCGGAACTCCCGCTGTTATAATAACCACATCCGCGCCGGCCAAATCCGCTGGGTTTGTTGAGCCCATGCAGCGGCAGTCATACCCATCCACCGCCGCCAGCTGGTTAATGTCCAAAGCCTTGCCCTTCACCACACCCTCTGCCGCGGGAATGTCGAAAATAACCACATCGCCCAATGACTTTTGAATGGAAAGCAATGCCAAGTTGCCGCCAATTTGTCCGCCCCCAATAAGCGCAATTTTTTTCTTCATTTGAGCATCCTCGCTTTACATGTTTTTGATGATAGCCTGACCAAACTCGCTGCACTTTACTTCTACTACGGTGGACTGAGTTTCCTGTCGCATCAGCCGCGCAAAGTCATAAGTAACCGTCTTCTGAGAGATGGCTGCATCCATTCCTCGCAAAATATTATCGGCTGCCTCATTCCAACCCAAATGCCTCAACATCATCTCCGCAGACAAAATAACGGAGCCTGGGTTGACTTTGTCCAGGTCGGCATATTTAGGGGCTGTCCCATGCGTCGCTTCAAATATGGCATGTCCTGTTTTGTAGTTAATGTTGCCCCCCGGAGCTATGCCTATGCCTCCTACCTGGGCCGCCAATGCATCCGACAAATAGTCACCATTCAAATTTAATGTCGCAATAACATCAAACTCCTCAGGGCGCGTCAATATTTGCTGAAGCGTAATGTCCGCAATGGCATCCTTCACCAACAGCTTCCCTTGAGACAAAGCCTCCTTCTGCGCTGCATTGGCCGCAGCTTCACCCTTTTCAGCTTTTATCTTCTCCCACTCTTGCCATCCAAATGTCTTATCCGCAAATTCCTCCTCCGCCAAGGCATAGCCACAACGCATAAAGGCCCCTTCCGTAAACTTCATAATATTGCCCTTGTGCACCAAAGTAACACTTTTGCGCTTTTGCCTCAGGGCATATTCAATGGCCGCGCGAATCAGCCTCTTGGAGCCTTCTTGGGAGACAGGCTTTATGCCCAGCCCCACCTCCTGAGGGAAACGGATTTTGGAAAAGTCCGCGGGGAATTCCTTTTGCAAAAAAGAGAGCAGCTTCTGGCTCGCTTCGCTGCCGCCCTCATATTCAATCCCCGCATAAATGTCCTCCGTGTTTTCACGGAATATCACCATGTCCACCTTCTCCGGCGCCCTGACGGGAGAGGGAACGCCTTTAAAATAGCGAACGGGCCGCAAGCACACATAGAGGTCCAACAGCTGCCTTAAGGCAACATTCAGCGAGCGGATGCCCCCACCAATGGGCGTTGTTAAGGGGCCCTTAATCCCCACCAAATATTCACGAAAGGCTTGCACCGTCTCCTCAGGAAGCCAATTGCCCACAGCCTTAAAGGCTTTTTCTCCTGCCAAAACTTCTTTCCAAACAATCTTCTTCTTCCCGTGGTATGCCCGCTCAACAGCAGCATCAATAACGGCAACGGAGGCCCGCCAAATATCTCTACCTGTTCCATCCCCCTCAATGAAAGGTATAATAGGAAAATCCGGCACCCAAAGTTTTCCTTCTCTGAGCGTTATTTTCTCCCCATTTGTCGATGACATGTTTGTAGACTCCATTATGAGAAAACCGTTGTTTGTTGTCTGCCCTCTATGTTGTTCCCACAACAAGAAATAAAACCCCAGCAGAAAATTCAGCAGTCCATAAAAGACTGCGTTTTGTTGTTTACTCTCAATTGAAAGAGCTCTTCAACTCCAATGACGCAAGGCACAGAACCTATACAACATTTAGAAACACTTCTTCGTTATGATAGAACCACAGGTACCTTGCGCGAGCGGCGCTATCAAATCGCCGTCATCGCAGGGCCGGATACAGGGCGCCTCGCTTATATTGACGGCCGCCTCACGGTGGGCAGCCGCCCCGGTGTAGGACTTCGCCTGAAAGACACCACCGTCTCCAGAAACCATTTTGAGCTTCTGGCTAAACCTGAAGGCGTCCTCATTCGAGACTTGGAGTCTACCAACGGAACTTGGCTGGCGGGCACACGCATCCGTGAGGTCGTCGTCGAAGACGAAGCCGTGGTTACGGTGGGGAAAACCAGCCTGCGCATCTCCATCCAAGAGGAAAACCTTGGGCAACCTAAGGCCACTTCCTCTTTTGGAAAAATACTCGGCAGCTGCCCCGCCATGCAATCCATGTTCGGCCTCTTAGAGCGCGTCTCCAAAGCCTCTTCAACCGTTTTGCTCACCGGAGAGGCGGGTGTGGGCAAAAGCTTGCTGGCCCAATCCATCCACGAAAACAGTGCCAGGGCGAACAAACCCTTCGTCGTCTTCCATTGCGCAGGCATGCCCACCGAAGAAATAGAGGCTGAGTTGTTTGGTTGTATAGAGTCCCCCACCCAAAGCCCCAAAGCAGGCGCTTTTTTGAATGCAGCCAGTGGCACCCTCTATTTAAACAACATTGATGCTTTGCCCCACAATACACAACAGCGGCTGCTCAACGTTTTTGAAAGCGGCAACCTCCAAAGGCTTGGCGCGGACAAACCCCAGCGCGTGGATGTTCGCATCATCGCCTCCACCCATAAGGACTTGGAAGAAGAAGCCGCTCAAGGACGCTTCTCCCAGGAGTTGCTCTATCAGCTGGCTGTCATCCGCGTTCAAATTCCACCTCTGCGAGAGCGCCTGGAGGACATTCCTCTGCTCGCTCAAGAGTTTGTTCGCCTCATGGGGCGCGGTGACTTTGAGTTGCCTCGCGGACTCATGGCGCGCTTTGGCGCTTATGACTGGCCCGGCAACGTCCAGGAGCTGCGCAACTTGGTTGAACGTGCCTTGGCTGGCGTGGATGCGGACCCCCTGCCCGGACAGGCCGCAGCGCGAAAACTTCCGCGTACGCCTGAGGCTGAAGCCATGACGGAGCTGCCTTTCAAAGAGGCCAAGGAGCGTCTGGTGGACTCCTTTACGCGTGAATATCTCATGTCCCTCTATGAGCGTTGCGAAGGCAATATTTCACGCATGGCACGAGAGGCAGGCATCGCCCGAAATTATGTCCATAGGCTGGTCACCAAATATGGACTTAAACCTGCACAGGAATAACACCTCCCCAAACCCCACGCCTTATTGACGTACGCCCCACCCGCCTATGCCCTGCAGCTGAAAAGAAAAACCAAAGTTGGGCATGCCCAAAGAAACCCCACCTCGGTTGTTGGGGGCTGCCGTTTGCAAGGCATATAACTCCAAGCCAAAACAGTTGCAGGCAGGTGTCCACCCCAATGCCAACAAATGTTGCGCCAGACGGAATTTCTCATACCAATGGAAAAAACTCATCTGGTAACGCAGACGAAACCCCTCTATCTTCGCCCAGGCGCCTATCCCCAAATTCGGAGTGGAATCCCCTATAACAGGAGCGCTCCCTATCAGCATATCCACACCCCGACGGCTCCATTCTTCTCCTTCAAGCTGAAATAAGTCATACCGAATGTGCCCCCCTAAGGTGTCGGCCCACCGCGTCCGCAACATCGCCCCTATGCGCGAAAGCTGCCCCTGCTTGAGGTTGAAACCCGTATATAAATCCGTCTCTAAAAAACGCCAACGCGAAGACACTTTCAATAAAGTGTCCCCCAGACGAATGCCCGGCTCATTCGCCACCCCCACGGCTTGCGCCACCTCTAAACTCAACAGCTCCTCGGCTGCCTTGTCGGCACTGCGCTGCCACAGGCTTTGTCGCAAACGCAGCCCCAACTCCAAGCCGCGGTAACCACGCGGAATGGCCAAGTCTATCTCGTCATAGCCTACGGGAACTTTTCCCCACTGCGCCGCTATCCAACGCAATTCGGCTTGAGGCGTCAATGTATGCCAAACGCCTTCCCACAACTCCTTGCTCAAGCTTCCTTCGGCCTGAAGCTTCAACAAAGGGTAGCCCCTTGAAAACCAGCGCCCGGACAATTCTCCAAGCCATATGTCCTGCCGCAACGCCAAAGAGGCCGCAATGCCTGCACCTCCTCCCAAAAAACGCTTCTGGTATTTCAGTGTAGGCAACAACCCCAGCCTGTCTCTGGCCTCCCTTTCTCCAGGTTGATAACGGCCATCTCCTTGGAAGTTCTTCCCTTCTAAAAAAGGCATGTCTTCAGGACAAAACCCATCGCCCCAAGAGGGCGCATAGAGGCGCCTTTGCATGCATTGTATGCTGAGCCTCTCCCACCTCCCATTTATCCATATTCTGTCGTCCCCCTCGCGGGCATCCGGCCCCTCATCGCCACTCAGCCCACGCCAGGGCGCGAGCCGTACAAAGCTGCCTTGCACCAAAAATGAAAAACCTTCACCCAAAGCATGCTCGCGCAAAGTGATATTCAACGCAGGAAAACGCTGCAAAGTGTTGGGGCCCTTCAGCGGATCCACAACCTGAAGCGCCCCTGTGCCGGGCTCTATACGCGGGGGACGCAGCAGTTGAGCATTGCCCAACAAGGGGTAGCCCCATCGGAGGTTTTGCAAATAACCTACATCCAACAAAACATCCACGCGCGGCCCCTCATAGGAAAGCCCCAGCTGGGAGCGCGTGTATTCAACAGCCCTCAACAGCAGCTCTGCCTCAAAATCCCTGGGCAAATAACCATCCGAAGACAAAGCAATGTCGGCAAGCACATGCCCATATTCTCCTATGGATTGCCGGTGCTTTATGTGCGTCCCCAAACGCAGGCCCCGCTGCTTTTTGGGCTCCCCCAACTCACCCGTATAGCCGGCATCCACAGGCGAGCGGCGCTCCCTCATGTCCCATAACCACTCTAGGGCCAGGTTCCCCTCTATGTCCTCCGAAGGCCTATAGCGAAATTCCATCCCTAAACTGGGTCCCTTGGTGCCATAGGCATTCTGCGTCCCCAAAGTCCAACCCGGCGTTAAGCTCAAATCCGCCGAGCGACCCAGGGTGATGAAGAGGGGTTGCTTCATCGAAAATCCGCTGTGGGTGCTGTTGAAAAACATCGGGAAAAGCAGGCCCGTTTGGCGTGAGGACAGAGGGAGTGAAATCCACGGCACCCAAAAAATGGGCACCTCGCCGATGTAGGCAAATGTCGACAACAAATGGGCGCGTTGCCCTTCTATGTCCAAAGTGCCTCTGGAGGACTCTAAATGCCAGTTGGGCTTCGTCGTGTCACAATCACAAGGCACAAAACCAAAATTTTCCAGCTCCCAGAGGCCATCCTGCTGCCGCATGCGTGTAAGACGCAAACTCAGCCCATTCTTCCCCAGCTGGAGCGCTTCCTGCGCGGTGGACTCCAAAAGCACCTTCGCTTCTACGCCGTGCTTTTGTATCCATATACCATTCTCCAGAACAATTTCCTCCACCTCATAGGCTTGAGCCAACCGCCCCTCTGCCCCATCCGCCAAGGGAGCATCCCCTCTCGCTTTTAAACGTATATGTATTAAATCCGCCAACACCACCCACTGGGCAGCTGCATCCGCCCAGCGCATCACCACTTGGCCTTCAGCTGAAACCCACCCCGTCTTCTGTGAGGCATTCAAACGCTGAGCTGTCAGTCTCCCATGCTCAACGCGCCATTCTACATTGCCTTCTGCCCATGCCTCTTGGCTCAGCTCCTGGTATTGCAATATCTCTGCGGACACCTCCGGAGAGAAAGGTGCCGTGGCTTGCACAAGCGCAAAAAGGAAAGGCCACATAGACAGCTGGCTTCTAGCTCAAAGCAACCCTCTGCGCATGACTAAAAAACCTATCGCCTCAACCTTCGCCACAACACCAGCACTAAGCCAGATGCCAAACCCAAAGTGCCACCCGGCGCCGCAGC
Organism: Cystobacterineae bacterium; assembly: GCA_009782175.1. Taxonomy (GTDB): domain Bacteria; phylum Myxococcota; class Myxococcia; order Myxococcales; family Myxococcaceae; genus WRKR01. The sequence continues at coordinate 24,518 of WRKR01000006.1, forward strand.
ACAACCTGCTGATTTGCTGTCCTGAAAAAAGGAAGAAGAAGAAAGGTCGGCAGATTCACCGCACCCCTGGGCAGCACGGCCTTGGGGATAGGCCTCACAAACAAACTGTGCTGAATCCCAATCCAGAGCATGGTCTGCCACCACCCCGGAGGACAAGGTTGGGCTCATGACAGAGCCCGGTTTCGTGCTGTGGCCAAGCCCCAGCAGATGGCCAATTTCATGCACCATCACCGCCTCTAAATCCGCAAAAAAACAATTTTTGCAAGGCACATTCTCATCCACCGCATAGCTGTAGTTGCTGTTAATCTCAATGTCCGCATTCAAAATCTGCCCCGTGTCAGAACGGAAAGTCGTCAACGTAACGGCCAAGGCGGACTCGTCATATTGCCAACAATTATATATGTCACCACAGTCGTTGTTTTTCCAACAAGCCTCTGTCGCCGGCACTTTCTGCTGACAATCACCCCCTCGAAACAGAATGAGGTTCTCTTTCTCCCCCTTGGACAAATAATTTGTATTCGTTGAGGAAGTGGCCTCCAACTCCATAAAACGCAAACTTCCACACGCATCCATCTGCGCTTGCCAAACCCCAAAAGCACGTTGAATGCTGGACAGAGAGCCAGGCAGCGTCGCCTCTAATTGGTTGTGAGGTGTCCATTCCAGAGAAGCATTCCCCGGCCACCAGAGGCATTGCCCCGTCGAGGTGCGCATGCGAGCATAGTCCGCTGTCGCCTCGCTGCTCTCTTGAGAGAAAGCAAAGCCTGCCAACACCAACAAAACAGCAAGGCTCATGGCTTCCCTCCAACGCCCAGCTTCGCATCCACCGGCAAAAGCTTGCCTCTCACTTTTTGCCTCAATTGGCTTAAGGGCATTTCCCGGCGCAGTGGCATTACCATGCGTTGAGCATCTGAATAAATTAACTCCGCATCTATTTTTTCGGGAATGGCAACGGGCTCACTCAAATCCGCTTTCCACTCCAACCTGTATTTCCCTTGAGCCATCCCCAAAACCCTGAAGCGGTTCCTCCCTTGCGCCTTGAGAAAAACCACACACTCCTCCCCAGGCATAAATTGTGCGGAACCGGACATCCGCTGCTCCACAACACCCTCTCTCCCGCCGGCTACAAACGCTGTCAACACATCCGGACAGCTGCCCTTCCAACACTCCATCATCCTCAACTCAACATCCGTTAAAATCCGCCCCGGGCTTCCTCGGGTCTTCGCTTCCAACGAGAGGACTTCGGCTCTCATCACCAGGTCAGCTCTCTGTGTCAATGTGTCCAAGTCCAAAGCCATCAAAACGGTTGCTTGCACACACAATGCTCCCATGGGGCTTAGCCACATTCCCCGCCTCGCGATATAAAACAGTTTCTTCATTTTAAAAAAATAGTCGCTCTGCTAGGAGCTCGCCACTATGAGTATAAACACAGTACGCGTTCGCTTCGCGCCTTCGCCCACAGGCTATCTCCACATCGGTGGTGCGAGGACTGCCCTCTTCAACTGGCTTTATGCGCGGGGCCAAAATGGACTGTTTATTCTGAGGGTCGAAGACACCGACCAGAGCCGTTCCACCCCAGAATCCGTGGAAACCATTTTGGAAGGCCTGAGGTGGTTGGGCTTAAATTGGGACGAAGGCCCTGAAGTCGGCGGCAAGCATGGGCCCTATTTTCAAATGCGAAAACTCGAACGTTATAGAGAAGTCGCCGAGGCTCTCATTGCCAACGGGCACGCCTATCGCTGTTGCTGCACCAAAGAGGAGCTCGAGGAGCGTCGCCGCCTGGCTGAAAAACAAAAGCGCCCCTATAAATATGAGGGGCTCTGTCGCGACAAGGCACTCCCTGCGGATATGGCTCATGTCGTGCGCTTCAAAGTGCCTCAGGACAAAGCCGGCAGCGTCTGTTTTCAAGATCAGGTGCTCGGCCGCATCTGCAAACAGTATGCGGACATTGAAGACTTCATTCTCCTGCGTAATGACGGCATCCCCCTCTATAACTTTGGCTGCGTGGTGGACGACCATGATATGGACATTGGTCTCGTCGGCCGCGGCCAAGAGCACATCAACTCTACTTTTGGACAAATGCTGCTGTTTGAAGCCCTGGGTTGGCAGGCCCCCCAGTTTGCACACTTTCCGCTCATCCTCGGGAAGGACAGAGAAAAGCTTTCTAAACGCCTCCACCCCGAGGCCGACCTCATGCAACACCGCAAAAATGGAATCCTCCCTCAAGCCTTGCTCAACTTTATTGTTCGCCTGGGCTGGTCTCACCAAAATGACGAAACCTTCACCCTCAAGCAGATGGTGGAATATTTCGGTTTCAACCATGTCGGCAAAACTTCAGGCGTGTGGAACCCGGACAAGCTTTTGTGGCTTAACCAATATTGGATGAAAAACCTGCCACCCTCCGAGGTGGCCGCCGCCCTTGCCCCCTTCCTTCAAGAAGCTGGCGCCACCGAAACACTTGTGCCTGCCAAAGTGGAAAAAGCCGTTCTGGCTCTGCGAGAGCGCAGCAAAACCCTCGTCGAAATGGCACGCCTTGGCGTCTGCTATTTCCAAAAAGGCGTCCACATGGATGCAGCCGCCAAAGCCAAACACCTCGGCCCCGAAAGCCTCCACTTGTTGCGCGCAGCGCGCGAGCGCTTGGCTGCTTCTGACTTTTCAACAGCCCACATTGAGGCTGCCATCCGAGAAGTCGCCCAAACGTGGCAAGTGGGCCTGGGCAAAGTGGCTCAGCCCATCCGCGTCGCCGTCACCGGACAAACCATCAGCCCCGGCATTAGCGAAACCCTTGAGTTGCTGGGCCGCGAAGAAACCCTTGCACGCATGGACGCGGCACTGCAGGAATAATAAAAAAGCACTATGCAAATAAATACCGACAAACCCCACCGCATTTTCGCCGAAGTCGCAGAGCATGAAGCCTTGAGGCAATTTGAAAGCGCTATGCAACAAGCTTTCACCGTGCGCGGCGCACTCATGCCTGATGTACACGTGGGTTATTCCTTGCCCATCGGCGCAGTGGTGGCGACGAAGGATGTGGTTGTTCCTGCTTGGGTGGGTTATGACATTGGCTGCGGCATGTGCGCCCTCCCCACCACCTATGCAGCTCCTAGGGTGCACCAAAAAGCACAGGAAATTTTCGAAAAAATTTATAAGGCTATACCCGTGGGTTTTGCTCACAACGCCCAAAATACGCCTTGGGAAGAAGAGCGGCATTTGGCGCGCACCCAAACACTGAAAAGCATTTTCGCCAAAGACGGATTGCGCCAGTTGGGCTCCCTCGGCAGCGGAAACCACTTTGCCGAAATAGGTACGGATGAAAACGAAAAAGTGTGGATTGTCATCCACTCAGGCTCCCGCGGAATTGGACATGCCGTGGCAACACACTATATGCGACTGGCCAGCGGACGAGGCAAAGCCCGTGAAGGACATTGCGGCTTTGAAGCCGACAGTGCTCTGGGAAAGGATTATTTGGTGGATTTGAATTTTTGTCTGTCCTTCGCCCTGGAAAACCGCAGGGAGATGATGCGCAGGGTTGTTAGGGTGCTGGACTCCCTGCTTGTGGGAGACGCTGACTGGGAAAAACTCATCAACCGAAACCACAACCATGCAGACAGCAAAGATGGCCTGTGGATCCACCGCAAAGGGGCAACACACGCCGAAGAAGGGATGATGGGTGTTATTCCAGGCAATATGCGTGACGGAAGCTTCATTGTGCGCGGAAAGGGCAACCCGGAAAGCCTGTGGTCCAGCTCCCACGGCGCCGGGCGTGTGCTTGGCAGACAAGCGGCCAAACGCTCCCTGGACATTCAACGCTTCGCCGAAACCATGAATGGCATTGTCGCCAAAATAAACAAAGGGACTTTGGATGAGTCTCCCTTTGCCTATAAAAATATTTTCGAGGTGATGAAGCAGCAGGAAGACATGGTGGAAGTCCTCGCCCATGTGAAACCCATCCTCAACATTAAAGGCTAGAGTGCTTTCACTTTGACATGATCTCTTCGTGAGACTCGCTTCGCTCGTCTACTCCGCTCCAGGAATCATTTGAGAAAACAAGCTTTCTCAAATGATTCCCTCCGCTCCGTTTGGACTCGTTTTTGTTCGGGTCATGCACTTAAGTGCACTCCCTACCACCTCCCTTCCGTCAGCAAGCTCCACCATCAAGCTCCGGTGGAGCTTGATGACGGAAAGGAGGGGGGAGGGAGCTTGCTCCTCACAAAAGCCTCGTCCGCCTCGACCTCATGTCAAAGCGGAGCGGAGGGAATGAAGAAAAAGCATGCTTTTTCTTCATTCATGGAGCGGAGTGCAGGCGAGTGCAACGAGCCTCAATTGAAACCGGTCTGGATAATCAAATCAGTTCTAAGTGAAAGCGGTCTAGAGTGCTTTCACTTTGGCCCCTGCTGCCCTGAGGCGTGCTTCCAAAAAAACCTGTACCTCGAGCGGAATATCAGCCAAAGGGAAAACAAACACCTGGCCTTTGTTGGCCAGAAGCAAAAGCCATATTTCTCGGGTTTTCAAAAGCTCCTTCACCCAAACCCATGGAAGGGTCGAAGAGGCCATGCCGCCTTGGAAAAAAAGGGAAGCCTCCTCCAAGCGCACTTGCATGGAAAAACTGCCCTGCTCACGGGAATAACCCACCAAAGCCCGGTAACAAAGCACATAAACCAGCCTGGACAGAACAAGCCCCACAACACTTGCCCCCGCCATTATCCACATGTTGCGCGGCTCCTCCTGGGTTAGCCACATCAACGGAAGCGTCAGCGTCGACAAGCCCACCCAAAGCGCTGTGCCCAAAGCGGCGTGGCGACGCCAAAGCATAAACGCACTCTTCCTCAAAACCGGCTCCGTATAGTGCAGCATGGCCTCATAGGGCTTTTCAGACATGCCCTCGCTATAGCTTGCAGGCAGGGGGGCTGCAAAGAGGCTTCATCCATGGTTGTGGAGAGGGCGGAGCAGCAGAGGAGGAAAGCGCCTTCTCCCACTTCTCCAGCGCCCCCGGCTTGTTTTCAGGCAAAAGCGGGCAGGCACAAACACAAGAGGGTGGAGAGCAGAAATGTTTTTTTCATGAGGCTCCTTTGGGGCCATGGGGAGGCTTCTTAAAAAAAACACTTTCAAAAACGGACTTCAAACTCCAAGGTGTTTTTGGCCGCTTCTATCTGCGCCAGCAACTCTTCCAAGGCAAGGCTCATTTCTCCTGGGCTCAGCTCTATAGCCTCCAGCTGGTTGATGGGCTCGCCGTCTTCGTCTATGCCTGGAGATACTTTCACCCTCATTTTCTGCTTAAAAATACACTGGGGCTCCCCCTCCTCACTGGGCTCAAAAACAAGGTGGCTTATTTCATAACCCTCAGCCGCCTCCTCCACCATGGTTTCACTGCGCCAACCCCTGGCCTTCAGCTCCTCAGGTATTTGCTCGTCATCGACGAAAACAGCACCCTGCCCAACAAACAACTGCGCAACCACCTGCAAAGGAATTTCACTGTCCATGAGTTCATCGTCCATCAGTTCATCCACCTCAATAAACGGTTTCTCTGCCTCTTCATAACTATCCCCCAACCCCCCACAGTCTCTAAGGCTCTTTGAAGACTACCTCTAGCCTGCCCCGGAAACAAACCCTAAGCCCAGGAGCCCTGGGGTTTTTCAACAAAAAAACACCCTCATGTAAGTGGTTTCCACCCTCCCTGCTGCTGAAACCTACGCCACACCAAAGCCCTCTTTTGAGCCCTCTTTTAAAGTATAGGCTTCTTTTTTGCATAAGCTTCCCTATTCGAGGGCCTTCTTTTTTTATGCCTTTCTCTTTTGCAGGGCCTGGGGTGGCTTTGCGGCCGTTGGGGTGGCCCGGTAGGCTTTTCCTGTGCTGAAAATATGCTGAAAAAAGTGCAAAGGGGCTAGACGGCGTGCGCGCTTGCACCTAAATAGGGGGCATGTCCTGGCGCGTTCTACGTCTCTTTTCGGTGGCAGCCATGGTGTGGGCCTTGCCGGGTTTCGCTCAAAAACAGGAGTTGGGGGCCAAACTGCCTGAGCATGCCCTTCAGGTGGCCAAACACCGCTTCCGCGTCAACACCCCTATGGAAGCCGTTCTCAAATTTTATGCAACAACCTATCCACCTTCAAGCTATGCGCGTGTACCGCTCATCAACCAACCCCATGTGCGCGCTTTCCACATCAAAAACCCCAAAAAAGGCCCATGGGCTGGAATCAACCTCTATGAAACGCAAGGGGAAGTACGCATTTTTGTGGTCCCCGCCGACCCTTCCCCGCCTGTCGCCTCAGCTCAAAAAAACGCCGCAAAACCTCCACCTTCCGCCTCCGCAACACAAAGCGCGCACCCTCAAAAACAGACTTCCTCTCCATAAGCTTGTTGACAACTTATAAAAGCAACGCCAAAAAGCATCCGCCTCTTTGGGGAATCGTCTAACGGTAGGACTCCAGATTCTGACTCTGGCTATCTAGGTTCGAATCCTAGTTCCCCAGTCTGCGGGTGGGTTGCCGAGTCCAGAGACATCTCTTCCCAGCCCTGGGGAAAATGCCCATAAAGAGCGGTGGCTGAGCTGAGGGGGAGCCATGGGCGATGAAAAGGCGCTCATGGCCCTTGCTTTTTCATTCGGCTTTCTTGCGGCAACTGTTGGTGCGGCACAAGTCGTACCTCCATGTGGCTCAAGGCACTTTTCCATCGAAGCTGGGGGAGTCGATGAGGAAGCCGGTGGTCTGATTTCCAGAAATAGAAGTACGCCAGGAAAAAACCACCACACTGCGCGTGGGCGAAAGAGGCAAGACACCCAGAAAACCTCCATGGCCCGCGCTTTTCTCTGTGCCGAAGTGCTTTTTCAGCTCGTCCCCATAGAGGTGTTCTTTCCATTTGTCCCCCTGTTTGTGGGCCAGCTCCTGTAGAATACAGCCTTGAGTCCAAGTCTCGTTCTCTCTCCCCTTCTTTTTGTCTTTCCACTCCAGTGCACACCAGTGGTGCTTCAAAGAGCCCATAAACACCCTGGCACCTTCGGGTGTGCGCACCACCGAGCCCATGCCTTCTGTTTTGGGCAAAATTTTTGGCTCACCACAACGAAAACCCCATGGACTGGAGGCATGGGGCCTGACAAAGCGACAAAGCTCCCAAGCATTGTCAGCGCCTTTGGAGGAGCTTCGCAGCACCACCAAGTCTTTGTCTGGGCCTGACTGCACAATTGCCGAAATGGAGGCATCACTTTGAGCGTCTATGCAAGCTTCAGACAAAGCTTCTCCGGTCTTCGCATTGAAAGCCAGAAAACCCTTATGCTCTCTATCTCTATACTTAAAGCAATTCGTCAGCACCACATCCAAGCCTCGGTGGTTGCCAAGCCGTAAACCCATGGCTGTGTCGGGCAACTTTGTGCGCCACACTTCTTCTCCTTTGGCGTTGATGGCCATCAAAAAGCTTTCCAATGCCATTCCTGTGCTGTCACTCCACCGTGTTATGGACAACAACAAACCCTCGCGTGTCACGGCAACAGAAGCCGGCCAAGGCGGCAAGGACGATAAACTCCATAACTGGCGGTTGATGCGAATGTTGAAGCTTCGCGTGTGGCTTCTGCGGTGGCCTGCTTTGTCCACAAACTTGACTGTCAAATTCAGTTTGTAGGGGCCATGCGGCAAACCCGGCAAAGCAGAAAGCGGCACTTTGAAACACTGGGAAGAGGGCTTGGCGGGAAGGCTTCGCGGGCAAGCTGTGCGCACGAGACGGTGAAACCCGCCTTCGTCGGCAAACAATTCAATCCGGTTCCAAACGGTTTCCTCGCGGCCCTCGAGTTGCACATAGAGCGCGTCGTCTCGGCCCCATTCTTCTTTGTCCTCAAGGTGCATCTGCAAGAGTTTTTTTTCATAGCTCCATGCAAAATGCTTCACCGTGCTTCCATGCTTGCCACGCGCTTCCACTTCTAAGCGATAACTTCCTTCTAGGAGGGGCCTGAGTGAACCACACTCCCCGCTGGTTGCCGGCATGCACTCCCAGCGTTGATGCAGTGTTTTTGGGGGCTCCATGTCCAAGGCCGTGCATTGCAAACTGTGCGTGTACGCATCGGGCTCAACAACCCGAAACGCTGCTCCATGCTCAGCACCATAGACATCCACTTGGATTTTCAGTCGAGCCCGGGTTGTCTGGGCATATTCGTTCAACTCACCTTCAGACACGCGAAAATGCACTTCCGGCGCTGCTGAATTTTCAATGCCAGGTTTGGCTTTGTCTTCCTCCGCCAGCACTGCCATGGCATGAACCTCAACGCCCCTCTTCACGGCGCACCCCAAGGCCATCACCACCATGGAGATTCCAGCCATCGACAGATGCAAGCCTTGTTGTCTGCCCATCAACAAATCCTTTCTTCGCTGCTGCGCTCAAGGGCATTTGGAAGAGACGCTCGAAGCCCCACTTTGTTTCAAAAACAAAGCTGACACAGCATTGTTTTGAGGGATAAAATGCGCTCAGTGTATACATGGCCTGGGCTTGCGGGGGTTGAAGGAAGGATTTGTTTTTCAGTTCAAATCCGCGTTCCTCACCTGGTCCGGCCGAATTCCACAGCTTCAACCACAACACCCCATTCCCCCACCGGGGAATAGGACCAGACCAAGTCCACGCGTTGTGTAGCCGCTGCGTCAAACTCCGGGCTCTGCCCTTCCGGAATGCCGCCAATGCGGTGGGCACTTCTCAAATCCCCGACATAGGTGTCACCCTCACGCAGGGTATTGGCTACCCAAGTGCCGTTGCCCACCAGAAGAATATTAAAAACACCCGTGGGGCGCTGCTTGCCCTCGGCATCCGACAGCCTGACGCGAATGGCTTCGACGCCACTCAACTGCCCTTGGGGCGTCCAGAAGGAGGGGCCCACCACAGAGTTCGCCCCTTGAATGCTGGCCTCTATGCTCTGGGCGGGGCAGGCGGAGCCACGCGGAAGCGCGCTCAGCGTATAAGAGGAAACGGCCGGCGTATGCGCAATGGAGCTCCAGGAGGGGCAGGCGCCCGAAGCCAGGTGCTCGTCAAAAACCACGTTGGTGGCACTGAATTCCAAGGGTATATGCACCCTGTCCTCCGCCTGAGGGGAGTGGGCAGTCATGGTGATGTAGCTATAGTCCGCAACCTGCGCATGATATCGGCATATATATTCGCCGTTGACGGCCGTCGGACGCGCCTCTGAAGTCAACGTCACCCCCGGCCCCCCCGGCAAACACGCCACCACCGCGTCAGAGACAGGCTGATTGTTCGCACCACGCGTCTGCAGGCTCACCTCTATGCTGGAGCCCCAAGGCGCCGGAACATAGGTATGCCTGCTCCACGCTTTAACCCCTGTCTGCTCAACACCGTCCACCTTCACTGCACCAGGCAACAACATCAACGGCACCGCTTCCGTAGAAGCAGGCCTAGAGCGCAGCGGAACAGGGTGGGTGTCCGCACCCGAGGGCACCATGGGAAGGCCGCTCAACAAATATACGGATGCGTTGTCCACAGCATTGGGCGAAACCCGACGGCCGAAAATGTCGCGAATTTCAACTCCCGTCCCCAAAGCCAAAATGGCCTCCGCACCCGCCCAGGAGACGGCAACCCTCTGCCCATCAGGCTTGGTGAAAAAAACGGTTTGTTGGTGGTTGGGGGCAACCTGCACGCGCACCGGAGTTGCCCCTTGGAGGTGTCGGGTGAGCAAAGCCAAGGACAAATAAGCCGGGTGGGGCTCAAAGTCATAGCTGGTTATCCCCCACAGCATGCGCTCATTTTCCAGTGCCTGCCGGAAGCTAAAATAGAAAACCCGCTCATATCCAGCCCCGAAACCCGCCGCATAAGTCTTCACCAAATGCGCTGCCTGCTCTATTTTTGAGCTCGCATAGGAGCCCAGAGCGTCCCTATAAATGTTTCGACCGGTTTCGGTCAGCCAGGCTGGATAGTCCTCCAGAGAAAAGGCGCTGAGCATAGGCTCCACATTCGCCAGCTGAAAGGCATGCAAGTTATAATAGGGGCGTACGGGGCCGGTGGGGAGCGTTTCTCCCGTGCCATAATAGTGCTGGTTCAGAACGTCCACATAACTCGCCGCACCGTTGCGCCATACCTCGTTGAAATAAGGTGCCGGCCGTGCCTGCTGCGGCTCAGCATTGGGGTTGCCGGCAGCCGATGACACCAATACCGCAATTTCAGCCCCCACCGCCCGCGCCCCTGCCCTTATCCCCGCATTGAAAACTTTCAGACCGGCAGCATATTGCCAGGGATAGCCCGGGAAAAAACCAGAGGCGTTGACTTCATTGAAATATTCGACTGCTTTGGCATAAGGCCCCATATTCTCAGCATAAATTCTCGCGGACTCATAGACATTGTCCCAGTCACGAGGAATTTGCGGCGTCTCTGGCCCTTCGTCCCCGGTTCCAGGTCGCGTGCAGCGGGGAGCGCCTTCCATCACCGGAACGGCCTGCATGCCCTGCTCATGGATGGCTCGCGCTGTCCCGGCATAATAACCTCCCGAGCCCCATGGGCCGGGCGTCGTCCAGGTGTTGCAGTTTTGAATAACCTCCCAGGAAAAACGGTCCCTGACGGAGCCAATGCCCGCCTCTCTCATCATCTCCAGCGCCTCATTTAACGACTCAAAACCACCGGGTTTTGCCGTTATGGCCCAGGTGGCCACCGCATCCATGCCAAAACGCAAGTCCAGCGGAACATCCGTCGCCGGGAGCACAACAAAAGAGCTCATCCACCGAGCAGCCAAGCCAGCCGTGCTGAGGAAGCTGACAGAAACCTCATAATAGCCAACGGGAAGCGGGGCGAGCTCCACCGAAACCGGAGTGGAAGCATTTTTCTGCACCTCCTTGAGGAGCGCAAGCTCCCCATAGACATTTCTCGCCTCCACCCTCAGTTGCCCGACGGCACTTATAGGCAGCGTGGCAAAACTCCAACGGGCCGGCGCATTCTCCTTGGCCCATTTGGCCCCTTCCGTCCGGGACAATACCACACCCGGATGGACGGTGAGTCCTCTGAGCGACCATTGTCCAGTGGCACCCGCCACTGTTGATTTGGTTATCAGTTGGATGTGGGCTGTCTGAGCCTCGGCGGGCACCGCCACAGAGAGGTCGACCGGCTCGTCCACCAGTGTATCCATCCAGCCTATAGGCGTCGGCCGCCCCAGCAGCGTCGGCGCTTCACCCACCCGCTGGCCTGAGGCGTCATAAAAACTCACCTCAATAAAGCCGCGCGCCTGAGTCATCGTCGAAGACAGACTTCCGTCCAAATATATGGCCGAAAGGCCCGCCACCGGGCAAGTCAACCCCTCCGTAGCCTGGGAAAGGGGCGTTACACTCAGCTGAGTCGGCCCCGTGCAATTCAGACCGCCATCGCCAGGCTCCGTCTCCTGCTTCTCCTCGTCCTTCTCCTTCTCCGGGATGGGCTCGCTTGGGCGCTCTACCTCACCCTCTCCACCGAGGGAGATGCCGGTGCAAGCACTGAGGGCTGTGCCCAGCATGAGAGCCAATAACGGAGGGAACAGAGAAACCCGATTCATGAAAATCCTCTTATGTGGTTTAAATTAAAAGGTTTGTGTCTCCTGTGCCCCATATGTCCCCGTGGTTCAACCTCGCCGTCTCCAAGACTTTAACACGGCTGTGGTATGAGGTATGCTAAAAACAGCCTGTGCAAAAAGCCTGTGCATGAAAATAGACGCCCTGCCGCACCCTTTAAAAGCCCCCAAAGGATGCTTCAGGCAGCGCTTTCTCTGTGAAGTTTCCAAAACCACCACAACTCTTCACTTCTGTTGTTGATCTTGCGCGCTCTTCTCCCTATAACGCCACCATCCTGTTGCCTTTCCAGAGGGAAAATGAGCCAAAAAGCATTGGATAGACTGCAACGTACCCTGCCTCAGGCCCTTGTTCAACGCTATGAAGACTTGAGCGGTGCACACTGGGCCATCATCGCCAAAGAGTCCCTCATTCCTCTCCTGCGCTATGCCAAAGAGGAATTGGGCTTTCGCCTCTTCATCTCCATGGACGCCGTGGACAGGCTGCAGCTCCCTGTCAACAAACCTCGCTTTGAAGTGCTCTATTTCCTCTATTCCATAGAAGAAAATGAGCACCTGCGCCTCAAGGTGCTGGTGGACGAAGAGGCGCCTGTGGTGCCCAGCGCGCATGACGTTTTCCAGGGCGCCCTCTGGGCAGAGCGCAGCGTCTGGGACTTCTATGGCATCCGCTTTGAGGGGCATCCGGATTTGCGGCGCCTGTTCCTCTATGAGGAGTTTGAAGGACACCCCCTGCGCAAAGACTATCCCTTACGCGGACGCCAACCCCTGACGCCTGAGCGCCCCCATGGAATAGAAGAAGCTTTTTGTGGACCCGGCAGCAATCGCCCCGTTTAAACACCCTTCAAGGAAATGCTTATGGCCCCCCATGGCTTAGAGCCTCACGCCCACGACGAAAACCCTCTGGACACGGATTTTGGCATCCAACCCATGTTGGTCAACATGGGCCCCTCTCACCCCGCCACCCACGGCACCGTGCGCCTGAAAGTCGCCCTCCACGGAGAAAACATTCAGGACTGCGATGTCGAAATTGGTTTCCTGCACCGGGGCTTTCAAAAGTCCTGCGAGAATGTCACCTGGGCGCAGTGCCTGCCTTATACAGATCGCCTCAACTATGTCTCGCCGATGATGAATAACTTCGGCTTCCTCTCCGCCGTCGAAAAATTGGCCGGCATAGAAATTCCCGAGCGCGCTAAATATATACGCGTCATCGGCGCTGAGCTGCACCGCATTCACGACCACTTGGTCGCCACCGCCGCCACCGCCATGGAAATTGGCGGCCTCACCGTCTTCCTCTATGCCGTCGAAGCCCGCGAGCTCATTATGGAGCGCGTCACCGAGCTCACCGGCGCCCGCCTCACCACCTCCTATGGACGCATCGGCGGCCTCAACCGCGACATTCCCGATGGTTGGAAAGACAAAGTCCTTCGCACGTTGGACTGCGTTCGCTCTGCCGCCAATGAAATTGATGGCCTCCTCACGCGAAACCGCATCTTCATGGACCGCACCGTCGGCACAGGCTATTTGAGCCCCGAAGACGCCCTGGACTTTGGCTTCACAGGGCCTTGCCTTCGCGCCTGCGGCATTGGCCTCGACATACGCAAGGCTCGCCCCTATTGGGCTTATCCTGAGTTGGACTTCGAGGTTCCCATCTTCCACGCCTGTGACAACTTCGACCGCTACCGCATCCGCATGGAGGAAATGTTTCAGTCCGACCGACTCATCCGCCAGGCCTTAGAGAAACTCCCCGGCGGCCCCGTCCTCATTGATGACTGGCGCTTTGCCCTGCCTCCCCAGGAAACGGTTTTAAGCAGCATTGAAGGCGCCATCGCCCACTTCAAACTCATTATGGAGGGCGCACAAATTCCGGCCGGAGAAGTATACCACGCCACCGAGTCTTCCAACGGAGAGCTCGGCTGGTATTTGCGCTCGGATGGCAGCGGCCGCCCCTATAAAGTCCACATCCGCGCCCCCGGCTTCCAAATCCTCTCGGCTTTGTCCAAAATGGTGAAGGGCAAGCTCCTGTCTGACCTTATCCCTACGTTTGATACCATCAATATGATTGGTGGTGAGGTGGAACAATGAATGACAACGCAAACCCTAGGCCGTCGTCTGAAACCTCTCAGCCTTCGCCACCTCCTCCGCCTGCTCCTCAGACGCCACCCCCCCCAAAAAACCCGGGTATGGTGACGCTGAGCATTGACGGCAAAGAAGTCCTCGCTAAACCCGGTACCCCCATTATTGCCGCCGCACAGCAGGCAGGCATTGAAATTCCCCACTATTGCTATCACCCCAGGCTCTCCCTCTCGGCCAACTGCCGCATGTGCATGGTTGAAGCCTCTAACGCCCCCAAGCTGGTGCCCGCTTGCCAGGTGCCCGTTGCTGAAGGGCAAACAGTTAAAACCAACACGCCCAAAGTGAAGGAGCAGCAACGCGCTGTTTTGGAGTTTCTGCTGCTCAACCACCCCATAGACTGCCCCATTTGCGATCAGTCCGGTGAGTGCAAGCTGCAGGACTATTATTTCCGCTATAACCTGAAGCCCTCCCGCCTCTGGGGGCCCAAAGTCCAAAAAAACAAACGCAAAACCCTCGGCCCCACCGTGCTCATCGACCAGGAGCGCTGTATACTCTGCACGCGCTGTGTACGCTTTATGGCCGAGGTGGCCAAGGAGCCTCAACTGGGCATTTTTGGGCGCGGCTCCCATGAGCGCGTCGACGTTTTTCCGGGTGCAAAGTTGGACTCCAACTATTCAGGCAACGTTGTGGAGCTTTGCCCTGTGGGCGCCTTGCTGAACCGGGACTTTCGCTTTAAAGCACGCGCCTGGTTCCTCTCGGCAGCTCCCTCCGTGTGCACCGCTTGCTCCCGGGGCTGCAATGTCTTCGCCGACCATATGAGACAGGAGTGCTTTCGCTTTCGCCCCAGAGAAAATGAAGCCATTAACGCCGCGTGGATGTGTGATGCAGGACGAAAAAGCTATAGGTGGATAGGCGAAAACCGCTCCCTCACCACCATCTCCCAGGGAAAGCCCGTTCCCGTTGACGAAGCCCTCAATACCGCCGCCAGCCTCTTGCAAAAAGCCCAAGGCAGCATCGGCATGCTCGTCTCCCCCGCCGCTTCCAATGAGGACTTGATGGCCGCCTTGGCCTTCGCCAGAGATGTGCTTAAAGTTAACACCGTCTTCTCCACGGGAAGGCCTCATGGAGCCGCCGACCACCTGCTCATGCTCGCCGACAAAAACCCCAACCGAAAAGCATTGGAATATGTGGCCAAAGCTTTGAGCATTGAAATAAAACCCTTCGAGTTATTCACCCCTTCCGCATTCCAAGCGGTTTGGGTGCTCGGCGGAGAAATGCCTGAAAGCGACATTGTCATGACGGCACGCCTCAAAACAGTCCCCACCATCGCCCAAGCTCAACACCTCAGCAACTGGGCCATAGAAAGCCAGGTTTTTTTGCCTGTAGCCTCACACCTCGAAACCGAATGCAGTATGACACAACACGAAGGCATTATTCAGCGCTGCCGCCAAGCCTTCCTGCCCAAAGGCGACAGCGCGCCTCATTGGCTATGGGTGGTGCGCCTGGCTGATTTGTTGGGCGCCAAAATGGGCTGGTGTACGGCCAGGGATGTGTTTTCTGCCATTGCCCCTAGAATTCCGGAATTCGCAAGCTTTGATTGGGATGGGCAGGCACCCTCCATACAAGAGCGGCCCGGACTTCCATTGCCCGCCGCGGCAGATGGGCGACCTCCCGCTTATAGGCAGTTTGCTTGCTCTAGCGCACAAGGATTTTCACCATGAGAAGA
Organism: Cystobacterineae bacterium; assembly: GCA_009782175.1. Taxonomy (GTDB): domain Bacteria; phylum Myxococcota; class Myxococcia; order Myxococcales; family Myxococcaceae; genus WRKR01. Next base: position 39,820 of record WRKR01000006.1, read on the forward strand.
CTTCGCATTACTGTGGCCTTTGCCACCATTTTCGCAAGCCTCTTTGGCGGTATGGCCGCAGCCTATGCTTTGGGAGGTTGGCTGGAGTCCACCTGGTTTAAGGGCGCCAGCGCCTTAAGCAACCTCCTCATGCTGATGCTGGTTTTTGTCATGGTGTTTGCAACCTTGCTCGTCATGGCAGAGCGCAAGTGGAGCGCGTTGATGCAAAACCGCACAGGCCCCAACCGCGCACGCATCAACCTCCCGGGCCTGCGCAGCAGAAGCTTGGCGGGCCTCCCCTACCTCATTGCGGATACTGTCAAAATGCTCGCCAAGGAGAGCTTCACCCCAAAGGCAGCCAACCGCTTCTTCTATGCCTTGGCCCCCATCCTCGCCTTTGGCCCTGTGTTTACGCTGTTTGCCGTCATCCCCGCGGGCCCCACCATCCCCGTTTTGGGGCATGAGGTGGCCATGGTGGTCGCCAACCCCAACTTCGGCCTCCTCTATATTTTTGCGCTGGCCTCGCTGGCCGTCTTCGGCGCCGCATTGGCCGGATGGGCTTCCAATAACAAATTCTCTTTGCTGGGCGCCATACGCGCCTGTGCGCAGATGATCAGCTATGAGATTGCACTCGGACTTTCCCTCGTCGGGCTGATGATGGCCTTCGCCTCCATTCAACTGGCTGGCCCCGCAGGCATTATGGAGCAACAATCCCAATATTTGTGGAGTGCACAGCTGGGCGGCTTTGACGTGGGCATCCCCGCCTGGGGCATCCTCCTTCAACCCGTGGGCTTCCTGCTCTTCTTTGCGGCAGCTTTCGCTGAAACCAAAAGGCCTCCTTTTGATATGACAGAGTGTGAGTCCGAAATTATCGGCTATTTCGTCGAATATTCAGGCATGCGCTTTGGCATGTTTATGATTGCAGAGTTTGTAGAAATTATTGTCTTCTCCGGCATTATTACGACCCTCTTTTTGGGGGGATACCATTTGCCTTTCGGCGGTGAGTGGTTTGCAAAGCTTGCCTTCTTCAAAGAGCACCCGTGGGTTTATGGCGCTACCATGGGCATGGTTTTCTGGCTCAAAGTGGTGGTTGTTACCTATATCCAAATGAACATCCGCTGGACTTTTGTACGCTTCCGGTATGACCAAATTCAAAAATTGGGTTGGAAAATCCTCATCCCCCTCGGAATAGTCAATATTTTTGTCACCGGCGCCCTCCTCTTGTGGGACAAAAACAGCTTGGGCCTCCTCGGGCTTATTGGCCTCTTTGAAATGGCCTTCATCCTCATCCTTATGCTCAGCTCTCCCAAGTCCTCCCTCTATAAGCCCCTCAAAGCAGAGCCGCTTCCCAGCCACCATTAAACTTTCAGAGCCTTTCGCCATGAGCCATTCCGAAAACATGAGCCCCTCCGAATCCGAAAACAAAAAAAGCGCCTATGACTTTTGGGAGCGCCTATATGTCCCTGAGCTGGTGAAGGGCCTGGCCATTACGACAGGGCACTTCCTGCGAAACCTCTGGTCAGAGCATGACAAAAACCCCGAGGTTTTGGACCGCAAATCCAGAATGGTGACGGTTGAATACCCAGAGCAGTGCGTCCCCTATCCCCTGGGCTATAGAGGCATACACCGTCTCGTCCCGCGCGAAGACGGCAAGCCGCGCTGCGTGGCCTGCTATATGTGCGCCACCGCCTGTCCTTCTCAATGCATTTATATTGAGGCAGGCGAATACCCCTATGACGACGAGGAGGCAGCTTCGCGCGTCATTGAGAAATACCCTGCTGTCTTCGTTATTGACGAGTTGCGCTGCATCGTCTGCGGCCTGTGCGTCGAGGCCTGCCCCAAAGATGCCATTCGCATGGACCATGCAGAGCCCATGGGGAGCATTGCCAGGCAGCACACTCTTCCGGCATTGGAGCGCAAGCCTTTCATTTATGCCAAGGAGCGCTTGTTGGCGGGAGCGCCTGCTGTGCACGAGAGCGACCCGTGGCAGCACCGCAAAGCTTCCGAGGAGCCTGTGGGCATCCACAAAGAGGCGCATACCCGCATTGGTGAAAGCCATTAGCCCTTTGCGCAGAACATGGCAACGCATGGGAGAAGGGGCTTCCATGCGCATGGGCGTATTCACTTTGCGACGCCAAGAGGTGAAAACAGAGCTGCCTGGTGGTTCGCACCCTCCAGCGCATATAACCGTAACCACCATTGAGGCGCCGGACTGGGTTAATGTTTTGGCATTTAACGCAGGGGGAGCTTGCCTGCTGGTACGCCAATTCCGCTTTGGCATTTGGGCCCCCACGCTTGAAGTCCCCGGGGGCACCGTTGATTGGGGCGAAACACCCGAGGAGGCCGCCCACCGTGAGCTCCTCGAAGAAACCGGCCACCAAGCAGGGCGTATGCTTGCCCTGGGGAAAATACAACCCAACCCTGCGGTGCAAGGCAACCACCTGCACTGCTATTTGGCCTTGGGCTGTCAGCAAATACACGAGGGGAGGCCGGATCCGCTCGAAGAAGTTATGCTTGAAACCTATGCCGCCTCGGAGCTTGCCCGCCTCGTCCAGGAAGGCCACATTCAAAATGCTCTGGTGCTCGCCACCTTGCACCTGGGCAAGCTGTCCGGACACATGCCTCCATAGCCAGGGCCTTCCTTTTCCCCTCCGTTTTTTTGGGGGTTGTTTTTTAACGCCCGCTGCACAGGCGAAAAAACGGTTTTAACCCTTCCCTGAAGTTTCAAGCAAGCTTTCCGGAGTTGCGGAAAGTTTCCCGGAGGTTTGCTTCCCGGAAGGTTGCGGGAGGGTTTCAGCTGTTGCCTCCCCCAAAACACCGGGCGGCATAGGAGACTATAAAATCCGCCCCGGCGCGGCGCATGGAAAGCAAAGTTTCCCTGCAAGCCGCCTCAAAATCCAACAGGCCCGCCTCTGCGGCTGCGCGCAGCATGGCCAGCTCTCCGGACACCTGGTAGGCCACCAGGGGCAAATGGCAAGCTTCGCGCGCATCTCTCATTAAGTCCAGGTTGCTGAGCGCGGGCTTTATCAGCAATGCATCGGCACCCTCCAGCACGTCCAACTCTATTTCTCGCAAAGCCTCCCGTCGGTTGGCCACAGGCTCCTGGTAGCTGCTGCGGTCCCCAAACCCAGGTGCACTGTCCGCCGCGTCCCTGAAGGGGCTATAAAATGCCGACTGCATTTTGACGGCATAGGAGAGAATGGCTACCTCATCCAAATCGGCCCCGTCCAATGCTTCGCGCAAAGCCAATACGCGCCCATCCATCATATCACTCGGGGATACAAAATCCGCCCCGGCTTTGCCCCACCCCACAGCCATTTCCGCCAGGCACTGAAGGCTTGAGTCATTGTCAATTTTCCCGCCTTTCACCAGGCCACAATGCCCATGCGAGAGGAAAGAGCACAGGCAGGTGTCCACAAACAGCGGCATGGTCGGCGCATGTTTTTTGCACAACTCAATGGCACGCTGCGCAGGCGCCATCTGCTCCAAGAGGCGCGAGCCGTCAGCGCATTTAAAGCTGGGTACCGCAAACAACATGAGGCCGCCAACCCCCCTCTCTTCAAGCAAGCGAAGCTCCTCCAAAAGCTGGTCTGCACTCAGTTGCCACAGGCCATAGCCCTCTTTCACCTCGCGGCGAAAGCCCTCGCCTTCCACCACAAAATAGGGTTGCACGAGGTGGCGGCTTTCCAGGCTGCACTCCTGAAATAAACGGCGTATCCCCACATGGCTTCGCAAACGGCGAAGGCGTGGCCCCAACATTTCTGGCTTCATCGCTGCTGTCTCCTTGTGCCACTGTCCTGCGTCAGGCTTTGTTTTTGTTCGACCTCATGCATGGGGCACTCCTTTCGCAAAGGGAGCCTCAACGGGAGGCCCCAAGGGCTGTGGGGGCTAAGTGCAATGCTTCTTTCATAAATGTACCTTCCACAAAAGCGTCTATGTGCGTCCATAAGCTGGGCGAAGGCTCTCCAGCCTCTTTGTTGCCTTCCCAGGCGCGTAGTGTGGAGTTGCCCACGCAGGCCACCTCCACCACCACCGGGCTTTTTTCAAATGCAGCGCGCACCTCAAAAAAAGCTGCACAGGCCGAGGGGCTGCATAACAACAGGCAGGCCTTTTGGCCGTGCCACTGGGCCATGTGTTGCTCCAAACTCGGGGCCCTCACGGTGGAATAGGCCAGCACGCGGTGCACCTTCGTCAGCGCCCTCAGCTTTTGCATGGCCGCCGCTTGCTCCTCACCGGCGGCCCCGGCATCACTGCTGAGCCACACCAACTCGTCGCGCGGGTTTTGCGCGCTTAAGGCGTTGGCCATGTGCCTGGCCATGTGCCGGGCACCCCCTGGCACCTCCACCGCCACGGGCACCCCCTTCGCTTTCAGCCATGCTGAAGTTTTGGGCGCCAAAGCCACCACCGAAAGCGTGGGCCAACGCTTGAGGCACTGGGGCCAAACACTTAAAAGGCACTGCGCTCCAAAAACACTCGTTATGAGAATGCTGACATGCGCCTCTGTCTCCGGCAAAACAAAGGGCAAGGCCCTGCGGGCAATGCAGGGGAAAGCCTTTGCCGTGTGCCCCAGGGCGCGCAGGCGCTGTGCAAGCGCCTGCGAATCTTCCAAATCCCGGCCAATCAGCCATGGCAGCTCTTCAGCCATGGGCAAAGTGTGCCAAAACTTTTTTCCAAAAACCTCTGCCTGTGACACAGCTGTGACGAAACAGCAAGGCCCCTGGGGCAAACTGGCCCCCATGAAACTGTCTTCTCGCGCCCGCCTCCTGAGCGCCCTTGAAGGGAAACCCGTCGACCGTCCCCCTGTCTGGCTTATGCGCCAAGCAGGCCGCTACCTCCCGGGTTACCAAAGCATTCGCCAAAAACACAGCTTCTGGGAGTTGTGCCACGCTCCTCAGCTGTGCACCCAGGCGGCCATGGAGCCTATGCAACGCTTCGCCCTGGACGCTGCCATCGTCTTCAGCGACATCCTCGTCATCCCCCAGGCCCTGGGCATGCACGTCAACTTCGACGGAAACCATGGGCCCAAAATGACAAAGCCACTGAAAGAAGCTGCGGAGCTTGCAAGCTGGAATGTAGAAAAACTTCTGGAGGCTTTGGCCTTTGTGCCGGCGGCGGTGCGCCATTTGCGAGAGGCGCTGGGGGAGGAGCGCGGCCTTTTGGGTTTTGCGGGTGCGCCGTGGACTTTGCTGGCCTATATGTTGGAGGGGCATGCCGACAAAAATTTTGCCGTTGCGCGCTCCATGCTGCATGCACAGCCCGAGTTTGCGCACAAAGCCATGGACATGCTGGCGGACATTCTCATGGCCTATTTGGAGGCACAATGCGAGGCCGGGGCCGACGCGGTGCAACTGTTTGACAGCTGGGGTGGCCTCTTAAATGCGGAGGATTATTCGCGCTTTGCCCTGCCTCCCATTCAAAAAGTGGCCAAGGCCCTCACCCACAAAAACCGCCGCCTCATTTTGTTTGTACGCGACGGGCAACACTTGCTTCCTTTGCTTGCAGACAGTGGCTGCCAGGGCATTTCCCTGGACTGGCGCATTCCGTTTGAGCAGGCCGCGGCGCAGCTGCCCAACCACTGCCTTCAGGGCAATGTGGACCCGGCCTTGCTTTTGGCCTCTCCCGAGGTGGTGCGCACAGAGACGCGAAAACTTTTGGCCGCCATGAAAGCGCGCGGCCACTTCCACCGCTGCATTGTCAACTTGGGCCACGGTATTTTTCCACAAACCCAACCCGAGTGCGTGCGTGCGCTCTGCGAGGAGGTTGCGCTTGCAGCCTAACCCCACATTCCTCATTGTGGGTGGTGGGCTTGCAGGCATGGCCTGCAACCTGAAATTGCGTGCTGCGGGCCACAGCACTTTGCTTTTGGAGTCCCAAAAAAACTTGGGCGGGAAAGTGGGCCTCAAGGAGGAGGGTGGCCTGTCTTTTGAAACAGGCCCCACCATGTTTACGGGGAGCCGCGCGGTGGTGTGGGAGTTGCTTGAGTTGCTTAAGCTTGAGGGAGAGGCCTTCCCCATCCCCAGGGAGGTTACTCTGCGCTATGTTGTACGCAAAGGCCGTATGCGCCCCTTGCAGCCTTCGCCCTTTTTTCTGGCGCGCTGCCTGGCCCTCTCATGGAAGGAGAAATGGGAAATTGCCACAGAGGCCTTCCGCAAAGCCTCTCCACCCGGCACAGAAGAAAGCGTGGAAGCCTTTTGCCTGCGCCGCTTTGGCCCCCATGTTGCCCATGGCGTCGTCTCCACCATGTTGAGTGGCATTTTTGCTACCACCCCCGCCAAGTTGAGTGTGGAGGCCGCCCTCCCCATTTTGCCCCAGTGGGAAAAAGAGGCCGGCAGCGTCCTCAAGGGCGTCATCCGCCAGGCCAAACAGGCACAAAACCCCCGCAATGGCCTGTGGAGTTTGCGCGGCGGCATGGCCCAACTGGGGCTTGTTGCACAACAGCAACTGCCTTGCTGGACAAACACTGAAGTTGAGGAAGTGTCCTTCCAAAACGACGGCTGCATGCTTCGCGTGCTGAGGGAGGGGCAGCCTCAAACACTGTGGGCCAAAGCCCTCTGCATTGCCACAGAGGCAGACGCCGCCGCTCAACTCGTGGAGCCTTTTTTGCCGGACGCCGCCCAAAGTTTGCGCAGCTTTTCTCATGCGCCTTTGGCCATGGTGCACTGGGCTGAAAACCGACCCAAGGAAAGCCGCCTGCCTGGAGGCATTGGCTTTTTGGCTTCTGCGCACTCGGGTATGTTTTCTCTGGGCACACTGTTTTTGGGCAACTATTTGCAAGAGGGAAGGGGCCCACGCTTTGTCTCCTTTGTCGGCGGTACAGAGTTTCCAGAGCGCGCCGAAGCCTCAGAGGCCCAAATGCACGCGGGCTTGCAAGCGGACTTGCGCCAATTGACGGGCGGCAATATGGGCCGCATTTGTTATATTCAACGCTGGCCCAAAGCCATCGGCATTCCAGGCATTGGGCACCTCCAAAAAATAAAAACCCTGCATGCGCAAACCGGGCCCTTCCCCTTGGTGCTTGCAGGAAGTTATTGTGGTGCTTCGGCCATGCATGACGCCATCCAAAGCGGCTTTGGGGCCGCAGAGGTTTTGCTGCAAAAACTTGCTTCGGGAGGCCTTCGTTGAGTTTCCCCTTTGCCATTGTCGGCGCCAACTACCGCGAGCTTTCTTCTACACAGCGCGCCGAGTTGTTTGCGCAGTTTTCAAACCCCAAGCTTTCAGGTGCACTCAAAAGCATGCAGGCCATTTCAGGCTCTGCGGCTGTTTTTACGTGCTCTCGCGCGGAGTGGGTGGTTTCCGCCAAACAGCCTCGGTGGACAATGGATTTGGTTTTGGGGTTTTTGCTGAAGCAGGGTTTTGCACTCAAACAACTGCACAACCACAGTGGGCTTGCGGCGGTGGACTACCTCGTGCGCTTAAGCCTCGGTTTGGACTCTGTTGCAGAGGGGGAGCCTGCCGTCTCCCGCCAAGTTGTTAAAGCCTTCCAAACCGCCCACAAAGAGGGCACCTGTGACGAGCCTTTGCGCCGCATATGGAAGCAACTGGAGCTGGCCATTAACCGGCGCCGCGCGCTGAAACTCGACAAGCGTGGCCAAGGCGTGCAAACCCTCGTCATCAACAAACTCAAAGCGTTGAGTTTTGCCGACGGCCATGTGTTGGTGTGGGGCAAAGGCCAAATTGGCACAGCCGTATGCGCGGCACTGCAGGCCGCGGAGCTTTCTCATGCAAGCTTCAGACGAAAAGAGTTGGCGGCTTTTGAGGCCGCACTGCCCTCCGCCCAGGCCGTTGTTGTTTGCACCGGGGCCCCCGCCCCCTATTTTGTTTTGCCCAAAATGAATGCGGCCAAACTCTGCATTGACTTGGGCTCCCCGGAGCAGGTGCTTTCAGCCCCAGGGTGGACAAAAATAAAACTCGATGACTTGCTGGCCTCACCCTTGCTGAACCTCTGCAACACAGACCGAAAATTGCTTGAAGACATTGCAGAACAAACACTGGAAATATTGCGTGCCCAATTTAGCAAGGAGGCACGCTCCTCCACCCTGGCCAGCATCTCTCACCTCAAAACAGACTTTATGCTCAATGAATTGCCGCCACTTTTGGAAGGCTTGCCTGCGCAGCGCTCCCTCGCTATACGCCGCGCTGTTGCTCGCCTGACGCATGACATTATTTGCATTGCGAAGGAGTCCGAAGGATGAAGCCCCTGATTGCCGGAACTCGAAAAAGTGACTTGGCCATGTGGCAAACCCAATGGGCAAGCAAGCTTCTGCAAGAGGCCATTTTGCGCAAAGAAGGCAAACCGGTGGAGGTGGCGCTTTGCCCCATGGTTACGCGCGGCGACAAGGACTTGTCCGCGCGCCTTGCGGGAAAACTTGAGAAAGGGTTTTTTACGCAGGAGTTGGAGGCCGCCTTGCGCAGCGGCGACATTGACTTTGCTGTGCACTCCCTCAAAGACTTGCCTACGCGCTCCCCGGAGGACTTGTGCGTGGGCGCCGTTTTGCCGCGCGCCCCCGTCTGTGACTGGCTGATTGCAAAACCCTCCGCCCTCGACAAGGCCGCCTCCCCCGAGCGGCTTCCCCTGCTGCCCCAAAGCCGCGTGGGCTCCTCCTCTGTACGCAGGGAAGCCCTGCTTCTCCACTTTGGAAATGCCCTGCAGGTGCTCCCCCTGCGTGGCAATGTGCCTACGCGGTTAGAAAAACTTTGCAGCCCACACTATGAAGCCATTGTGGTGGCCGCCGCAGGCCTCCTTCGCCTGGAAGCCACGCTTTCTTCCTTCACCGTGTTTGAGTTAAACCCCAGGCGCTGGACACCCGCCCCCGGACAGGGCGCCGTCGCCATCCAATGCCGCACCAAAGACGCCGCCTTGAGAGAGCGCCTCCAATATATTTCCGAGGTGGCCACGCAGGAGGCGGTGGAGTTGGAGCGCGCCTATTTGCGCGCATTGGAGGGGGGCTGCACCACCCCCTTTGGCTGTTGGTATGACGGTAGCCATGCACACCTCGGGCTGCAAGTGCACAAGCAATGGCATGGCGCCCACTTTCGGCCCCCTCGCTTGGGCAGCGGCGAAGACGGTGGCCCATGGGACAGCACGGCCCTCCTCCAACAATTGGAGGAGTTGAATATGCCCTCTTCTGCTTCCACACCGCCTTCCACACCTAGGGAGTATAATGATGAGCTCAAATGGTTATATAGAGAAGCCTGAATGCGCACAGCGCTCTTTGGAGTTGCACCAAAGGGCCAAGCAACTCATGCCCGACGGCGTGAGCAGCCCCGTGCGCGCCTTTCGGCATGTGGGGGGCCGCCCCATTTATGTTTCTCGCGGAGAGGGCTCTGCCTTCATCGACGAGGACGGGCGGCATTTTGTGGATTATTGCATGGGGTGGGGGGCGCTTATTGTGGGCCACGCCTACCCCACGGTGGTGGAGGCGGTACAAAAAACCGCACGCGACGGCCTGTGCTTTGGCACCTGCCACCGCAATGAAATTGCACTCGCAGAGCTGATAACAGAAGCCTTCACCCCCTTGGATATGGTGCGCTTTGTCTGCTCCGGCACCGAGGCTGTGGCCACGGCTTTGCGCCTTGCCCGCGCGGCTACGGGGCGCCCCTTGTTGGTTAAATTTTCAGGCTGCTACCACGGGCATGCCGACGCCATGCTGGTAAAGGCTGGCAGCGGCGCTGCGGAGCAGCAGCTGGCGGAAAGCGAGGGCGTCACCGCCTCCACCATTGCCGACACCCTTGTTTTGCCTCTGGGCTCTCCCCAACGCCTCGAGGATGCCTTTGCCAAACATGGCGACCACATTGCCGCGGTTATTGTGGAGCCTTTGCCTGCCAACAACGGCCTTTTGCCGCAACCTCCCGCATGGCTTAGGCAAGTGCGCGCACTCACGCAGCAGCATGGCGCTTTGCTTATTTTCGACGAGGTTATTAGTGGCTTTCGCTTCGGCTTTGGTGGCTATGGACGCCTTGTTGCCGACATAGAGGCGGACATGGTGACGCTTGGAAAAATTGTCAGCGGAGGGCTTGCCGTGGGCGCTGTGGTGGGCACAAGCAAACTCATGCAAAAGCTGGCACCCTCAGGCGGCGTCTACCAGGCCGGCACCCAGGCCGGCAACCCCGTGGGGCTTGCCGCTGGCATTGCCTGCCTCAAAACCCTCAAAGAGGCCTGGCCCTATGAGAAACTCCACACCCTGGGCAACCAGCTGGAGGCCGCCATGCAAAAGGGGGGGGCCGCCGCCTATTTTCGGCGCCAGGGGAGTTTGTTTTGGCTTTGTCTAGACGGCCAGGGAAAACTTCCGGACAATGCCGAGCAGTTCCCAAGCAACATGGGGAAAAAATTCCACCCCGCCTATGCCACCTGGCTTTCTAAGGGCATTTATATGCCTCCCTCTTCCTATGAGGTGGGGTTTTTGAGTGCCGTCCACAAGAGTGCAGAAGTGGAAGCCTTGGCGCGCGCGCTGACAGAGGCCGTCCATGAAACTCAAAAAATGGGTTAGGCAAAACGTAGAGGTCCTCATCCTCACACTGCTGCTTTTGGCAACGGCGCCACTCATGGCGTGGTGGGCCATCCTCATGCACAGCAACTTTGTGGACATGCATGAGATGCAGGCGCAGCTTTTGCTCGAAACACGCTCCGCGGGCGCAGAGCTCAACCGCCAATTGGCAGAGCTGGACACTTTTACGAAGCGCAAATTGTTTATGGTGTGGGGAGAGGCCAGCCTTGCCTGCCTCTTGTTCCTCACCTCCGCTGTGGTTTTGTTTGCACTCGCCCGGCGGCGCGGCGTTGAATATAGGCGCATGCAAAGCCTTTTGCAGCTTACCACGCATGAGTTAAAAACACCTCTGGCGGCTATACGCGCACTCTTGCAAAGCCTGCAGCTGGGCAGCATTCCCGCAGAGCGCCGCATGGAAATGTTGCGCCAGGGCCTTCATGAGTGCAACCGCTTGGAGCATTTGGCCGAAACCACCCTCGCATACCAGCGCTCTGTGGCCAAAGCCACCAACCGCAGCGAAGTTTTGGAAACCTCCGCCTTCCTCAAAGCCCTTCTCTTGCACCGCAGCCAAACCTTCCCTGATGTTTTCCACCAGTGGACTCCCCCCGCGCACACCACCTATGTTAAGGCGGATGCCGACAGCCTTCGCGTCATCCTCGAAAACCTCCTGGACAATGCGCGCAAATATGGTGGTGGGGAAATATGCCTCGAGGAAAAAAAGGTGGGGGCCCTGTGGAAAATTTCCATTCGCGACAAAGGCCAGGGCTTTGAGCCGCAATATGCCGAAGCCCTCTTTGAGCCTTTTGTGAGGCTTCCGGGAAAACACTCACACTTCCACGGGAATGGCCTTGGCCTCTACCTCTCCAGGCGCCTGGCCCAGGGCATGGGCGGAAAACTCTATGCCAGAAGCGAGGGCCTGGGCAAAGGCAGCTGCTTTGTGCTGGAAATTCCGCTGGCCACAGAGCAGGAAATGCCCAAAGCCCAAGCGGTGAATAGGGAATAGGTAACCGTGCTTTAAGTGTGCTGTTGGGGCGTAGCCTTTATGCTGAGGACTGAGGTTGTCGGCTCTCTAAACCCGAAAACACGCTGGAGCCGGTGGCTTCTGCATGAGATGCTAGAGAATATGCATATGCAAATTATCCACGTAGGTATTCTCCTGCTGTTGGTAGTGGCCATAATAGCATGGGGACGTTGGCTGCTTTTTAGAAAAAAACATTCCTCAACACCTGAAGCTTGCCCAGTGAGCCATGAAAGCGATGCAGAGAGCGCAGAGAGCGCAGAGGGCACAGAGAGCGCAGAAGGTGCAGAGAGTGAAGGGGAGGCAGCCCAAATAGAAGCCTTGCATCGCCAAGCTGAGCAAGGAGATGCCGACGCGCAATTCAGCCTTGGGCAGATGTATTATGGAGGCGAGGGAGTTGAGCAGAGTTTTGAGAAGGCGGCAATGTGGTACCAGAAAGTGGCAGAGCAGGGGAATGCGAATGCTCAGCACAACCTTGGCGTCATGTATGAGCAGGGCGTGGGTGTTTCCCAGGACGGCGAAGCCGCTGCCCAGTGGTATACCCGGGCCGCAGAGCAGGGCAACAGCTTCTCCCAAACCTGCCTTGGCGTCATGTATGTCGAAGGTAATGGGGTGCCTCAAAGCGATAAAAAAGCGGCTGAGTGGTTTTCCAAAGCGGCCGCTCAAGGGCGTAGCCAAGCACAATATAGCCTGCTTCGCCTTCTCAAAACGTCTTTGGATGAGGCTTTGCCTCAAGAGGACAAAAGCATTATTGCGGAGCTGACCAAAGCCGCCGAACAAGGGGATGCGCAAGCTCAATACCAACTTGGCGAAACCTATTGCTTTGGCGGCAAAATGACAGCGCTTATTCTCTTCGCTGACCTTGCATTGTATTTTTCTGAAGAGCAAAACTACGAAAAGGCGGCTTATTGGTATGCCCAAGCCGCCCACCAGGGACATGCAAAAGCGCAAAATAGCCTTGGCGTCATGTATTATTTTGGACTGGGTGTGCCTCAAGACACGACAACCGCTGCGCACTGGTATACCCAAGCGGCCCAGCAGGGGCATGTGAGAGCTCAAACCTGCCTTGGCCTGATGTATTGCGATGGGGATGGGGTGCCCATGGACCCTCAAAAAGCCGTGGAGTGGTTTCGCCAAGCCGCCGAGCAGGGCTATGCGAAAGCGCAACGCAACTTGGGCGAAATGTACCTTAAGGGACAAGGCGTCGCGCGCGACGAGCACAAAGGCCATGCGTGGTTGCAGAAAGCCTACCAGCAGAAGACTTAAAATAGTGCACTTTAAGTGCAGGACTTGAGCCAAAATGAAGTATGAAGCACTCCGGGAGGGCTCTCTCTTGCCGCCATAGGGCGCCAGACGACACAAGGAAGGCCCTGCCCCCGAAGAGAGGAGGCCCATGCCTGAGCAAATTCTCGTTGTGGAAGATGAAGCCCTGGTGAGGGATTTAATTGTGTTAAACCTCGAGCACATGGGTTTTTCCGTTATGGCCACCGACAACTTTGTGGCGGGTTACCGCGCATTGCTTTTGGAGTCCCCCTCGCTGGCCATTATTGACATTATGCTGCCTGACGGTGACGGCTTTGCGCTGACGCGCAAGGCGCGCGACAACGGCGTTTTGTGCCCCATCCTCATGCTGACGGCGCGCTCAGACGCGGCCGACAAAGTGCGCGGACTGGACTGCGGCGCGGATGACTACCTCACCAAACCCTTCGACGTGCCCGAGCTTTTGGCGCGCGTGCGCGCCTTGCTGCGCCGCCAGGCAGGCCAAAAAACACCTCCCGTGCGCTATGAGTTGGGCCGCTTTTGGGTGCGCCTCGATACGGGCCAGGCCCAAACCAACGAGGGGGAGCTGGTGCTCAGCGACAAGGAGTTGCGGCTTTTTACGCTGTTTGCCAAACACGAGGACAGGGTGCTTTCTCGCGCTGACATTCTCGAGGAGGTGTGGGGCATGGATGCTTTCCCCACAGACCGCACGGTTGACAATTTTGTGCTGCGCCTGCGCAAGCTGTTTGAAGAAGACTCGGACAACCCCAGGCACTTTGTGACGCTGCGCGGACGCGGCTATAGCTTTAGGAAAACACCCTCTTAGCCTGCCATGCCTCCTCCTCAAAACATTGCTGTTGTGCTGCTGAATGTGGGCACCCCCCAAAGCCCCAGCCCCTGGCATGTGGCTGGCTATTTGGCAGAATTCCTCACGGACAAACGCGTCCTCCCCTTGCCCTGGCTGCTCCGCCAACTCCTGGTACGTGGCTTTATTGTGCCCTCGCGCACCCCCCAAAGCGCTGCCAAATACCAGCGCATTTGGACAAGCAAGGGCTCCCCCCTCCTGCTGCACTCCCAAAACCTTCAGCAGGGCCTCCAACAGCGCCTGCCCCACATGCGCGTGCTTCTGGCCATGCGCTATGGAAAACCTTCCATTGCCGAGGCCGTGGCCTCCCTCATGCAAATGCCCCCCTCACAGCTGCTGGCGGTGCCTATGTTTCCACACTATAGCTCCGCCACCACCGGCACAGCCCTGGAGGCGCTGATGCGCTGCATGGCCCGCTATGCCTTTATGCCCAGCCTGCAGGTGGTGGAGCCCTTAAGTGCGCTGCCCGCCTTCAACCCATGCCTCGGCGCCATGCTCCGCCGCCACGCCCAAAGCTTTGAGCCGGAGCACTTGCTTTTCAGCTACCACGGCCTGCCCCTGGCCCACGTCCACGCCGCCTGCAACCCCCATTGCCAACACGCATGCCTACACCTGGGTGGCGAGGCTGCGGTGGCTGCCGGCCCCGAGGGTACAAACACCACCGCCCCTGCCGACACGGCCACCCACACCGCTGCGGTGGCTGAGGCCGGCCCCACCATGCCCCCCTTGGCCTCTGGCTGTTATATTTACCAGTGCCATGCTACCACGGAGGCCCTGGCCTCCCATGTGGAAGGCCTGCCCTTCTCCACCGCTTTCCAAAGCCGTATGCGCTCCAGTACCTGGACAGGCCCCTGCACCCTTGAGGTGGCCCAGGCCTTGGCCAAGAAGGGCATCAGCCGCCTCATGGTGGCCTGCCCCTCCTTCACCTGTGACTGTCTCGAAACCCTCGAGGAGGTGGGCATGGGCATAAAGGAAGCCTTTTTGAGCGCCGGTGGCAAAGCCTTTGCGTTGCTGCCCTGCCTCAATGACGAGGCCCCATGGCTTGACGGGCTTGCGCAGAGTTTGCAAGCCAAAGTGCAACACCCGGAAGGAGCCAAGGGGGCACCGGCGGGGGAGGGCACTTCTTTGCCCATGGACATAGGCCGTCTGTTGGCTGAGGCGCGGCTGTTGGCCGAGGCACAGGTGTTGGCCGATGCGGCAGGGCCTATGCCTCGGGGGGTTGACACAGAGCAGGAATAGGCCTGAGCTTGGGTCTGCATAGCCCGGAGGGGTGGAGGGGGGGCAGTTTCGCACAAAAGCGGCTGGAGGGCATGGGCGACAAACTCTGAAAACAAAACTCGTCAACACGGTGGCTTTTCAATAAAGAGGGGCAAGCCATGCCAAACAAGTCCATTTTTATTTCAGCCGTTGTGCCCATTGCTTTGTTTGTGGGCGCCATTCTCGTATATGCTTCTGCCTCCGTTGTCCAACCCGGCAACCGGGGGGTGCAGGTTACTTTTGGAGAAGTCAACGCCAACACCCTGGAGGAGGGGCTGCATTTCATCAACCCCGTCTCCGTTGTCAAACAGGTGTCCATTCGCCAGAAGACGGACGTCATCCGTGCAAGCTCTTTCAGCTCTGACTTGCAAAACATCAATGTCACCGTCAAAATTTTGCACAAAATTCCAGAAAGCTCTGTGGTGAGAATATTTACCAACTATGCGGGAGACCCTTTTGAGAGCCTCATTGCCCCACGTGTACAAGAGGCCGTCAAAGAAAGCACCGCCATGCTGTCGGCAGAGCAAATTGCAAAATCCCGCGAAGAGGTGAAGCAGAGGTCGCTGGAGTTGTCGCGCAAAAAAATTGGGGAGCTTTTGATGGTTGAGGACTTGGTTATTGAAGACATTGTGTTAACCCCTGAGTTGCAAAAAGCCATTGAGGCCAAAATGGTGCAGGAGCAGGAAGCCGGGCGCGCGCACTTTTTCCAGCGCCAGGCGGAGACAGAGGCCCAAACCGCCGTCATCCGCGCCAAGGGTGATGCGGACGCTTTGAAAATCCGCGGTGATGCACTCAAGCAAAACCCACAGGTGCTGCAAATGAACCTCATTGAAAAGTGGAATGGGGTTTCTCCCTTGGTGATAGGCGCCGGCTCCCAGGGCGCTTCTTTCATTTTGCCGCTGGACAAAAACTAGGCCGCTTCCCCTTGGACAGGAGCTCTTCGTGAGACGAGCTTTCGCTTGCCTCATCTGCTCGAAAGCTGTGAGGCTCGCTAGGCTCAATTCAACCTGAAACCGCTTTATGGGAGTGGCATCTCATGCGTGTTGACGCAAAATGCCCAGCATGCGCCGCAGGGGCTCCGCCGCTCCCCACAGCAGTTGGTCGCCGCAGGTGAAGGCCGACACATAGAGGTTGCCCATGTTGAGTTTGCGCAAGCGCCCTATGGGCACTGTCAGCGTGCCGCTGATCGCTGCGGGTGTCAGCTGGTGCAGGGTTTCTTCTTTGTGGTTGGGCACCACCTGCACCCAGGCGTTATCGGCTGCGAGCAGGGCCTCCATTTCGCTTAAGGGTATATCGCGTTTGAGTTTGAGCATAAGCCCCTGGGAGTGGCAGCGCATGGCGCCCACGCGTATACACAAACCGTCAACGGGCACGGGGTTTTTTTCAAGGCCGAGGATTTTGTTGGTTTCGGCTTGTCCCTTCCACTCTTCGCGGCTTTGGCCGTTTTCCAACTCTTTGTCAATCCAGGGGATGAGGCTTCCGGCCAGGGGCACGCCGAAATGGGCTTTGGGCAGGGTGTTGCCGCGCAGTGTTTGGGTTATTTTGCTGTCCATGTCAAGTATGGCCGAAGCCGGGTTTTCCAGCTCTGTGGCCACAGCCTGGTGCAGCACGCCCATTTGTGAGAGCAACTCGCGCATGTGTTGTGCGCCGGCGCCCGAGGCGGCCTGATAAGTCATCGTGCTTATCCACTCCACAAGCCCATGGCGGAGCAACCCACCCAGTGCCATCAGCATGAGGCTTACGGTGCAGTTGCCGCCAATATAGTCCTTCATTCCTTTGTGCAAGGCCGCGTCAATGAGGTTGCGGTTGACAGGGTCCAACACAATAATGCTGTCATTTTTCATGCGCAGCGCTGAGGCCGCGTCCACCCAATAACCTTTCCAACCAGCCGCGCGCAGTTGTGGGTATACCTCAAGGCTATAGTCCCCGCCTTGGCAACTGAGCAGCACCTCCATTTCTGAGAGTGCCGCCACATCAAAAGCATTTTTCAACGGCGGCGCCGCCACGCCCACATCCGGCGGGGCTCCCCCCACATTGGAGGTACTAAAAAACACCGGCTCCAAACCGGCAAAGTCATTCTCTTCCCGCATTCGGTCCATCAACACGGAGCCCACCATCCCCCTCCAGCCTATAAATCCAATGCGTTTCATGGTTTCTTCCTTTGTTGTTTTCTCCCTATCGCATTTCTTGTGCTCCCTCACCCTTTTCCGCTGTTTACATGGTTTTTTTATGCATGGCCTTTTGAGCATTGCGTTTTTGAGCATTGCCTTTTTGAGCATGACGTTTTTGAGCATTGCTGTGGGGTTTCAACGAGGGTTTATGCCTGGGGCTGATGCAGGGCCTTTTTCTGCGCTCTGAACATTTTTCTTTGGGCAAGCTTTTGGTGTGCGCCGTTGTATGCGTTTTCTGCGCCTGTTTTCTGCGCCTAAACCCGGCATGGAATTTGCGAATCCACAGGGTGCACACAAGGTGCAGCAAAACATGAAGTGTGGCTTATGGGTGACATGTATTGCTCCAAGAAAAATTCCAAGGTCGTTTTTTTTCAAAAAGCAAGGGAGAGGCGCAATGAGTGCTTGGTCAGAGAAGTTAAACCGGTTGACAGAGGTTTTGCGTGGGGTTGAAAAACAGTTTGGGAGAGGGACGGCCGTCCAGTTGAGTGGACAGTCCATGTCGGATGTTACAGGAGGCATCCCCACAGGCTCTCTGGGGTTGGACCATGCTTTGGGTTGTGGAGGCTATCCACGTGGTCGCATCATCGAGTTGTTTGGGCATGAAGGTTCAGGGAAGAGCAGTTTGGCCTTGCAAAGCATTGCTGCCGCGCAGGCGCAAGGCGGTGTAGCGGCTTTTGTAGATGCGGAGCATTCTTTTAGTGTGGGCTATGCGCAGAAGCTGGGCATAGAGACGGACAAGTTGGTTTTGGTAAGGGCTTCGACGGCGGAGCAAAGCTGGGAAGTCATAGAGCGTCTCATCCAAGGGGGTGTGGATTTGATTGTGGTGGACTCCATCGCCGCATTGCTTCCGAAGGCGGAGCTGGAGGCGGAGCAACCTGTGCAAGCCACTTTGCATGCGCAAATGCTCAGCCATGCCATACGCAAGCTGGCGGGCCCTCTTTTCAACTCTTCCTGCGCGCTGTTGTTGCTGAACCAGTTGCGTTATACCACCTCGCCAACGGGCACAGGTTTGCAGGCCAGCACCCCTGGTGGGGTTGCTTTAAAATTTTTCTCTTCAATACGTTGCCACGTGGAAAATCTGCAGGTGTTGAAATCTGCCTCCAAGGCCACAGGCATGTTGGCGCGCGTCAGCATTGTAAAAAACAAGTGTGCGCCACCGGCAGAGCCCATAGAGTTTGAACTGTATTTTGAGGGTGGCATTTGCAGGGCGACGGAAGCTCTGAAAATGGGGCTGTCTGCCCACAGGGTGAAGCATGAAGAAGCGGGGTTGTTTTGCGAGGGCGTTTGCCTGGGGAGAAGCGTTGAAGAGGCCATTGCCTTTTTGAAGGCCCACCCAGAAGAGCTTCCCGCCCTCATTTCCCCCTAGCCCGCTTCCACTTGAGGCGAGCTAAAGCTCGCCTGCACTACGCTCCAGGAAGAATGCGAAAGCTTCGCTCTCGCATTCTTCCCTCCGCTCCGCTTTGACATAATCTCTTCGTGAGACTCGCTTCGTTCGTCTATTCCGCTCCAGGAATTATTTGAGAAAGCACGCTTTTTCTGCATTCCCTCCGCTCCGTTTGGAACATGAGGCGAGCGGCGGGCGAGGCCCAAGTCCCCAGGGGTGGTGCGTTATTCTTCACATATGGGGGCCCAGCGTTGTTGGGCGGGCACTTGGAGCAGCCTATGTTCTGGAAGCAGGCAAGCGCTGAGGCTACCGCCATAGACGCAACCGGTGTCCAGGCCTGTGGCCCAGGGGAGGGTTTGGAGTTTGCGTCTGGCGTCATGTCCAAAAAAAACGTGGGGGGGGCCATGCCAGAGTGTGGCCCAGGGTATACCTTCCCATGAGGGGCTGGCTTTTCCGCTGCTGTCCATGGAGCGCATGGTGAGGAGGTGTTCGGGGTTTTGTTTTTCTAAGGGGAGTCCAGGGAGGAGTCCTGCGTGCACGGCCAGGTGTTTGTCGTCAATGTGCAGCCACAGGGGCAAGTTTTCGAGGAGTTGCCAATCTTCCTCGCAAAGGGTTTGGGCCAGGGGTTGGAGTTTGGGCAGTCCTTTGGGGTTTCGCCTATAGCGCAGCAGGTGCTCCTCGTGGTTACCGCGCACGGCTTTGGCATTCCACTCTCGCATGCGGCGGAGCAGGCCTGCGCTGTTGGGGCCTTTGGCCACCATATCCCCCAGCAGCACCAGTTGCTCGCCGCGGCGCAGGCCTGAGAGGCGCAGCAAGGCGTCAAACTCTTGAAGGCAGCCGTGCACATCTCCCACCACGAGGGTACGCATGGGCAAGCAAGCTAACCGGCCTGGGGGAGGGCTTCCAGGTTTTTTTGAAGGCTTCAGCTGGCGTCCTTGGGGCGCGAGGAGAGGGCTGTGGCAATGGCCAGGCCTGTTTCGGACAATATCCACGGCACCTCTTCGAGTGCTGAGGCGATGCCTTCCAAAATGGAGAGGGCGTTGGGGGGCATTTGGCTGAAGTCGCCGCCGTTTTGGGCAATTTCCTGCAGAAGGGAGAGGTTGTCCTTCAGCACATCCAAAATATCATCCATGGGGTCGACAATTTTTTTCAATGCATTTTCCAAGGCATTGAGCGTCTCATTGTGTGGCATAGAGGCCTCCTTGGGGCTTTGCAGGCAGGGCCGGTGGGCCGATGCAATGTATATGGCTTTCTTCAAAAATAGAGGCTTTAGAGCTTGACGTCCAGTTGAAGTGCGGGAGGGAGGTGGACGAGGCTGATGCTGGCGCTTCTTCCGAGGCTACCCAGGGCTTCTTCAATGGCTTCGGCGAGGGTATCCGTCCTGTCCCAGCCGAGTATTTTAGGCACATGGTTGTTTTCGGTGCCGGCGCAAATGACGCGGCTCATATGAGCGCGGCCATTTTCTCCCCAATACCACATATAGAAGGGGTGCACCCCGTGGTAGGCATTGCCTTTGCGATAGAGGTGTACATAGCTTGGGTTTTGGGCGAAGGCTTTTTCATATTTATGGGAGAGGATGTGGGCGTCGCGGGTTTCGGGCAGCAGGCGGTGAAAAAACTCGATGTAGCTGGGGTGTTGTATGGGGTCAAACTCATCAAACAGGGGATGCGTAATAATGAGGATGCCCCCTTTTTTCAGGAGGGGGATGCCGCGGTTTAAGTTGAAGAGATAACCTTGAGCCATCACCTGGACGAGGATGGGGTTTAAAATGGAGTTAACGCTATAGGGGCAAACAAAGGGGATGCCCATAATAACAATATCGGACTGTCCTTTAACGGGGACGGCATATTGTTTATGGCAGAGCTCTAAAATCCGCTCATGGGTGGGCTCTGTTTTGCCGGCGAAGACGCCGATGACTTCATAGGGGGAGGGGATGGCCTGGAAGATTTTGCGCTTTAAGGGCTTAGGGGAGCGTTTGAGGAGGGCCTGCATGGCTTTAAATTTCAGTCTGTCAAACTCTTCCCAATATTCTTCTTTTTTGGTGAGGAAGCCGAGTTGGTTGTCGAACATGCGGTTATTGAGGGCGGACTCAATGTGGAAGACTTTGAGTTTTTGGTCGATGAAGCGGCCGATGCGGTTGATGGTGCTATGGAGGGCAGAGCGAGAGGGCTCCATATAGCTTTCGGTGGCGCGCAGCGTTTGTGGGTTATGGTGGTGTTGAATGCTCTGATAGCCTGCAAGTCCCGTGGCGACGGATTTATGTCCGCCATTCATGGGGACGAAGTTGACATTGACATAGATGAGCAAGTCACTTTCGGCGGCGCGGCGGTTGATGATGACGCGCTCGCCGAGCTCCGTTTCGCCGATGTCGAGCATGCCCTCTTTGTCTTCGGCGTCGTGGTTATAATAGCGCTCTGGGAAGAAGGCGTTAAAAATTTTCTTGCCCACCATGCGTTTCATTTCGGCATCCGTCATGCGGCGGTGCAAGGCGTTGGCGATGACGAGGTGGATGTCGTCGACGCCGGAGTCCGCGAGCAGCTCGAGCACCACCTCGAGGATGCTTTGCCTGACATCCGGTGTTTTCATGGGTGGCAGGGGCATGGAGAGGTCGTCAATGGCGACAGTTACTTTCATACCTGGGCGCAGGAGGGCATGCAGGGGTTCCATCTCCAGGGGGTTGTTAAGGGCCCAGCGGATGGCGGCTTTGAGGTTGGGCACGCCCTCGAGGGGGGGCCGCGGAAAAATAATACGCGTACCGACGGGCAAGTCTTCGAGGAGCAAATCCTCCCCTGAGAAGAGGAAGCGCGGTGGGGAGCCTTTCTCTTGGAAGACGACGTGGGAGTCTTTGTCATAAAGCTGTTTGAGGGTTTTGAAGGGAGTCATGTTTTCACGCGTGAGGGAGAGTCCGGTTTTAAGGTTTTATTTAAGGAAGAGGATAGGCCAGTTATAGGCATTGGCCAAAGCGCGGAGGCGAAGGTCCGGGTTAACAACCGTAGGCCTGCCGACGGCGGCGAGCATGGCATAGTCTGAAGCGCTGTCTGAATAGGCGTGGCTTTGGTTGAGGGCGAGGTGGTGTTTTTCGCAATAGTCCCGGATGGCATCGGCCTTGTTAGCACCTTCAATGAGGGGGGGGATGACTTTGCCCGTAGCGACGCCTCCCACAAATTGCATTTTGTTGGCAATGAGGTCGTCCGCGCCGAAATAGCGGACCAGAGGCATGACCGAAAAATCCAAGGCCCCCGTAATAAAAACAATTCTGCACCCCACCCGCCTGGCCTCTTCCACCAGGTCGACGGCCTGCGGATAAATGGCCTTTTCAAGGACGTCTTCAAACAAGTCCTCCGCCAAAACCTGCAAGCGGTCCTCGGACAAGCCTTTATAATAGCGATAGAAAAACTCATTAAAGGTTTTTCGATCCACGAGGTCGAGGGCGCCGAAAACAGGGAGGCTGAGCAGGGCGGAGAGGGAGCGGCGGAGGATACCGCGCAGGCTCCCCTCATTGCCTGCATAATAGGCATAGGTGTGGACGACATTCGTAGAAACCAAGGTGCCGTCCACATCATAGAAGGCAGCTTTCCCTGGGGCGGAGCTGTTTTCAGAGGGCTTTAAGTCCATGGCGTGTGAGTCTATAGCATGTGAGCCTGTAGCATTTAAGTCCGTGGCATTGAAGTCCGTGGCATGGGCGTCTATAGCGGAGGGGTTTAAGCCCCTGAGAGAAGGGCAGGAGCCGCTGGTGGAGGGGCTGCTTTGGGGAAGGCTGGTTGGGGCGTCTGCCGTGGAAGGCGGCGAGGAAGTGGCCTGAGGGGGCTTTTTCCCTGTAGGGAGGTTTTGTTTGAGGGGCTCATTCACGTCCAAGGGCTCCTAAGGGGGATAATGGGCTAGAAAGCATATATCCAGAAGACATTTTAGAGTGAAAACAATTATTGAGGGGGCACATGGAAGAATTTGTTGACTCCGAGGGGCGAAGAAGGCTCTGTTTCGACAAGTTCTATAGCTTTGTCAATTTCAACGCGCCTGCTGGAAACTCCACAGGCCACAACAGGAGAAGAAAAAGAAGATGGCCGCTAAAAAGCCCGCTGCAAAAAAACCCGCTGCAAAGAAGAGTGCTGCAAAAAAACCCGCTGCCAAAAAAACAGCCGTGAAGAAAGCTGCTGCTAAAAAGCCCGCTGCTAAAAAACCGGCTGCAAAACAAGCGAAAGCCAGAACGAATTCAGCGTTTATGGTTCCGCTCCAACCTTCCGCTGAGTTGGCCGAGGTGGTGGGAAGCAAGCCACTGCCTCGCACCAAGGTGATTAGTCTGATATGGGACTATATAAAGGAGCAGGGACTGCAAGACACGAAGGACAAGCGCCTCATTAACCTGGATGACACGTTGAAGGCGATTTATGGGAACAAGAAACAAATACACATGACGGGAGTCTCTCAGGCCTTTGAACACCTGAGTAAAATTTAGTTGGAGAAGGCGTTTTTTAAAGGGCTGGGGCTTTGTCCCATGAAGTCCTGGCCCCTCACCGCAGTCAGCAATTTGCAGTTACAAGCAAGCAGTCAGCGTTTGTTTGGAAAAGCTCATGTCCGAAAAGAAACCTCGTCCGGACGTAGAAGTTTGGCGGGGAGTCAGCTATCCTCTGGGAGCCACTTATGATGGTGGAGGTGTCAACTTCGCCGTTTGGTCCGAAGGTGCAACCGGAATTGACGTATGCCTTTTTGATGCTGAAAACCCCCAGAAAGAGCTTTATTCCCTGCCGCTGGTTGACGTCACTCACCACGTGTGGCATGGCCGCGTGGCCGGGCTGAAACCAGGAGCGCTTTATGCTTTTAGAGCGCGAGGCCCCTGGCAGCCCGATAACGGTTTGCGCTTTAACCCTCACAAGCTTTTGATGGACCCCTATGCGAAGGTTTTGGTTGGAGACATTAACCACGCGGGGCCGCTGTGTGATGCGAACAGCGCAACAGGCCATGAGTTGCAGATGAATATAGAAGACAGCGCGGACTTTGTGCCGCGCTGCATGGTTGAAGACAGCCTTTATGACTGGGGAAGAGAAGTGAGCCCCAACATTATTTGGCGTCGCACCATCCTCTATGAGTTGCACCTGAAGGGGTTTACGGCGCGCCACCCGGGAGTGCCCCCTGAGTTGCGCGGGACTTATTTGGGTTTGGCACACCCTGCGGCCATTCGCCATTTGTTGGAGCTGGGCGTCACCTCCATACAACTCCAGCCCATACATGCGGGGTGCGCCGAAGGTTTTTTGAGTGCGAAGGGGCTGACCAATTATTGGAATTATAACACGCTCTCTTTCTTCTCTCCGGATGAGCGTTTTGCTTCTTCCAGGGAGCCGGGCAAAGCGGTTGTTGAGTTTAAGGACATGGTGAAGGCCCTGCATGAGGCAGGGCTCGAAGTTATTTTGGATGTGGTTTATAACCACAGCTGCGAAGGAAACCACCTGGGGCCCTCCCTCTCTTTTAAGGGGTTGGACAACCAAAACTATTATTGGTTGGAGCCTGGAAACCGAGCGCGCTACCGCAACTATACGGGGTGCGGGAACACACTCAAACTCAGCCACCCTCAGGTGTTGAAACTGGTGTTGGACTCGTTGCGTTATTGGGTAACCGACATGCATGTGGACGGGTTCCGCTTTGACTTGTGCTCTGTTATGGGGCGCACAGGGGATGGCGGGTTTGACTTGAATGCGGCTTTTTTTCAAGCCGTCTACCAGGACCCTGTTTTGTCCCGTGTGAAGTTGATTGCAGAGCCTTGGGATATTGGGCCGGGGGGCTACCGCACAGGTGGTTTTCCTCTGCAGTGGGCGGAGTGGAATGACAGGTTCCGCGAAACCATTCGCCGCTTTTGGCGGGGGGATGAGCGGCAGGCCGCAGAAATTGGCTATCGCCTCACCGGCTCCTCGGATTTGTTTCGCGCCTCGGGAAGAAGGCCTTCAGCTTCCATTAACTATGTCGCCTGCCATGACGGGTTTACGCTGAACGACCTGGTGAGTTATTCCCGAAAACACAACGAGTTGAATAGCGAAGAAAACCGAGATGGCACCAATGAAAACCACTCGTGGAATTGCGGCATAGAAGGTGACACCAGCGACGAAAACGTATTGGAGTTGCGTGAGCGGCAAAAGCGAAATTTTTTGGCGACGCTTTTCATTTCCCAGGGCACGCCCATGCTGACAGCCGGCGATGAAATGGGGAGGACGCAAAAAGGAAACAACAACGCCTATTGCCAGGACAATGAAACCTCCTGGTTGAATTGGGAGTTGGATGAGCGCCAATCGGCCTTGTTGGATTTTACGCGGCGCTGCATACGCATTCGCCAGGGCATGCCCGTGCTTTTGCGCCGCAGCTTTTTTTTGGGTGAAACCCTGGAGGACTCTCGTTTTAGAGACTTGGTGTGGTTTCGCCCAGATGGGTATGAAATGACGCCTTCGGATTGGCAACTCCCCTATGTGCGTTGCCTGGGGCTGTTTTTGGGAGGGGATGCCATTGCCACGTTGGACCCCAAAGGACGCAAGTTGCATGGCGACACGTTGTTTATTCTGCTGAATGCGCACTATGAGGTGGTGCCCATTTGCTTGCCTGGAAAAGAATGGGGCTTGCGCTGGGATGTGCTTTTGGACACAGCCCAAACCTTCACCTCAGAGCGCGCCCTGAGTGCCTCAGCAAAATTTTTCCTGCACGGACGAAGCATGCTGGTGCTCGTCCAGTCCTAAAGGGCAGGGCCTTCCGGAGCGCTTTATACGCTCCCCTTTTCCTGAGGGCGCGCTCCTTTGTGCTGAAGCTCATGCACTTTAGAGTGCACGCTCTTTAAGTTTATTTTCCAAAATTGACGGCGGGGGCATCGTGGATTTGTCGCTCATTTTCAACGGTGAAGTTGGGTTTTTCCCCATAGCCGAAAAAGGAGGCGATGAAGTTGGTGGGGACCATGCGGACGAAGGTATTAAACTCCTGCACAGCCTCAATATAACGCTGGCGCTCCACCGTAATGCGGTTTTCAGTGCCTTCAAGCTGCACCTGCAAGTCTTCAAACTGTTTGTTGGCTTTTAAGTCCGGATAGCGCTCCACCACCACCATGAGGCGGGAGAGCGCACTTTGCAACTCGCCTTGTGCGGCCTGAAAATTTTGAAGGGAGTTGGCGTCCTCTATGTTGACATTCATGCTGGTGGCCTTGGCGCGGGCTTCAACCACCTGGGTGAGGGTTTGCTGCTCATGCTCCGTATAGCCCTTGACGGCATTAACGAGGTTGGGCACCAAATCCGCCCTACGTTTATAGACGTTGATGACTTGGGACCAGGCCGCCTTCACAGACTCCTCTTTGGCCTGAATGCTGTTGTATTTCCCAACCACAAACAGGGCGATGCCCCCTATCAACAATATAAAAACAAGCCCTATGACAACCAATATTTTAGGCATTGAAACGCTCCAAAAAATGAAATTACCAGCGACCCGAAGCACCACCGCCGCCCGAGCGCCCACCACCTCCACCCCAACTGCTGCCACCCCCCCGGCTGCCCCCACCCCAACTGCTGCTACCGCCGCCCCAGCTGTGGCTTTTGCCACGGCTATGGCTCCAGCCGTGCCCACCGCCACCTTTGCCACCCCCACCCGACTTGTCAACGGGTTGAATGAGGCCACTGAGCTTGGCCAGGCAAAAGAGCGTGGCGAACAAAGCCATAAACTCAGAAAGGAGAAAGGACAGCCAACTGACAGCACCTGCCATGAAGAGAAAGCTCCCATGAAACAGCAGATGTGGTATCACAATGCTCAGCAAAACAGGCCAGAATTTGAGGCGTGGTTGCTGGGTTTCAGGGTCCACCTTGTTCTTTTGGGAAATGAACACAAGAACAATCAAAACCAGCAATATAGCGTTGCCCAACAGAAGAGCGAGGGCAAACGGACTTGAGTCTATGCTGGAGGGGGCCGGAGGGGGAAGCGTGCCGCTTTCCACCAAGGTTTTGAGTTGCTCTGCGGCGAGCAGAACGCCTCCAATATAGTCCCCCTCTTTAAATTTGGGAAAAATATACTCATGAATAATGCGGTTGGCGATGGCATCCGGAATAAGGCCTTCCAAGCCATAACCCACCTGAATCCTCACGCGTCTGTCGTCTTTTGCAATGAGCAGCAAGAGCCCGTCATCCGCTTTTTCTCGCCCCAATTTCCATTGGGTGAAGGCGCGCTGGGCATATTGGGCAATGTCCTCCGGCTGCACGGTGGGGACAAGCAATATTTGCAATTGGCTGCCTTTGCTGCGTTGAAGCTCCAGGGCCTCTTCCACGAGTTTTTGGACAACGGGCAGGGGGAGGGTGCCCGTGGTATCAATGACGGGGGAGTTGAGCTCCGGAATGGGGGCCAGGGCGAAGGCGCTGTTGGCGAGGAGCAAAAAGCAAAGCCAGCAAAGGGAGGGGGAGCGCTGCATGGTAGAGCATGTCCTTTGTTGAGGGTGTGGAGCAATGGCGATGGGGCCAGGGAAAGCCTTGAACGGGTTTAAAAGCATAGACGGTTTTCAGGCCAAAGCGTTACAGCAGCATGGCGGTGGATGGCAAGGGCTTCACCCAAGGCTTTGGCGAACCCAAGAAAACCCCATGCCCCCCCAAGGGTTTTCACCTGAACGCATAAGGCTCCCTGGAGCGGTTTCAAAGTGAAATGGATTCTCCAGACCGGTTTCAATGCAGGAAAGCTAAAGCTTGCCTGCACCATGCTCCGGGAAGCATGAGAAAGCATGCTTTCTCAAATAATTCCCGGAGTGGAATAGACGGCACGGCACGGAACGGAGCGTGGAGCAGGCGAGCAAAGCGAGCCTCACGAAACAGAGGCCAGAGGGAGCTGCAGCTCTCTCTGGAGGAGCGAAGTGGAGGCGAGCTTTAGCTCGTCTCCATGGGAAGCGGCCTAGAGTGTCTTCTGTCCTTTTTGCCAGTTGCAAGGCGTAAGCCCACCGGTTTGGAGTGCATCCAAAGCGCGGAGGACTTCGGCCACATTTCGGCCCACGGGCAGGTCGTTAATGTTGAGCCAGCGGATGATGCCCTGGGGGTCCACAATATACGTAGCGCGATAGGCGATGCCATCGGCATGCAAAATGCCCAGGGCTTGAGACAACTCTTTTTTGGTATCAGCCAGCATGGGGATGGGGAGGGTTTTCAGTGCGGGGTGGTGTTGACGCCAGGCCAGGTGCACAAAATGTGTATCCGTGGAGACGCCCAGCACTTGAGCGCCGCGCTCCGCGAAGGCCGCGCTTTGGTTGCCAAACTCTGCAATTTCCGTTGGGCAAACAAAAGTAAAATCCATGGGCCAAAAGAAAACAACCTGCCATTTGCTGCCATAGGTTTTCTCGTCAATGGTGGAAAACTCTTTTCCAACCTCGAGAGAAACGCAGGCCGTGAGGGAGAATGCGGGGAATTTCTGTCCAACAACAAGCATGAGAGGCTCCTTTGAAGAATGGCTTGAGAAACTTTGAATAATGGCTTGAGAGAGGTGTGGCTTGAAAAAACGTGTGGCTTTAAAAACAGGGCTGCAAAGGCTGAAGCCCTGCCGCTTGCCCCATGTGCTGTATATAAAATGTCAGCGCACGCCAAGCCATTCCGTTTTTTATTCGCCTCCCCAGCAGCGGTGCTTTCTGGTCGGGTGTGTGACACTTCGCTTTGCATTCAGCTGTGTGAGACACTTTGGTGAAAGCAAGCTAAAGCTTTCCTCCATTGAAACCGGTCGAGAGAATTTCAAAGTGAAACCAGCCGATGGCATGGGGAGGCCATTCCGTTTTTTCATTCAGGTTGAGGGGGAGCTTTCCCCTTCAGGTTGCTCGGTGTGGCGGCCTTGCGCAGCTTTTGAGTTATTTTCATGGCGCAGAAGTTGGGGCCGCACATGGAGCAGAAGTGTGTGTTTTTGGCGCTGTGTTGAGGCAATGTTTCGTCGTGAAACTGGCGTGCCTTTTCGGGGTCGAGTCCGAGGTTAAAGTGGTCTTCCCAGCGGAACTCAAAGCGTGCCTTGGAGAGTGCGTTGTCGCGGATTTGTGCGCCGGGGTGTCCCTTGGCCAAGTCCGCGGCGTGCGCGGCAAGTTTATAGCTGACAATTCCCTCTTTCACATCCTCTTTGTTGGGCAGGCCCAGGTGCTCTTTGGGGGTGACATAGCAAAGCATGGCTGTGCCATACCAAGCTATTTGTGCGGCGCCGATGGCGGAGCTGATATGGTCATACCCCGGCGCAATATCGCTGACCAGGGGCCCCAGCGTATAAAACGGCGCCTCCTGACACCCCTCCAACTCCCGCTCCATGTTTTCTTTAATGAGGTGCATGGGCACGTGGCCTGGGCCTTCAACCATCACCTGTACCTCATGTTTCCAGGCGGTTTGCGTCAATTCCCCCAGTGTTTTGAGCTCGGCAAATTGTGCTTCGTCATTGGCATCATAAATGGAGCCTGGGCGCAAGCCATCGCCGAGGCTGAAGGCAATGTCATAGGCTTTCATCAACTCACACAGCTCTTCAAAATGTGTATAGAGGAAATTTTCTTTATGGTGGTGAAGGCACCACGTGGCCATAATGGAGCCGCCGCGGGAGACAATGCCCGTCAGGCGCCTGGCCGTCAGCGGAATATGGCGAAGCAAGGTACCGGCGTGAATGGTGAAATAGTCCACGCCCTGCTCAGCCTGCTCCACCAGGGTTTCTCGAAAAATTTCCCAGCACAATTTTTCAGCTTTGCCACCGACTTTTTCGAGGGTTTGGTAGAGGGGGACGGTACCAATGGGGACGGGGCTGTTGCGTATAATCCACTCACGGGTTTCGTGGATGTTTTTCCCGGTGGACAAATCCATAACGGTGTCAGCGCCCCAGCGGATGGCCCACAGCATTTTGTCGACCTCTTGGGCAATGGAAGAGGAGAGGGCCGAGTTGCCGATGTTGGCGTTGACTTTAACGAGGAAGTTGCGGCCAATAACCATAGGCTCGCACTCCGGGTGGTTAATGTTGGCCGGAATAATGGCGCGTCCGCGAGCAACCTCGTCGCGCACAAACTCAGGGGTTATTTCCTCGGGAATGGAAGCGCCGAAGGTATGGCCTGGGTGTTGGCGCAAAAGGAGTGCGGCCATTTTTTCGCCGTGGGGGCCTAAGGCTTTGAGGGCCTCCACATAGGCCTTGCGTTGCAGGTTTTCGCGTATGGCGACAAACTCCATTTCAGCCGTCACCACGCCGCGCCGTGCCCAATGCATTTGCGTAAGGTTTTTGCCGCTGTGGGCGCGACGTGGCCGCCGTGGCAAGGCGGGAAAGCGCCAGGGCTCAGGCCTGGTGTGGGGAGCAGAGGGAGGCGGGTAGCTGAAGGAAGGTGGCACTTCCTCGCTGTTGCCGCGCTCGGCAACCCAGGCTGCGCGCAGGGGAGGCAAGCCTTGGCGAATGTCCGTTTGGGCGTGCAACTCACCATAGGGGCCAGAGCTGTCATAGAGGAAAATGGGCGGGTTTTTTTCGAAGCGATGGGGTGCAACCAGCGTGTCGGCCTGCTCCACTTGCCGCATGGGCACGCGAATATCAGGCCGGCTGCCGATGACATATATTTTGCGGGAATTGGGCAAGGGGCCAAGCAGACTGGGGCCCAGGCATGGCGCCTCCATTTCCGACAGAGGTGCGGAGGTTTTTTTTGACAAACTTTCAGGAGGCTCAGGAGGGGGTGGGGTTAAGGCTTTCAACACGCGGCGCACAAAAGCACGGCTGAGCCCAAGCGGCAAGGGGCATGTGCTGTGCGTCGGTACCGCCTACACGAGAAAGCCTGCATGGGAGGTGGCCCCAGCTTGAGGGGTGCAGGCTTTGAGAGAGAGGCCAAAAAAGGTTTGCCAGAGAAAACCAAAGCCTATAAGGAGTGTTTCTGCCTTGGGGCTACATAAAGCGTGCACGCAGCACAAGCTGCTTGAGGCTGGGGCAACATGAGGCCGTGAAACCCGCCAGATCCGGAAGGAAGCAACGGTAGCGTCACCTTGTGGGTGCCCTGGCCACTTTTTGGGCCACTTTGGGGGGTTGCCTCTTTGGGCACCTCTTTGGGCATAGCCCCCATAAAAACAAGAGAGCACTCTATTCCCTTGGGGTTGGTTTGAGAATTCCCTTGGGGTTGTTTTCAGACCAACGCGCTTTGAGGCCAAGGTTGTTGGGAGAGAAAGGTTGTTTTGAGAAACACCCAAGCCGGGTTGTTTGCAGAGCAACCCATGGGTGGGAAATTGGCGGAGAGAGAGGGATTCGAACCCTCGAGACCCTTTCGAGTCCACACGCTTTCCAGGCGTGCGCCTTAAGCCGCTCGGCCATCTCTCCTCTTGTTGGGCTTGCCCTCTAGACCGCTTCCACTTTGCCCAGAGCCCTCCTCAGGCTCGTTTTTGCTCAGCTCATGCACCTACAAGTGCAGTCCCTCGCCAAAGCCTCGCCTTCCTCTTTTTGAAAGCACTCCAGAAGAGCAGCTCATGCCCTCTAGCATAAACCTGCGGAGCCGGCAAGCTCAAGCTTAAGCCTCAAGGTACCTCCTGAAGTTGTTTTTTAAACCTGCGTGGAGTTTAGGTTTTCCCGTGGGTGTTTTTGGTTTTTGCTTTTTGGGGAGCACGATGGGAAACAATAAGGCGCCTCGCTCGTCATAGCATAACAAGGCCGTGTTGGCAGAACGTGGCACTCATTGGAAACAAAACCCATGGTTGAGGAGGAGAGCATGAAAGGGCCCCCCATGAAACGACAGAAAAACAGCGGATTTGTTGTGCTGAGCGCTCTTGCGCTGAGCTTGGCTTTCACAATTCCAGCCTGCGGCTCGGACGACCCTAAAGAACAGAAGGACGCGAAAGAACAGAAGGACTTAAAGGATTCAAAAGAACAGTCTGGCTCGCAAGAGCAGGCAGATTTGCAAGACCAGACAGGCACGGGCACAGGTTCGCATCCCATTTATGACATGTCCCGTCCAGTTTATGACATTTCCGGTCCGGAGGACCCTTGGAGGCCTGGCATAGAAAACCCTCTTGTGGGGACTTGGAATCGCTTCTCCGAATCTGGAATATGGTATACCTTTTTCATCGCATTTGCAGCCGATGGCTCATATAGACAGTATGCTGTAACATCAGATAACGGGATGTCTTTTCAAGGGAAATATAGGACTTTAGGGGATCAAATCCTCTTCTATAACATCATTGGGGTGTCCAAGAACGGTGACGAATTCAGAGAAATATCCAACCCAGACTACATAGAACACTTCGGTTTCGACACTTTCGCGAATAGCAACGAAAGCCTACTGCTGATGACAAGCACATTTTCCAATGGACAGGGTCAGTTAGTTCCTTGGATAAAGACCCAATAAGGCCTGGCTCTACAACAGAACAGACATATGGACATGCACAGGGTTAGAGCCGTTTCTGTTGAAGTGCAGACACTTCCTGTGCAAACTCTCGCTCGTTTGCAGGAGAGAGCAAAGCCCCCAGTTGCAGCAGTTGCAAACACTTATTCCTTTTGCACGAGCCCTTTTTCTCCCCCAAGGCCATCTCTCATGGTGTTGAAGCTGTCAGCCATACAGCCTCAATAAGCCAAATATGAATGACTCCAAGGCCACAGCAAAGGCCTTCCTCCCCTGCAAAGGAAGGCCTGTGTGGCAAGCTTATTTAAAAAACACAACCAGTTAAAAAAACACAACAAACATGCCGAGATGGAACTCTGCAAGCCAGGCAACATGGGCACAGCTCTCACCCGAGGGCCTTTGAGAAAAGCCTCTGGGCATGGCCTTGGGTTTTATGAAAAAGGCGTGGGAAGGGAAAAAACCACGCGCTTGGGCAGAGGGGTTTGAGGCAATGGGCCTATGCCTTGTTATTTTTTCTTCGCCATTATCCTCAGGAGGAGGATTATGCCCAATACCACCAAGGCAACCAAAGCAATGGTGGGCATCAGCGGAGAAGCCTCGCCTGGAGCGCTGTCCGCTGACAGTGCCTGAGAGGCTGCGGCCAGCTCGGCTCCCTCAACTGCCGGGGCAGCCTCTGCTGCCGGGGCAGCCTCTGCTGCCGGAGCAGCCTCAGCTGCTGGAGCAGCCTCCGCTGCCGGGGCAGCCTCGGGTGCCGGAGCATCCTCAGGTGCTGGGGCAGCCTCAGGTGCCGGAGCAGCCTCGGGTGCGGGGGCATCCTCGTCTGCGGGAGCAAGCACAGGTGCTTGGGCAAGCACGGTTTTCGCGTGCGGTGAAGCCATAACATCAGCGTGTACAACAGAAAGAGGCATCAACAGAGAAAAAGCCATGCACAACATCAAAGGTTTCATCAGAACCAAGGCTCCTGAAAAAGGGGAATAATATGCTTTGTATATGCTTTGCGTCGAGGGGCTCCACCCCCGACATAGGGCAATAAGGCAAAAAATTTCTCTTTAGGCAACAAGGGTTTTAGGGGGGGCGGGAGCACCTGAGGTTTTTGTTGTGTAACTTCAATGGATAATTCCCAAAAATTTCTCTGCCCCCTTATATATTTAACATAAACGCCTGCTCGTTGTTTTGCAGGTCCGCATATTCCAGCAACTCCTGAAGGGTGATGCGGGAAAGGCAGGCTTCAACCGCCTTGTCCAAGGGGTTAAACACCTTCTCCCTCAGTGCGGCTTCTGTGGTGGGGGACGCCTCCAAAACCGTGTTGTCCGTTTTTTCCAGGAGTGTGTTTTCCACAATGGACAGCACATGGAATGCGGAAATTTTGTTTGCTTCGCGCGCCAGCTGATAGCCGCCTTTTGCGCCTTTGGTGGATTGGAGGAGGCCGCCTTTTTTCAGCAATAAGGCAATTTGCTCAAGGAAAATTTTGGAAATGCCCAAGCGCTCCGCAATGCTGACCACCGAAACCACCGCCCTCTTCTGTGTCTGCCGTGCAACCTCAACCAACGCGGCCAAAGCATAGCGCCCTTTTGCCGATATACGCATGGTGTTTTCCTCCCTGGAGGGGTTTCCTCTCTGTAGACAAGCAGACAAGCAGACAAGTAGATAAGGGTGCCTCTCGTCAAGCTCACTTCAACCGGAAATCGGCCTCCTTAAATGCGCTTTCCAGCCTGCTGAGCGCTTCTGCCAACCTCGCCCTCGGGCAAGCCATGTTGAGCCGTTGAAAACCTTCGCCCTCTGGCCCAAACACGGTTCCGCTGCTCAGCCAAAGCCCCGCATGCTCCGTTATACGCCCATCCAATTCATGTTGAGTGAGGCCATAGGCCGAAAAGTCCAACCACAGCAAATAACTTCCCTCCGGCTCAACAAAGTGGATTTTGGGCAGATGCGTCCTCAAAAATGCACGCGTGAAACGCATATTCTCCAGCAAATAGGCTTTGAGCGCCTCAAGCCACGCAGCCCCTTTTGCATAGGCGCTTTGGCAAGCAAGCAGCCCCAGCATGTTCAACTGGGCATAGCCACTTCGGTGGATTTCTGCTTTCAGCTTCTCGCGAAGCTTGGCATTTTTCACAAAAATATTGGAGGCTTGCAAGCCCGCCAGGTTAAAGGTTTTGCTGGGTGCGGTGGCGAGGATGGCGTTTTCGTTCAAAGTGCCAAAGCAGGTATGCGTGTGCCCCGGCCAGACAAAGTCACAATGAATTTCATCCGAAAAAACAAGCACACCGTGCCGCGTGCATATTTCATTCATCTGCTCAAGCTCGCCCCGTGTCCATACCCGCCCCACGGGGTTGTGGGGGTTGCACAGAATGAAGAGTTTGACGTTGTGGCCCTCTATTTTTCGCTCGAAGTCCTCAAAGTTGATGGAATAGCTTCCCTCTCTATAGAGCAGGGGGTTGGTGAGAAGTGCCCTCCTGTTGCTGCGTATTATTTCATAGAAGGGGTGGTAGACGGGTGTTTGGATGAGGATGGCCTCACCCGGCTGGCTATATGCGCGTATGGCTTGAGCCAGCGCGAAAACAACGCCGGGCGTTTTCAGGGTTTCGCTCCTTGAGGGGGCATAGCCAAAGTGCGACTTAAACCAGGCGCTCACCACCTCATAATAGTCGTCTTTCACATCGCTATAGCCGAAAATTCCGTGACGGACGCTCCTTTGCAAGTCTTCCAAAACTTCGGGTGGAGCAGAAAAATCCATGTCGGCAACCCACAGCGGCAAGAGCCCCTCGGGTTTTCCGCGCTCTTGGGCAAAGTCATATTTTATGGCGTTGGTGCCGCGACGCTCGGCCATAAAGTCAAAGTCATATTTCATTTCATCGCCTTTTCTAAGTCCGCCATAATGTCCTCCGCTGCTTCAATGCCCACTGAAAGACGCAGCAGCTTGTCGTCTATTCCCCGCTTCAGCCGCGCAGGCTCCGGTACATCCGCGTGTGTCTGCGTCACCGGGTATGTTATTAACGTCTCCACGCCGCCCAGGCTTTCGGCAAACAGAATAAGCTGGGTGTTGTTTAAAACAGCCTTCGCCGTTTCTGCGCTGTCCATGGAAAAGCTCATCATCCCCCCAAAACCCCGCGCTTGTCGCTGAGACAATGCATAGGCGGGGTGCTCCGGAAGGCCAACATAGTGCACCTCCCTCACCTTCGGCTGCGCCTTAAGCCATGTGGCCACTTTCATCGCATTCTCCTGCGCTTTTTGCATGCGGAGGGCGAGCGTTTTGATGCCTCGGGTGAGGAGAAACGCATCAAAAGGTGACAACACGGCGCCGATGGTATTTTGAAGGAAGCGGAGTTTTTGAGAGAGCGCCTGAGTGCGGAGGACGAGAAAGCCCGCCAGGGTGTCATTGTGCCCCGAGAGGTATTTCGTTCCGCTGTGGACAACAACATCCGCGCCCAAAGCCAGGGGGTTGCAGAAATAGGGTGTCAAAAATGTATTATCCACAATGAGAAGAATTTCTCTGCTCCCCAGGTGTTTTTTAACCCCGCTGATGTCCGTCACCTTGCTCATGGGGTTTGTGGGGCTTTCTATAAACACAGCTTTTGTCCTGTCCGTTATGGCCGCATTGAGCGCCGCCAGCTGGGAGCTATCCACATAGCGGACGAGGACGCCGTTTTTTTGGGAGATGCTGTCAAACAGCCGGATGGAGCCACCATATAAGTCATCGGTGGCCAGCACCTCGTCGCCGGGCGAAAACAGCTCCATCAACGTCGCTATGGCCGCCATCCCACTCGAAAAGGCCAGCGCATCCACACCCCCTTCCAGCGCGGCAAGCAGTTTTTCAACGTGCTCTCGCGTCGGGTTTTGTGTACGGGAATAGTCATAGCCCGTGCTTTGCCCGACGCCCGGGTGCGCAAAGGCGGCCGATTGATAAATGGGAGTGGCCAGCGCACCGGTGGAATGTGTCGCATCGCGCACAGCATGAATACAGGCCGTTTCCAGTTTCATCCCCAGAAGCTCCTTCTCTCTTGAAATCCGCATGGACATGTTGAATGGACATGTTGAATGGACATATTTTATTGACATATTCAAAAAACAAAAACATACTATTGTTATCTGTTTAATAAACTTAATCAGGAGGCCTCAAAAATGTCAAGAGTTGCGAACAGCTTAACAGAGCTTATTGGGAAAACCCCTTTGCTGCGTCTCAATGGATATGAGAGAAAGCGAAAACTTAAAGCCATTCTCATGGGGAAGCTGGAATATTTCAATCCAGCGGGCAGTGTGAAAGACCGGGTGGCCTTGGCCATGGTTGACGAAGCGGAGAAGCGTGGAAAGTTGAAAGCGGGCTCTGTCATTATTGAGCCGACCAGCGGCAATACGGGCATAGGGCTTGCGTTGGTTGCTGCGGCGCGGGGATACCGTGTCATTCTGACCATGCCTGAGACGATGAGTGTGGAGCGTCGCAAGTTGCTGGCTGCCTATGGTGCAGAGCTTGTGCTGACCGAGGGGGCGAAGGGGATGAAGGGGGCCATTGCCCAGGCAGAAGCCTTGGCTGCCGAGACGCCGGGCGCGTTTATTCCCGGCCAGTTTGTCAACCCTGCCAACCCTCAAATCCACAGGGAGACGACGGGCCCCGAAATTTGGGAGGATACGGGTGGCCAAGTGGACCTTTTCATATCCGGCATTGGCACGGGCGGAACCATGAGTGGGGTGGGGGAATACCTCAAATGGCAAAACCCCAAGCTGAAAGCGGTCGCTGTTGAGCCGGATGACTCGCCCATGTTGTCCGAAGGGTACGCCGGCCCGCACAAACTCCAGGGCATAGGTGCCGGCTTTGTTCCAGAAATATTAAATAGGGATATTTATGATGAAATTATAAGGGTTAAAACCGAGGATGCCTTCCAAAGCGCGCGCGACGCTGCGCATACCGAGGGCTTGTTGATGGGCATCTCTTCCGGGGCGGCGCTCTGGGCGGCCACCCAAGTGGCTTTGCGTGCGGAAAACCAAGGCAAAAGC
Organism: Cystobacterineae bacterium; assembly: GCA_009782175.1. Classification (GTDB taxonomy): domain Bacteria; phylum Myxococcota; class Myxococcia; order Myxococcales; family Myxococcaceae; genus WRKR01. Next base: position 76,521 of record WRKR01000006.1, read on the forward strand.
ATTGTGGTTGTTTTTCCTGATGGGGGCGAGCGATATTTGTCCACTGCGCTGTTTGAAGGCTGAGGTGAAACCTCATTTAGGGGCTATGCGCTCCACCCTCCAACTCCCTGCCTCCTCTCTTTCGTCCTCAAGCTCTATTTTTCTTCATGCATGGCCGCATGCCACGCGCCGTTGAAAATTCCCTCTTTCATTATCCGCACTGCCGGCACCAATGAGCAGTGCCGGCTTTGCCGGAACGGCCACCTGCCCGCTATACCCTTTGGGCCTTGCTGCCCTCTCCCCTCGTATGCCTGGTTTGAAGCCACTCGCCCCCTTCGTCGAAGTTTGCTCACCAACAGTCTAGCTTTTTAGAGCATAACCGTCTCGATAGTGAACGCTATGACTACATTGTCTCTATTTTCATTCGAGGCATGTTGACTTAACTCTCCGTAAACAGGAATTTTTTTAAAAACCAGCGACTTGGCATGTCTATTGCTATGCCTTATGGTCAGAAGTGAGAAAGTGGTGGCTGAGTTGTTCAGACAACAAAGCCAGTGGGTGGCAGCAGGGGTTGAATGCTCAGCAATGGGTTGAGGCAGCAGGTAGCGGGCGCAGGTAGCGGGCAGAGGCAGTGGCAGGGGCGTTGGCAGCAGGGCGAGGCAACAGGTAGCGGGCAGAGGTGGTGGCGTTGGCAGCAGGGCGAGGCAACAGGTAGCGGGCAGAGGCAGTGGTGTTGGCAGCAGGGCGAGGCAGCAGGTAGCGGGCAGAGGTGGTGGCGTTGGCAGCAGGGCGAGGCAGCAGGTAGCGGGCAGAGGTGGTGGCGTTGGCAGCAGGGCGAGGCAGCAGGTAGCGGGCAGAGGCAGTGGCGTTGGCAGCAGGGCGAGGCAGCAGGTAGCGGGCAGAGGTTGGGGCGTCAGTTGAGGGTGGGGGGCGAGTGGGGGTGGCGAGGGTTTTTCGAGTGCGGGTTGGATCCGGTGAAGGTTCGAAAAAAGGTGTGGGTGGGTTGTCGAGTGCAGGGTTTTGGCGAGGAGCAGGGCTCGACAATCCACCGTTTTTAGAAGCGAGCAAGTCCTAACTTAGCGTGGAGAAGCAACTCAAGGGAGGCGGTATGGGCCGTAATGTCGTGAAAAAGCAGAGTGTGGAGGGGGTTGGGCGGCGTGAGGGCGGCGTAGGTGGTGAAGGCAGTGGAAGAGGTGAAGGCAGTGAACGAGGTGAAGGAGTGACGGCGTACAAGGGAGCTTTTCAAAACTGCATTGCGCGTCGTTTGGAGCAGTTGAAACGGTGGAACAAACAGGAGGATGGAAAATGGATATGTTAGGACAAAAATTGGGGAAAGTGGTCGTTCAGTTGATAACAGTGACAGCGGGAAATCCGAAACCACTGCCGACGCCACCAAACCCTATTAAACCTTGAAATTAACAGTTTAACGGACGGTGCCCCAAAGCACAAAGGCCGACCATTGCTCCACGCGGGCATGGCCGGCCATTTTTGTTTGGGCTTTGGAAAGCGCCCAGGCAGGCTCTTCCAGGCCGCCTTCGGCATAGAAATGCTGCATAAACTCAGCTGAAACAGCATCTTCCATGCTGCGCAAGCTGGCCACCACCTGGCGGCTGCCTGCGGCCAAAAAGCTGCCGCTCAAACTCATGAGGCCCTCACCATCCCAACTTTTGGCCGAGGCACAGCTGGAGAGCACAACGGTTTGAGGCGCAAGCCCGCGCTCAAGCAGCTCATGCGCATAAAGCTTCCCGTCGGCCAGTCCAATATTTGCACCCTCCGTCTCAATATGAGTATGCGCGGCCAAATGCAAAAATTGAGCGCCCGAAAGTCGCTCAAACACTGAGCGTCGGGCCCGCACCCCCAAAAAGGGCGCGGCCTTCAAGCGCTGAGCCACTTGCAAGGCCTCGGCCTGCGCATGCGGCAAGTCGCCCGTGGGGTTTCCCACAACCAGCACCTCACCGGCATGCCGCGCGCGCGCGCGCAGCAAGGCAGCCACTTTGAGGCTGGGCGCCCAGGCCATGGCATGGCGTGCGGCCAGCCATTGGCCTTGCACGCGCAAGGCCGCCCAAGGCAGCTTGCGCAGCATGTCTTGCCCCACAATCTGCACGCGCGCGCCTTTGGAGAGCCCTTGAGGCCACAAAAGCACGCCCAGGGCTTCGGCTTCTTCGGGCGAGGAGGGCGACAAAGCAAAAGCCTCAAGGCGCGGTTTAAGCTCCTTCAAAGAGAGCTTTTGCACCTCTTTCAACTTGCCTTCGTGGAACCACAGGCGAAAAAACCATTGCTCTGATGAGAAAAACAATAAAAGCTCATCTGGACTCAAAAGCTCCAAGGCCTTTTCAAAGCTGAGCTTGGAGGCTGTGCTGTCGCTTTCCAAGGGGTCTTTTTCTGTGCGCGCCAAAAGCGCATGCACTTCTTCGGCGCTGCTCAAATGCGGCTTAAGCTTGCTGGAGAGCAGCTCCATGAAGGTGGGCGCCATGAGTCGCTCGGCCACCTCCAAGGCTTCAAACACTTTGCCCTCTTGGATATATTCCTCAAACAGCCACTCAAAAGCCCAGCTGCGTGCGTGCAAAAAACTGCTCCTGTGCCCTGGTGCGGTCAAGCTGCGATGCATGCCCTCATATTGTCTGACGACTTTATTCAGCACCACCTCGGCTTCAAACTTGCGGCCCAGCTTGGCCAATGCATTTCCGCGCAAGATGGCCATCCATTGTCTGTTTGTTTCGGTGAGGCTCTTGTCTTGAGTTTCAGGCAAGATTTCGAGCACCTTTGAATAGTTTTTTTGCTCGGTAGCCAACTCAGCGTGAAACGACAAGACGTCTGCGCTGACAGGAGTGGTCAAAAGGCGCAAGTGTTCATTCAAGGCAGCTTCGGCCTTGTCGAGTTGTCCTTGGTGCATATGAGCTCTGGCCAAGCCATACCAAGCTGGCTGGCAGGCATCATCGCAATGTTTGTTTGCACTGAAGCTCAACAGGCGCAGAAACTGTTGCTCGGCCAAGGCCCACCGCTCTTGGCGCAAGCTTTGAAAAGCACGCAAAAGCAAGAGAGAGCGGTGCTCTTGGTGGCTCTTGCTTTTTTGCCGATGCAAGGTTTCAGTCAGAGACAAGGCTGTTTCAGCAGCCAATTCATTGCCCCGCCACATCTCAATGATGTGCAACACCGTCAAGAGGGCCACTTCGGTTTTGAGGTCGGCTTGCTCTTTGAGCTCATGAAGGCCGCGCTGCACCCAAGCCGCACTGTCTTCAAGCTTGTTGTCATAAAGGCTCATCCAAGCCAACAAATAAGCTGCACGGCCTGCAGCTCTTTGGTCTTTGGGGGCATGGGTTCCATGCTGCTGCAAAGCTTCGGCATAGGCCTCTTCCAAAAGGCTCTTGGCTTGGTCGCGCTGTCCACGCTCGAGGGCAGCTGCACCCAACAAATAGAGCGCCTGGGGCTTGCGGGGTGTTTCCAGCAAAAGCGTGCACAAGCGCTCCACTTCATCCAAGTTTGAAAGCTGGAAGTGGCTTTCGGCAGCCAGGGCCAAGTGGCGCGTTTTTTTGTTTTTGGCATGGGCTTTTTCGCATAGCGGCGCCGCCTGCACAAAATCCTCTGCTTCAAAGGCCTCTTCGCAGCGCCTTTCCACGGAGCAAGCCATGGCGCCACTCCAAAAAAGGCAAAAACTGAGCCCAACAGCATTTTGAGTGCGCATATATGTAACATTTGGTCTTGCCAAGCGCCAAAACCATATCATGTCCGTTCTGAGGGAGGAAGCCATGCCATTCAAAACCTTCAAAGCGCGCCCTTCCCCGTGGGTGGCGCCCAAAGCTTGGGGTTTGGGCGGGGGGCAGCTGTTTTTCCTTTGCGCGCTTTGCAGCTTCTTTCACCTTAAAGGTCGCCAGCTTTCCACTTTTGGTATAACTCTTGAGGACATGTCGGGCCTTCCCTCCAAAACTTCTGACGAGGCTGTGGATCAGCAATGTCAAAAGCTCATCCACCAAGGAGCCTTGCATGCAGCCCTGGAGTTGTTGATGGATGCCTATGGTTCATCCATTTATGCCTTTGTCTGCAATATGTTGCGCGACCCAAACACAGCTGCGGATGTTTTGCAAACCACCTTTGTGCAGGCCTATAATAACCTTTTGGGCTTTGAGAAAAAATTTTCCTTTCGCATATGGTTGTTTACCATTGCGAAAAACCGCGCCATCGACCATTTGCGCGCTGCGCGGCGCAAAGCAAAAATATCTATGCGCGTGGATGAGATGATGGACGTCTCGGATTCCAGCCCTTTGGCAGATCAACTCATCCACCACCAACAAATGGTGCAAAGCCTGGAGCAATGCCTTGAAGAGTTTCGCTCGCAAACCAAGGACTCCAGCTCGCTGCTCACCTTGCTTTTGCGTTTTCGCGAAAACCTGTCTTATGAGCAAATGTCCAAAATTTTGGGGAGCTCCACCGTGGCTTTAAGGGTGCGGATTACCCGGGCTTTGCCCAAGCTTAAACGATGCATGGAATCCAAAGGGAGAAGGTTGTGAACGAGTGTACACGCTTCGAAAATGAAGGGTTGGAAGTAGACATGCTTTCAGCAGAATTCACCCAGCACTTGCAAGGGTGCAAGCCCTGCCAACAAGCCCAAAGCAGCTATGAAAAGCTGGCTTCGCTGCTCAGGCAGTGCCAAGCGCCCGCGGCTTTGCCTCTGGGTTGGAAAGAAAAGGTGTGGTGTGCCATCCAAGCCCAGGAAAAACAAAAGCTTGCGCCCTCATGGTGGGAGCGGTGGTGCATGGCCATACGGGCATACCGCTGGGCTTTGGGGGGCTTGGCCACCGCCACGGTGTTGGCTGTGGTTTTCGTCTCCTTGGAGTTGCACCACAGCGTTTCGCAAGAGAGCGTTTTAAAAACGCCTTTTTCACAAACGGCCGCCTTTTCCTGGAGCATTTATGACAGCTCCGCCTCCTCATTCCGCAACACAGAGGGCGCCAAGGTGGGCAATGAAATTCATGTCAACGCCCATATTCCGCCCTCCTCTCAGGTAGCCCTCTTCGTCTATGTGCACGAGCAACTGGTTTTCTCTTGCTCCTCCTCTGCGCCGGGGCCACATTGCCAACACGCGGAAAATACGTTAAAAGCCCAAATTCCCTTGGAAAAAATAGGCCTCTATCGCGCCTTGTGGGTTGTTTCTGCTGAGCCCCTCTCTGTGTCCGGGAAAAATTTCGACGCAGATGCCGCAAGCCTTTTGCACAGGGGAGCCAATATACAACACCCCTTTGTCCTTGAGGTTTATTAAAGGAGCGCCGGGCTTTAGGCTTTCAAAAACCCTAGACCGCTTTCACTTTGACATGATCTCTTCGTTGGGCTCCGGTTTCGCTCAGGTCATGCACTTAAGTGCACTCCCATCGCGAAATCCTCGCCCGCCTCGACCTCATGCCAAATTGAAACCGGTCTGGA
>WRKR01000007.1 GCA_009782175.1 Cystobacterineae bacterium
TGAGTGATTTTTTTTACTTTTTTTGTTCAGACAAAAAAAGTGACTTGCCGAAGGCAAGCTGCGCCCGCAGGGCGAAAAAACCCTTCGCCGGAGGCGACACTCCCCCCCTGGAGGGGAAAAAATAAAAACACCCCCCACAAAAAAACTTTTCCTTTGAAAATAGCCGGGCCGCAGGCCCCCTCTGCAAAACAAACCCTGCCCGGCAGGGCAAAAAAACCCTTCGCTGAAAACGACCACCCCCCCGGAGGGGGAAAAACACCCCCCCCTTAGTGTATATATGAAGGCATAGCCACCGTTTGCCCAAAAAGGCCGGGGAGCCTGTCTGGCAGATATGTCCACGGGCTGCTGAGCAATGCAGCGGGGAAACCATATGCTGTTTGCAGGGCAGAGGCCGTTCTGTTTTCGCCCTGGCTGGTGTTTTCAGCTAGGCCTGTGGTCCAAATCTGCTGCCCGCAATAGAGGGTGCCGCTAAACGCCAAGTTGCCTGACAAACTACCGCTGGTGGTGGACGTCACACGCCCGGCATAGGCGCTGGCACACACGTTCTGGTTCAGCGCCACGCTGTTGCGCAGCGTGCCGAAGTTTTGCCCCACCAGGCCACCGGCATATGAGGAGTTAGCAGCATTAACCGTGCCCGTGGCATAGCTATGCTCTATGGTGCCACGGTTTTCCCCTACCAACCCACCGGCATAGTTTCCGCCATTAACGTTGGTTGTGGCATAGCTGTTTTGCACGCTGCCCGCGGGGCCGTTGCCGCCCAACAGGCCACCCACATAGCTCCCCCTGACAGCTCCCGTGGCATAGCAGTTTTGCACCGTGCCGTTGGAAAAGCCCGCCAGGCTGCCTATAACTTGGCCGCTACTGCTGACGCTGACATCCAACAGCCCAAGGTTTTCTACAACGGCACCTTCGCCCAGAAAGCGGAACAAACCCTGATAATTGCTGCTGGTGCTTATACGAAGGCCATAAAGGGTGTGGCCACCACCATTAAGGCTGCCCCTAAAGTGGGCATTCTCCGCGCCTATGGCCGTCCAATTGTTTGCTGAGGTGGTGCTGAGGCTCACATTTTCCATCAACCTATAGTGCCGTACCAGGCCAGCGGCCGTCCTCGCATAGTGGTTAAAAGAAATAATATTCCCCTCATTCAACGGAATGGCGCGCTCTGCAGCCAACCCATCCCTAATGTTGACGGTGGTGGTTCTGCTTTCAGTCTCATAACCCGGTGTACGTATGAGGCTCAGGTTGAAGGTTGCCACACCTGAAGGAAATGCCTCCTCCCCATCATACACCACTCTAATGCTGAAATTTTGAATATTCCCCGTGGGGTTGCTGTTAACGGTGAAGGCCAAGCCATTGGTGGCGCTGATGCTGAGCCATGCGTTGCTGGCCTCCGCAGCATTGGCAAAGCCTGAAACCACCACACCAAAAGTGGTGGAGCGCTCGCTATAGCCCTCATGGAGTATAGGCGTGAGTATTTCTGCACTGGGGCTAATGGAAATGCTCAACCGAGGAAAGCTAGAAGCAGGGAAAAGCTCCCACTGCGCATAAACGGTGAGGTTTGCACTCACCGGGGTGTCGCTGCTAAAGGGCATTCCACTCCCATCCGCCTCCATATTCCACCCCATAAAGCGATGGCCCTCCCATATGGGCGGCTCCGGCAAAGTGTCCACCGTGGTGGCAGGCGGTACCACCCTTTTGCTCTGCGGGTTTGCTGGAGTGTCCCCACCATTTTCTTCAAAAATAACTATATAGCCTTCACCTTCCTTTTCCTCTGGAGGGGAAGGCTCCTCAGAGCAGCTACCCATGGCCGCAACCAGCAACACACACAGCATGCCCAAGGTAAAACGTTTCACAGAAAATGCTTTGGGGGCGTCTATTTTTATATGTCCAACAGGTGTCATTCGGGGCTCTTCTGGTGTGGTTTCGGCCATATAGGCCAGGTTGTTTAGCATAATAGCAACACACGGTGTGAGGAAAAGACGCTGTAGCAAGACACAGTGTGCTTTTGAGGTGGCATATGTTGTCAAACGCGGGGCCTGCTTTTTGAAAAAAGCTGAGCAAGGGAGGGGCTGTTCCTCCGTTATGGAGTGGAGGGTATGGAGTTGGTCCGCGGGCTGTGAGGTGGGCGTTAAATAAGTTTTTTGCTTCTGCGGGCAGGTTTTGTTGAAGCAAGCTCAAGCTTGGCTTGTGGGGGTGCAGCGGCTCAATGCAACATAAAACCGCTCTATGCGAGCGCAGGGAGGGCGTCGTCTGGGGCCATGGCATTGTCCAGAATAAACAGCCCTTCGGGCAAGGCTTCGGTGGCTGCTTCGCGTTTAAGGGCGCGTCGCATGGCCAGCAAAGCAATTTCAAGCTGTGCGTCTGTGGGGGGCCTGGTTGTTAGGCGTTGCAGCCACATGCCGGGCAAGGCCAGCCAGCGCAAAGCACGCGGGCAGTTGTCTTTGGCTGTCAACCGCTGCAACTCATAGGCCAGGCCTGCAATGGGGAATACCATGGGCAGCTTTACTAAAATAAGCAAAAGCTGGTTGAGAAAGTTGTGCTCATGCAGCCTGGGCACCCACGGCAAAAACACCACGTGGACAAGCACTGCCACGCCGACGACCACAAACAAAAAACTCGTGCCGCAGCGTGGGTGCAAAGTGCTAAAAGGCCTTGCATTTTCAACCGTTAATTCCTTCTTGGACTCGTGGGCCCAAATGGCTTTGTGTTCAGCCCCATGGTAGGCAAACAGGTTTTGCACATCCTTGCTTTTGGAGAGCAGCAACAAATAACCCAGAAATACCAACAAGCGAAGGACACCGTCTATGAGGTGGAAGGCAAAGCCGTCGGTGTCAAGCGCCGTATTTGTCCATGCGCCCAGGCCCCAGGTGAGCAGGTGTGGCAAAGCCACAAACAAACCCAGTGCCAGAAAGGTGGCCAAAACCATGCTGAGGGCCATGCTGGCGCCTCCCCCGGGTTGGGAAGGTTCCGCGCCCTCTTTGGGGGGCTCTGCCTGTTGGGCAGAAAACTCCAGTGCCACATAGCCGTTGTGCAAGGACTCCAGCAGCACCATAATGCCGCGGAAAAAGGGCCAGCGGAAAAACTTCAGGGAGGGCCAAAAGTTTTTCCAGGCCTGCTCACGCAGCGCAATTTTCCCATCGGGGCGCCGCACAGCCACAACAAAGCTGCGCGGGGAGCGGATCATCACACCTTCTATAACGGCTTGCCCGCCGACGTAGGGAGGCTTTTTCACCAAACTCAGGCCTTTGTCCCTTTGCCCTTGGCCTCATAGCGCTTGCGGAAGCGCTCGACGCGGCCTTGGGTATCCACAAGCTTATATTTTCCCGTAAAAAAGGGGTGGCAAGCGGAGCAAATTTCCACGTTGAAGGAGCCGCGCGTGCTGCGTGTCTCCAGCATATTCCCGCAAGCACAGCTAATGCGTCCAGGTGGATAAAGGGGGTGTATTTCAGGTTTCATCAAAAAACTCCTTACCCCGGACTCATGTCCGGAGGACTGGAAAGTTGCCATCAATGTTGAGCCGCTCTAGACCGCTTCCACTTTGACATGATCTCTTCGTTGGACTCGTTTTTGTTCGGGTCATGCACTTAAGTGCACTCCCCTCACAAAAGCCTCGCCCGCCTCGACCTCATGCCAAATTGAAACCGGTCTGTAAAATCAAATCAGTTCTAAGTAAAAGCGCTCTAGCGCTTTTTTGAAGGCCATGCCAAGGAAAAAGAGAGAGCGGCATATTTAACTTAAAACCATAGCTCCCCCTATGCATGTTTTTGTCCAGGCCGCCTCCACATTGCCGTGGGTTTAAATTTTGAAATTAAACTTACGGGTTCCGCCGGCTGTCCTATGTGCGGGGAATTGCCAGGTTTGAATGAGTTTTATGACGCAATTGGCAAAATATGTACCTTGGAAACTGGAAGAGGCGGCCAGCTTGACTTGGGAAGTTTTCCCGGAGGTCGCAACATTCCATTCGACGATCATATCGCCTTTGAGCTTTGGATCTCTGTTTTTTTGCTCTCTGACACAAACCAACACTTCTGCCTTTTTGCTGAGGATATATTCCATAATATCGGCATCCGAGAGGGCTTGTTTGACGTTGACGGGAGGAGGCACATAAACCGTTGTTGGGCGCTCTTGACGTGTGGAGCGCGCAGGCGGATCCGCAACACCAAAAGCTTTGTCAAAATCATCCTGGACGCGGCTGGTTGAAGGGCGTGCCGGGGGAGGAGCAACAGAGGCAACGCTTTGGCTTGTATTGCGTTTTGTTTCTTGTTTTTTGGGAGGTTTGGGCGGCGGAGCAAACCGTTCAGCCAAAGCCTGTGAAGGATCTATTTGAGGGAGCTCCGAAGGAGGTGGCACAAGCTCCCTCACAACAGGAGGGGTTTCCTCTATAGCCGGCGGAGGCGGGGGTGGCGGTGGAGGCGGCAGCTGTGGGGTGGGCTGAGCCATAACGGGAGGTGGTGGTTGAGGCTTCTCTGGGCTACGCAGCAAAACAACCAAAATGGCAACGACGACGCCAAAGACAAGCAGAAGCCCTGCCGACAACAACCATATGGCCTTATGGGGACGCGCGGGGGGAGGAGCTGGAGGGATATAAATAGCAGAAGTTTGCGTCGAGTTTGTTGCGGGCACAGCGGCATATGCAGGTGCAGGGGGTGCCGTAATATAGGGTGGTGTTAGTGCCGAGGCTACAGCAGGAGAGGCCGAAGGAATATCAGTCAAAGCCGCTGTTATATTCGTTGTATAGGAGGGGGCCGCTTCTGCCAAAGGAGCCATATGGGGCTCCAAAGCAGGAGGAGAAGCGGCCATGCCTTGAAGCTCGTCTTGCACAAGAGAGGCCAAGGCGGATGCAGCGGAAGGCTGCCAATCGACGGGGGCGGCTTCACTTTCCGGAGGCGGAGAAAGCTCTATGCCAGGGGTGCTTATTGCGGAGACATTCAGCTGATCAAACAATTCTTCCAGAGCTCCAATGGGCTCCCAATCCTTCATGCCGCTTTTCCAGCAAAGAGAATCTCTGCTGATTTTTCCCTGCCGCCAATAAGACTTTATTTCGCCCATGCCCAAAGGCCCCACTTGGTTGTCATCAACAGCAACAAACCACTCAACCCCCGCCGGCTGAGAAAGCCCCTGGGAAACCACAATGCTAGGCTCTGAAAAGAGGGCACCCGAGGCAGACTGCTGCAAAGCTGAGCTTTTGCGTTGGCTGATGGCGCGCTCAAAAGCATCCCCAAGCTCTTCTTCATCCAGCGAGCCAAATAAACCAGTTGAAGGTGACTTAAGCTCTGGATCATCAAACAAACTGCCCAAATCCGCAGGTGGGACAGCAGCTTGGATGGGCGGCATAAACGGCAAATTCTCTTCGGACACATGCTCTTCTTCAGGGCTTTTGGAGAATTCAAAATTTTCAGACAAACCATCCGCGTTTTCAGAAACCAGGTGAGTGCCCGTAGGCAAACCTTCGTCGAAAGCACTTAAAAAAGGCGAAGGTGTTTCTGCGGAGGGCTCGGCAGAAGCTCCTGGAGACAAATCCGCTGCGAAGAAACTTTCGGACTCATCTTCTTCTGGCAAGGGTATTCGAATGGTTGCCTCATCAGACAACTCCAAATCCGGGAGCTCCAGATCTGGAAGCCGAACAGTCATCAGGTGGCTACATTTTTTGCAGCGCACCTTGACGCCCTTAGGCCCCACTTTTTCATCTTTGATCATATACTGCGCAAGGCAGTTTTCGCAAACAAAGCGCATAGCATCCTACTTAAGGTTGCGTGCAAGAGCCAAGGCCCCTGAGCAAATAAAATTCTAAGCTACATCCACCTGGATTCCTAAATCTCCACGCAGAAAAATAAACTCCTCACTCAACATAAACTCCACCAAATCCCGAATTCTACGCTGCAACAAGGCAGGAGCCATAACACCCTGTTCCGCATTCAGAATTTTCTTTATAGGGGCAGCCTCTGTTGTCAACAAAGCACCCACACGCAACGCCGTCATTTCGGCCCCTTCAAAATATCCTGTTAAACCTCCATGTGCATGGGAAGCAACCATTTCTTTTGCCAACTGTTTGAGACGGTTGCGCACCATGAGCGGCAAAACTCTGTTCAAAGCTTGTCTGTCCGGCTCCATCTGCTGCACATTCACCGTATAAGGGAAAGGCTCTTGCGTCAGAGAAACCGCTGCCTGAAATAAAATTTCTAAACGCTCCAAAGGCATAATACGTGTCCACACAAACTCTGGACGCATCAACGTCAATGTTTTGGCCAACCAAAAGCACACTTCATTTTGGCCTGTTTCTGAAAAAAACCGCCCTCCCAGCTTAATAGAAATGGGTGAGGTATTACAAATTTCTACACCTATAGATGCTTCAGGAGGCGTTTCTGAGCCACGTTTTGCACGTGAAAAAACCAAAAAGGGAGAAAATACGGGGATCGCATCAGCACCTAATAAACGAGAAACCTCCTTCAATTGCCCCAATTGGTATTCCAGAGATTTGGAGAGATCCAACTGGTGCTTGCGAGGATTCATTTGATAACTCGCATGCTCTTCTTTGAAGAGCGCACCGGCATGGAGATATAAAAGCCCCAAAAATTCGCGCTGTTGGCCGCGGACGCTGGGGTGATAGAGCGCATTCCAATGTTGAGCTGTCAATGGCTTTTGAGGCAGGCCTTTCTTGCGCGCCCAGCGTGCCAATTTTTGGACAATGGCTTTTTCGTCTTCGCCCTTTGAATCCAAGAAAACGGTTGCGGCTTGTGCTGCCAACCAGGCTGAATCCAAGTGTTTCTTCTCCACAGAAAGCGTGGCCAATTCAACGGCCACCTTCGTCAAATTCTGTGTTGTTAAAGAAGCACGGCGGTATGCAGCCAAAGCTTCATCCAGTTTTCCTGTTTGACGAGCAAGTGTTGCATAGGTTTCTTGTACATGCGCATCCCTGGGAAGACCTTTGGCCAACACGGCATATACCTGCGTGGCCTCGGGGACTCGCTTGAGGACATTGAGATATAGATCACCCAATGTCCTAAAAAGCGCCATGCGCGCAGAAAACATATCATCCGTCTTGGGCAGCCTTTGGATCATCCGATGATAATTGCTCTCCAGCTCCCCCCACCGCCGCTGTTTCCCCAGCATAGACTCCAAAGCTTGAAAAGCCTCAATAAACCTAAAATCCAAATCCAAAGCAGCATTCAATGCCTTGGCCGCCCCATCAATGTCGCTGAGCTTGTCGCGCAGAAGAATGCCCAAACGTTTATAGGCCTGCTTTGATCGTTCAGGACTGCTTTTGACTTCTTCTATTTCGAGCATTCTTCTGAGCAAATCCCCTGCCTTGGCAAATTGCCCCGTCTCTTCTGAAAGTACACAAAGGCATTCCATGGCCTGAAGGGATTGGGGTTGGCTGCGCAAAGCAATGGAATAAGCATCAATGGCTTGCCACGTATCATGCAGGTGGTTTTTGGAAACATCTCCAAGCGACATGGCCAGTTGATATTGCTTGTCTCCTTCGACCAACTGAAGCAGGCGGCGATAGCAATCTGCCACTTGCTCCCAATTTTTCGCGGCCTGGGCAAGGTTGCTCAAAGAGACCAACGAGGGCTCATGCTGAGCATCCAAAGCCAAGGCTCGCTCAAACTGGTTCGCCGCTTTGTCGAGTTGTTTTAAAGTGACATAAAGGTCGCCCAGCATCCAATAGATTTCAACGACTTCAAAATCCGCCAGGACATCGCGATGATAAATGAGAATGTTTTGATAAACATGCAGCGCCTCTTCATGGCGCCCAGATTTCATCAAGCGATTTCCCAACCCCTCCAGTGCAGACAAATAACTGGGGTCTAACTCATGAGCTCTTTGGAAACATTCCAGTGCCCGAGTATCCTCCCCCAGTTTTTCACAAACATAAGCCAAGCGATAAACGAAACGACAAAGCTCTCTGGCCTTTGAGCCATCACTGTCCTGAGGAAGCTCATTTTCCAAGTGCTGGACAACCACTTCCAAAGCGCGAGCGGCATCCGGCCAACGCTCTGAGGCTACGCACAAATCCACCAATGGGCGTGCAGCTGCCAACAAGTTAGGCTTCTCTTTGAGCGCCTTCACATAGATGTTTTCAGCCAGCTCGAAGTCTTCTTTGACTTCTCTTAAATAATCGCCAAATTCGAGCAAATATTGGCTTTTGCTTTCCGGCTCAGAAACCAGCTGAATGATTTTGTTCAAAGTAGATTCATAAGTTGTCCATGTTTTTTCTTGGTAATAAATGGACTTCAGCGCAACCAAGGAAGGCAAATGCAATTCGTCAAATTTCAAAGCCTCCAAATAGGCTTTCTTTGCCGAAACCATGTCCTTCATTTCTTCTTCATGAATCTGACCGATGCGATGATGCAGAGAAGCAGTTGACTTGTTTTCGCCAACAAGCTTCGCCTCTTTGCGAAGCATTTCTAAGGCAGAAGGCCAATTCTTCTGAGCTTCAAAAACGCTGGCGAGTGCATGCACAGCATCACAATTTTGTGGGTTGAAATGTAATGCTTGTTGATAAGCAAGCGTTGCTTTTTCTACATGGGCAAGCCTTTGTTGAAAAACCTGCCCCATGACAACCAACAATTTCGCTTTGTCGGCAGGCTTGGATTGCAAAGAGGACTGCTTTTCAAAAACATCTATCAGCCCTTGCCAATCCCCTCGAGAATAGCGCAAGCGCTCCAAAACACGCAAAGCCTCCGTGTTGCTTGGATCAATCCCCAGCGCAGCTTGAATGCAAGCGTCTGCTTGCTCGAGGTTTTGGAGCCGGCTTTCCCAAATATCTGCTTGTTGAAAATAAAGCGCAATGCGCTCTGAAAGGTTTTCAGAAGCGGCAATGCGTTTTTCCAAAAGCTCAAGCAGTTCAATCGGCCTGTCTGCCTCCGTCAGCAAACGCTCAATGGATTTTAAAGCCAGCAGATGATGTTTTTCAAAAGCCAGCACCCCTTGATAAGCTTCAATGGCTGCTTCTTTGTCATGCAGATCATCCTCATAAATTTGAGCAATTTGCAGTTGAAGCTTTGAAGCCTCCTGGTGGGAGACCAACTCTCTCAAGCGCAATATGTTGGCCACCATCAGCTCAAAGTCACCTTGCTCCCGGCGCAGGCGACAGAGTACATCCAAAGAGGCGTGATCAGGAATAAGCTCAAATGCACGCTCAAGAGCTCGAACAGCAGCGACAGAATTGTTTAAGTGTTTCTCCTGAAGGGTTGCCAGTTTTAAAAGCACACTTTTCTTGTCTTCGGATGTTTCGCTAAGCTCAATTTTTCGATCCAGAACGGCAGCCAGACTTTGATGACGACCATAACGCTCCAGCAAACTTTCAAGCCCTTCTAAAGCATCACGGCTTGTTGGATCAAACTCCAAAATTTTCTGGAATGAGGCCTCTGCGGCATCCACGTCCCCTATATGTAGATCTTGAATGTTGGCCAGCAAACGATACATCTGCGAGGCCAAAGGACCGCTTGGCAAGGTTTCAGCAATCTCTTCAAAAACAGCAGCCAATTCTTCATAGCTTTGTGTTTCATTGGCCAGGCGAACAGCTGCATCTCTTAAAGAGCCGTTTTCTGGCTGAATTTGAAGCGCACGGCACAGCTGCAAAAACGCAACATCTTTTTGTCCCAGTTTTTGCTCTTGCACACGAGCAAGGCTGCATAATGCGGCCACCCGCTCATCATCCGTAACAAAATTTGGCAAAAACCGGTTAATGGTTTGAACATAAGAACGCCAGTCGTTAACGGATGCATAGAGATTAAGCGCTTGCTCATAGGCAGAGCGATTGGACATATCAATGAGGAATATTTTTTCTAGAGCTGCTCCTCCATTTTCAGGTTTTCCAATTTTTGTCTTCCAAATATCTGCAACCTGAAACAACACTCTAACGGCTTCTTCCTCTTGTTGCTCTTCCAAGAAAAGTTGAGTTTGAAGCTCCAAGGTATGAATGAGATCGTTCCAGGCCTGCAATTTATAAAATACGCTCAATGCTTGATCGAGCATCGGAATATGATGAGGCTCAATCTCCAGGCCTCGCTTTGCAGATTCCAAAGCTTCTTCACGTCGCCCAAGAGAAGCCAACACATCTGCAAGTTTGAGACGAATTTCTTTGATGGCCAAAGGTTCTGTCTGCAACGGAAGCAACCGTCGCAAAACAACAATCAAATCCTCTTTTTGTCCTTGCAGATCGAAAATTTCACGCAAAGCCTCAAGCGCTTCTTTGGCTCGAACATCTCTCTCTAAAGCTGCTTTAAAATAGGCAATGGCTTCTTGTGGTTTATTGAGTTGTTTCCAAAGAACTCGACCTGCAGCCTGGTTAAGTCGAACCAGCTCTCTGGGCTCCAACATAACCGTCAACCGACGTTTGAGCAAATGAAGCAGTTGTTGATGTTGGCCTGCTTTCTCAAGCAGATTTTCGAGCGCCAAAGCCGCTTGATCGTTCCGTGGGTTTTTAGAGACCAACTCCTCATAGAGTGCAATAGCTTCAGAAAAATCCTCTGACACATCGGCTGTCAGAGAAGCCAGTTTAGCCGTGACACGATCTTTCTCTGAGCCCGCAACCAACTCTCGTTGCGTTTGCAAAATCGCCCTTAATTTTCCGTGTTCGTTTAAGCTTTCATAGAGAAACTCCAGAGCTCTGGCCGATGGCAAATTGTTTGAGTCTATCTCTAAAATCCGCTCATAGGCATAAGACGCAGCAGCCACGTCTTTCAGCTTATGTTCATGCAGCTCACCCACACGATAAAGCAGAGGTATTTTTTCTGCGTTGTCTTTCGTCCAAGCCAACAACTGCTCTAAAATATCAACTTGGGATTGGTGTTGATTGAGCTTGCCATAAATATGCTCTAAGGCTTTCCATGCTTCAATTGGCGAAGCCACTCCTGCGCGCAAAGCCCGTTCATAATAGCCAGCGGCAGTCTGCAGATCATTCAAATGCTTTTCATAAACAGATGCCAATTCAAGGCAAACTCTCGACTCTGCTGTCGGCTCAAACAGCTGAGGCAATGCCTCTTCTAACGCGCCAGCGAGCTCCTCGAAAGAACCTAAAGTTTCTGCCAAACGCACCAGCTCACTGCGAGCGTGATCATCCTGAGGTATCTCATTAAAGGCTCGCAGCGCTGCTAAAAATGCCAATTCCGGTTCGCCCTGTGCCTCTCGCGCCTTAGCCAATTCAGACAACAAGGCATGGCGCTCCGCAGAATCCATGCTCACAGCAACGCGATTTTCAATAACTTGAATGAGCTCATTTCTGTTGTGAGTTGCTCTGTGAGACTCAAGCAACAAATGAACAGCCATAATTTCTTGAGGAGATTTTCGAACAATGGCATTCACACGCTCAAGCGCACCAGGAAACCTTGGATCGTGCCTCAAAAGCTGAGCATATAACTCAAGAGCCCCTTGCAAATCCGCCAGCCTCCCCTCCCTTATTGTTGCCAACCGCAACATGAGAGGATAACGCTCATCCCCCTTAACAACTTCCAAACGTCGCGTTAAAATTTCTGACAGCTCAGGCCAATGTTGCTGCTGTTCATAAATGCGCTCGATGAATTCAAGCGCCTGAGGATGATCAGGAGAAATTTCTAAAAGCCGACGGAATGTTGCCGTTGCACTGGAAAAATCTCTCAGGCGCTCTTGGATGCTCCCCAAACGCAACATGAGCTCACAACGCTTTTCCGTGTCCTCCTCTAGGAACAATTGACGCTTAATGAGCCCTAACAAATTCTCAAGCTCATTATTGGCTTCCCAATGGTTTGTGATCTCCTGAAGCGCTTGAAAATCTGCAGGCGCATGCTCCAAAACTTGAAGCCAACTTTGAATGCTGCCTTTGCTGTCTTTGAGCTTCATTTGCCACAAGGCACGCATTCGATAGAGGTTGGCCAAGGCAGCGGCATTTGTCGTCTTCTCCACTATCTCCTCAAGCAAGCCGACAAACTCGTCCCCCCCCTCCGTAACCTCAGCCAACTCTGAACACTCTTTAAGCAGCTCAGCACTTCCAGAGAATTCTCGCAGCGATCGAGCTGCCGTCAAAAAGGCCATCTCTGCATTGGCCAATTCTTGTTTATAGACATGGATAATCCGCAAAAACAGCCCCAGACGTTCCTGCTCTTCTGTTTCGGACTCAAGGCGTGACTCTAAAGTTTGCACCAACTTAAGGTGATCGCCTCCACCTGAAAAAATAGGATCCAAGAGCTTGGCTGCCTCTCCCTTTAAAGAGCTGTTTGATTTCACCATCTCCTCCAAGGCACCAATGGCCTGTGGGTAGTTCGCTCTTTGAGCGAGTGCGTCAGCAAATAAATCCAATGCAGCCCTTGGGTTTTCGAGGCGAAAAACCATCAACCTTCCCAAGCGCACCTTCAGTTCCAACTCCTTATCCTCTTCACCCTTTGCTTTTGCCTGTTGAATTTGCCCCGCAAGAAATTCTGCAAACTCAAGATAACGCTCTGACTCTGGAAGGAGTTTCAAGAGGTTTTGAGTCGCTTGAGCGTTTTGAGGATCACATTGAAGTATGCTTTGGAAACATGAAATAGCCAGCGAATTGTCAAGCAAAATGGCTTGCGCAAGTTCAGCTAAATGTTCAAGCAGCTTCACTTTCCGCTGAGGGTTTTCTTCTATCGTCACTTGCTGCTGCATGACCCATGCAAGCTCTTTAGGCCTTTGCAACTCGCGATAGATTTTCGACAAAGCCTCAAGCGCTTCTTTGTCTTGCGGCTGCTGCTCCAGAATTTGCATCCATACGCGAATGGCTGCTTCAGGGCGGCTCAGCTTCTCTTGGTATAGGATGGCAACCTTGCGAGCTAAAACCAAAGCGACTGCAGCAGGCAACATTCCCTCTCGCAAATCCTCATAACAACCCACCAACACTTCAAAAGCGCCCAGCTCAGCGGATAAGCGCTCAAGTTCTTTTTGAACGGCTTCGCTTTCTATGTTTTCTTGATAAGCGCGCACCCATGCATTCAACGCATGCATTTTTTCGCCCAGCAACTCGCGCAGGCGAGCAACCTCACAAAGCAACTCGACGCGAAACCCTCTTTCAACAAACTCCAACTTCTGCTCGAGCAAATCAGCAAGCTTTTTATAATCCTGAGTTTGGCGATAATGAGGCTCCAAACTTTGCAGTGCCTCAATGCGTACAGAAGCATTGGCCAACAACCCTTCCATCCCGGCAATGGCTTCTGGATAGGAAGGCTGTATAGAGAGCGCTGCACTCCACGTCTGAATTACATCCTCCAGACGAGATTCTCGTTCCAAAAGTTGTGCTCGTTTTGTCAGCAAACGCAGTTTTTCTAAGTCAGTTGAGCTAAACTCAACCAGTTTATTCAAAACATCTGCTTGAGCTCCAAACTGTTTGTTGCGAGCATAAAACCGCTCAAGCGCTTCCAGGGCTTCTTTGGTGGGTTGCAAGGAAACTGAAAGCTTAAACACATCATGTGCTGTCTGCTCTTTTCCTGTGGCCTCAAAAGCCAAGCCTGCTTGATTGAGCAATGAAATTTTCTCATCAACCTCTGTGCTCAATTCAGCTTTGCGCAAATAAATTTGCGCCAGCTCCGCTGCATCCTTGTTTTGAGAATAAAGCTTTTCAAGTCGATCCAGGGCTTGACTGTCTTCGGGAGAAATCCCCAGCAAAAGTTGCCACAAGCGCAGAGCATCTTCAATCTGGCCCTGTTGCTCCCATAATTGAGCAGAACAGCGTATCCATTTTTGCTTGCTTTCATCTATATCCGAAAGCTGCCCAGCAACGTTTTCATAAATTTCAGCAAGCTCAAGCTCAGAAGCGGTCGCTTTTGCCAAGCGTTCCAAATGAGGTTGAATGGTCTCCCGTTCCAAGCCTTCAGAAAAAGCTTTCAGTGCTGACATGAATGCAGCTGACGGCTGTCCCAACTCTTTCTCTTGGATCTCACAAATTTGACTCACCAACTGTGCACCCAACGCAGGCGAAGTTTGCTTGAGCAATGCTTCTCTAACAAGAACACGCTTGTTATGCTCATTCTGTTTCGCCCAAATGGGATCCAATATCTCCAAAGCCTGTGTGCCAAGCGGATCGTTCTTTTGTGCCCATTGCTCCAACACAGTCTGCGTCGGCAAATTGGAAGGGGATTGAAGCAAAATGTGGCGATAGAGTTGCAAAGCGCCAAACTCATCCTGAAGACGCTCTCTCCTGAGCTCTGCCAGACGGAACGTCAGCTCAAGCCCAAGAGGTGTTTCCCCCTCTTGTGAGCGCCTCAACTCTAATGCAAAGACAAGCTCTTGAGGCCAATCCAAAGCAGCATAAAGTCTCTCCAATGCGATGGCTGCATCCTTGGCCGATATGTCTCTCTCTGAGATCAATCTCCAGTTTTGTGCAGCACGAGCTTTGTCTTCTAAGTTTTCCTCGGAAATCAGCGCAGCTTCTCGACCAAACTTGAGCTTGTTTGGCAACTCAGCTGATACATCCGCCAAACGCTCTAAAATTTGAACAAGTCCATTCCAATTCTGCTGAACACGATAGAATTTTAACAAACTCTCGAGGACTTCTATATTGTTTGGCTCAAGGCTGAGTATGGCTTCTAATTGCCCAGTTGCTTTTTGAGGCTTCCCAAGTTTTTCAAAAGCATCGGCAAGTTCCCGTCTTAACCCAAGCTGTCCTGGACACTGAGGAGCCTCTAACATTTCCTCGAGGACTTCTGCATACATGTCCAAAACATCTGCCTGCTCTGCCGAGAGCCTGGCTGCCAATCTCAACTGTTTATCATCTGGCGCCAAACGCATCGCATGCGTAAACGCAACAAAGGATTGCTCTGGCTGTTTGAGAAACTTCGCCTGAATCGCGGCTATTTGTCGAAAAGCATTTATCTTCTCAAGCAGATCTGCCGTTGTTCGAGAAACCACCTCCAAGGCCACAACCCACTTGCGATAATCACGCGTTCTTTCATAGACCGGCAGCAATGCACGCGCTGCATCCGCTTGAGTTTCTGGAGCAGACAACAACTCATTCAGTGTTTCAATGGCTTTTTCATCGTTAGGTTTCTTCGCCAAAATTTCTTGGCACCTTAAAACAGCCTCATGCTGTTTGCCTATGCCATGCTCAGCAACTTTATGTTCCTTTGGCAAAACAGTTTCGGCAGCAGTTGAATCCGTCGGCATAAGCTGAGTTTCCGAAGTTTCACCTGTTGAAGCAACTTGCTCACCCACCTTCACGCCATGAGGAGCCAAGGCCTGAGAAATTCTCAGCTGCTCAATACCTTCACTGGCCAGTTGCTCAAGGCTGGAGATCACTTCTGCGTTTGCATCGCCTTCTGCCAAAAGTGAAAGATAGAGTTGCGCAGCCTCATCTTTCCTGCCGAGTTTTTCATTTTGTATTTGCGCAAAAAAGATGCGCCAAACATTTCTTTCTTTTGACTCCGGAAGCAAGGCGACCAATTTTTCTAAATATAAAGCTGCCTCATCCCAGCGTTCCAGCTTCCCATTCACATCCACCATCTTGCGGAGCACTTCCGTATCCTCAGGCTCCAAATGCAAATGTTTTCGATAAATGTCGAGCAACGCTTGAGGCGATGCATTGTTGGCTTCCAAGTCTCTTGCTTGTTGAAGCAAGAGCAGCCGCTCATCTTCAGCTTCAGCTTCGCTGCTGGGCAAAGACTTCAAGGACTCCAGCGCAGACAGAAGCTCTGCATCATCTGGATCAATCTTCTGGACTTCAAGCCACGCTTCTTTTGATTCACTCGCTTTGTCCAGCGCAGACAATTGTTGAGCGATGGCTTTCCAAAAAACAACGGCCGTTTTCTTGTCCGCCTTCTGTGCCACTTTGCGCAGCAGCTGAATGCATGTTTCTTGTGCATTGGCTTGAGCAGCAACTTGCGCAAGCTTCTGCAAATGCTCTGTCTTTGAAGGAAAAAGCTGAATAACCAGCCCCCAGGCCAAAAATGCCTTTGCCGGCTCCTCCTTCTGGGAAAACAGCGAAGCTGCTTCTTCACAAAGTGTTATTCTTTCTTGCAGTGGCTTAGGCGCCTTCATCGCCCTTGGCAACAAAGCAGCTAACTCAGAAACGTCTTCTGCTTTCAAAAGCAACTGGGCAAGTCGAAATACCAGCATCCCATCCTTGGGAGTTAAACCGAGTGCCTTTTCAAAGGCCAGCCTGGCTTTGGCGTCGTCTTTAGAATAAGCCAGAGCAATATCAGCAACTTTCACCAATATTTTTGCCTTCTCCACATTTCCTGTTTGGGCTTCGAAATTTTTTTCAAGCAACTGCAAAGCTTTTGAAATATCACCTCGAGCCAAAGCCAACTCTACAGCTACGCCGACAAGATCGCTGCGGGCTGGATCATTCAGCGAAGCATTTTCAAATGCTGCAGCAGCAACCACCTGGTTGCCTAGCTTTTCCAAAGCCAACTGCCCCAAACGCAGATAGAGCGCTATTTTGGCGTTTCGGTCCTTTGTTTCATGTGCAAGTTTTTCAAATGCGGAAACAACAATATCATAACGTCCAGAGGATTTGGCACCATGCTCTAAAAGGCCCAGAGCGCCAGGCATGGCTGGCCATAACAAAAAACATTGGTCCAAAGCTTCCTTCATGCCTTTTTTTCGCTCAGCAATGTCTGATTCAAAAAAGGCATAAATTTTTGCTATTTTGAGGAAATGCTTTGCTGCTTGCTGTCGGTTTGTCTCCTTCTGCGCAGCCTCGCGAAATGTTTGTATATGAGCTTTCCAATTTGTTGAAAACTGAGAAAACTTTTGTTGGAGCTCACACAAACGCTCATTTGATGAGTCTATTTCAGCAAGGAATGTGAATATTTGTTTGCTAAGCTCCCAGGATTGAGGATCTTCGATCACCGCTTCTGCAAGAAGCAAATGCTCATCCACCAGAGTATCCGCAGGCACCTGCGCTGCTTCTTGTTGCAACAGCTCATAGGCAGCAAAAAAATTCCCTGTTGCTATCAATATTTGACGTGCTTGCCTAAAGGTTTCCTGATGAGAGGGCACCGCTTTCACAGCAAGCTTGCAACAACGCTCTGCGCGATCAAAAAACTGCAGCTGCTCAAAAAGACGTGCTGCTCTCAGCAAGCAATCTGCGGATTCTTCTGGCTTATAAAGCTCAGCCAAGCGTTCCAATGTCTCGGCTAAGCTCAGCAGATCTTTCCTTTGCTCGCACAGAAACTGAAACTCCCGCAGTGCCTCAAGCGAGCATGGATCATAAGCCAACGCACGTTGCAACAATTCTTCTGCTAAAAATGGTTTGTTGAGGCGCGTGTTGGCCAAGCTCGCAGCCCGTGCAAGCAAGGTCGCAGCCTCTTTGAGGCTTGCAACCTCACTCGCACGCGACTCATAGAGAAAAACGAGCTCTTCAATACGTTGAGCTTTAGCTTTTATTTCAGTTTCTGCTGTCAGCCTGTTGTTATTCATGGGGAAAAGCTCATCAACATTTAACCCCACAACATCTGATAAGTGTTGGGGGACTACATGGCTTCACTTGCTTGAGGGTCCGACGACGAAAGATCTTTTGGGGCCTTGGCCGGCAAAACAGTTGGGCGAGGCAAAGCAGCTATTCGAGCTGCTTGCTCTTCATTTCCAGCTTGGCGAAATAAAGCCTCCGCTTTATCTAAACGCTCCAAAGCCTCTGCCAGCTGTGCCGCTTGCTCATATTGTTCAGTTTTTTCAAATAAATACATTGCCTTGTCGCGACGATCTGCACGAAGCCATGCTTCAATGGCTTGGGGCAACTGATCCATAGCTTCCAGCCAACGTGCATGGGCTGAATGGTCTCCTGCTGCGATGGCTTGCTCAACTTGGGTTGTGGCAAGTTTCTGAGCTTCTTCTTCAAGCTTCAGCTTCATGAGGAAACGGTAGGCCTTGGGGCCTGGCAGCTCTTTTAATACGTCGATGGCAGCCTGAGCATTTCCAGTGGCCACCCATAAAGTCGCCGCACCCAGGCGATCTCCTCTATCCATCAACTGTTGAACTTCAACAACTCGTATGCGGGTTGCTGATTCTAAATCTCCTGCTTGCTCATAAGCTTTGCGTGCAAAAGAAAGCCGCCCTGCCTTCTCCCAGGCCAATGCAGCTTGATCCATCTGCCTTGCACGCTCATAAAGACGAGCCACCGCTTCATAATCCTTTGTCTTCACGCAATAAGCCATCAACAAGCCCCAGGCGGCCAACCGTTCCAAAATAAACTTGACTTCCGAGGAAGCCAAACGCCCCATCAATCTCGTGCTTGCTTCTTCAATTTCACCCAATACGGCACAACGCAATGCGGATTTTAAGTCACCTCCAAGCTCAAACAAGCGAACAGCCTCTATAAAAGAGGCATTTTTTTCATGCAGGCGACCTGCATCCCGTGTCCTGCGCGCTTGTTCCAAATGAGCAGCTTGTTCTCTCCAATCCTTAAAAGTCAACCGAGAATCCTCTCGAGAAGGTTTTTCGCGTTTTTCCTTATGAGGTTTTTCTCTGTGAGGGCGATCGGCTGTTCTCTTGGCTGGCTCCGGTGGAAGCTGTGCTTCTTCTGAAAGCGCTTTCAACCCACTCACTTCAAGCGCTGTTTGCGAGCGAGCTTGTTCTCCCAAAGCACGCCATATGCGCCCAACCAAATCCAAAACAGAACGATAGGCCTGTGCCTGCAATTGCTCCGGCGACAGCGAAACACTCTCTTGTTTTTCCTCTATAGAAGGAGCCTCTGTGGCAGCAGATTCTGCAACAACAAACTCTGGGGCAGATTCTGCAGGGACAGACTCTGGGGCAGATTCTGCAGGGACAGGCTCTGGAGCAGCAGGCTCTGCGGCAACAGATTCTGGGGAAGCAGGCTCTGAGGAAGCGGCTGCTTGTGTTTCTTGAGGCAACTCGGGTGGAGCAGCCGTTTCTGGCTGCAAAAGGGTTGACTCTTCTGGAGGCTGGTTATGGGTGGGGGTTTGCGCTGTTGAGTCATCCATTGTTTGCTTTAAAAGCTCAGGTTTTTTCTGCCGCATGACGCGAAACAAGGAGGTAATAAGGCGACCTCGGGCATTGGAATCCAGCTGCTCTAAAGAGCTCAAACGCATTGAACGAATGGTTCTCAATATTTCTTGGAGCGGAGATTGCTCTAACAAAAAATCTCCTTTGGTGAGTGCTCGCTCCAAATTCCCCAGTTCAACAATAATTTTACGGGCTCCAATATCGGTTCTGCCCTCATCAGAACGCCTTTGGCGAGAATTATCTCTGCGCGAACCACGCCCATCACCACGCTCGTCCTTCGAGGACTTCGCGCGTCGTTGCTGCTCATACATGGTCAAAAACCTCGTTAAATAATATCCACAAGCTAAAACGCGTACCTTAGGCTTGGTGTAATTGCAAAGCCGAAAGTACCTGCTCGCAGCAAACCTATCCCAGAAGCTTCCAGCCCAACAGAAAAGTGCCGCAATCGCGTATAATACTCGACACCTATCCCAACATTGGCCAAATAATCTATCTTCGGGAGCAAAACCTTGGGGAAAAAGAAACTGGCTCCAATGGCTGCACGTGCATAAAACCACGTCCTTTGTACGGACTGACTATCGCCAAAACCCACCAAACCCACTTTGAGGGATAAACCTGGTGTCAAAGAGGAAAACCCACCCGAAGCATTGCCCTCTTCAGATTGGCCACGATAGCTAGAGCTCGCAGGGTTGAAGGTACCCAGCAAGATGACACCCAACGAAAGCCTCTCTCCCAGATCATAGCCAAACTCTATTTGCAAAGAATGACCAAAGGACTTTGGGCCTTTCACGCCTTTAGGTGTGGGAGCCTCCAGAAGATACCAAGCTCCTCCTTGCAGCTGCAAATAGACACCTCTCTCAACCTCTTTGAGAGGTACCCTCTCCGTTTCATGAACAGAACCCGTCTCTTGAGCGAAAGCCAACGACAAAGGAAGCAAAAACGTCAGAAAAGCCAATCGAAAACGCATGGTATTCAACACCTAACCGCCACGAAGGCATAGAAAAACAAAATGCTAACACATCCCCTCCTTCTTTCCCATAGGCAATGCATTATTTATATGCCCATGGCCCACAGGAAGAGGGGAGCTCCTTTTGAAAAACGAAAGGAGAAGTTCGTTGCACCCTCCCACCTCCCTTGGGCCTCGGAAATTCCAAACAGAGTTTCCTCCTCTTTCCTTCCCTTTTCATGGGCAGAACCGCGTTATTGGCCTGCAGGCTTAAAGACGAAAGGATAAGTCACATGAGCTGTCCCGCCTCCCTTGGGCCTCGGAAATTCCAAGGTCCGGATCCTCTTCGCAATACACTCCCCTATTTCGGCATTCCTCGGGCTCATGGCTGACTGATGAACTCTGGAGCTGTCCACCGTCCCATCACCGTTGATAACAAAACGAACAGAAACTCTGCCTGCCAATTGTGGATAACGAATAAGTTGATCCTCATAGCAGGCACGGATTTTGGAAATGTTGGCCCGTATCCTCTGGCGAATCAACTCCCCGTCAATGTTTCCATCAATAATGGGTGTGCTGCTCGAAATTTCAGGCAAGTCAGCCTTAGAACGGCCTATAAGCCCTGGCGTGCCTTTGTCGCCAAACGAAGAGCCTCCTTTGGTATCTGCTCCACCAATGCCAATGGAACTTAAAGACGTGCCCCCACCACCCCAGCCTATGCCGCGCATCCCCATCCCATGTGTCCCAGCAGCATCTCCATAAGTGGTGCCCTGCAAACCCGATAAGGCCGCACGAGCTTGCCCACCACGCCCCGGACCTACAACAACTGAGCCTGCTACGCCTCCTCCAGAGTTAAACATCCTCGCCAAAACCTCGCGTTGCCTATTGCTGTCATTGGGATCGCCTCTGGGTGTAGAGTTGCCTTCTCTTTGAGGTGCATCCTTTTTCCCCAGCTGCCCTTCATCGCCTTGAGCTCTCGCTGCCGCTTCGCCCGTATTGGCCTTTTTGATGTTTTCAATTTTCCGCTGAATGTTTTGTTGGATTTCTGGAGATTGCTCAATCAGCTTAACCAAACGCGCATCATTCCCTGACAACTCATCCACTAAACCTCTTCCTCCATCCATGTTGACAGCTGAAATGAGAAACAATGAGCTCAACAAAGCAATAACAAGGAAAATATTGAGAGCGGCAAAGTCAACACGGTTGAGGAATGGGATCCACGCAGGCTTTGGCTCCGTGTCCATGTGGGCTTCAAGGACAATATCGTCTCCTAAGTTTATCCATACGAAATCCGAATCATGCAAGTCGATGCTATAGGCTTGATCCTTGTCCCCCAAAGTCGCGACTTTTGATTGGATGGCAGCCGAAAGCTGCATGGGAGGCTTGCCGTTGGCGTGAAACTCTCCTTGCATTTTCTCCGTAAACTGCAAAGAGGCCTGCCCCTTGTCAAAAGAAACCACTTCCAGGCGATCTCCTCGAAACAACAAATCCCCCATTGGAAAATCAACGCCTGATCCACTCCCCACCACAAAATGAGCTTTTTGAGACGGAGAAAAATAATGGGACTCTAAGGGTTGATCTCCCCAGAGCATTCTGATGGCAAGCCCCAACGGCCTCCCACCACTGGATGAACCCCTCCTCGGAACATGCTCCACAGGCTTCACTGCCGCCGAAAAACCTCGACGCTCAACACCCTTTGGAGAAACAGAAGCCACCGAAGGAGAAGCCGCCAATGCGGGAGAAGACGCCATGGCAGATGCGCTGGGTGGAGAGCCCAGCACAGCAGACGTCGGCACGGCTATGGGCACTGCGACGGGCACTGTGGGCGGCACCGCCGCAGGCAAGGAAACGCCCGCAGCAGCTGCAGACGATGGCGGAGACAATGGCGGAGCAGACAATGACGGAGCAGACGATGGCGGAGACAATGCCGGTGAGAATGCCGGCAACGCTTGCTCCGTAACACTTCGCTCTGCGACAGAAGCATCCTCAACATGAATGCTCGTATTCCCCACTCGGATTTCATCTCCAAACCGCAAATCGCCACGATTGATGCGCTTGCCATTGACAAAGGTTCCTTCGACACTCCCCATGTCGATGATGGAAAAAGTCCCGTCAACAGCCACGTCGATTACCGCATGGATACGAGAAACCTTATCGTCATCTAGACAAAGTTGGGCGGCGGATAGACGTCCAATTTTGATGATGCTACAATCAAAATCCTTGCAGTCAACTTGCGATCCAGCCTTGAATACTCTAAGCCTCAATGGTGTAGCCAAAGGTGTCTCCTCCTCAAACTCAAACGCCGCAGCATGCTAGCTTTTCATCCGGTGCAAATTAAAGCTCTCCTGCGGATTGCATGATCTTCTCTCTATAGTCTTCCCGAACTTTAATGAGGTTTGAGTGCTTGGATCGAACCACCGCGTCTATATATTCGCTGTCAGGTCGATTCAGATCACCCTCAATAATGTCTTCATCAAAATTGAAGACTTTGACTTTCCCGCCACCCTTGCTCTCATAAGTCGCCGTAGGAATATCCTCGGCAACAGCAAAACCAGCCACAAACAGCAGCAAACAAAAAACCCAATTCCTCATATCGCACCTTTCAACAGTATTAGCGCAAAATCTCGGCAATTTCTATAGCTGTCATTGCAGCTTGTGATCTCTTGTCTCCACTTGACCGCCCCTCCCCAAACACGCAAAGCACCCTCACTTGCTTGAGGGTGGCTGAACATTGGCGGCTCCACCTTTGGCATCAGCTTGAGCCTTGCGTAATTCTTCCTCTTTTTTCTTCTTATCCTCTGTTTTTCTCTGCTCTTCCTGCCGCTTCTCTTCCTCCTCCGCCCGGCGATCCTCTTCCCTCTTCAAAATAACAGCTTCCTCGTTGCGAATATTCGCATAAACCGGGTGATCGACCACTATCCTTCCCCCCATGAGCTGAATATATTTTTTAAAATATCCAATGGCTTTTTCGGGCTCCTCTTTTTTGGACAACACAACACCCCTGTTAAAAGCCACCTCAGGCTGGTTTGGGTTCAGCTTGTCAATCTCATCATATATCTGCATGGCCTTGTCCGGTTGCCCAAGCTCGCTATAACTCACAGCCAAGCCGATGAGTGCGGGAATGTTCTTCCCATCCATTTGCAAGACACGACGCAACGCCACCTCAGCACTCTCGGCATTCTCATATCGAAGCTCAATTTTTGCCAGCTCCACCGCTGCATCAAAATGCCCAGAATGAAGCTCCAACGTCCTTTGCAGCAATACTTTGGCATCCGCATCCTTGCCTTCACCCAAGGCAGCAAGCCCTAAATAATAGGAGGTGTCAGGATGATCTTTTTCCACATCTTTGACGCGTTCAGCAACAAGCCGCAGCAAACTATATTGCTTGACGGACAAATAGGCTTCCATCATCGCTTTGTAGGCTGAGAGGTTTTGAGGATCTCTATAGAGGCTCTCGCGCGCAGACTGCACCGCTCGCCTCGCATCCCCCTGCCGTGCATATATGCCGGCCAGCTGTGCTCGGCTTTCCGGATCATCCGGATAAATATCCGCTGCTGCCTGCAATATGGACTGCGCTTTGTCCAAATCTCCAGCATTCATGGCCAGCACACCTAAATTCACTGCCGCTGCTGAAAAACCGGGGCGTTTCTTCAAAACTTCCTTATAATAACTCTCCGCCTCCGCCGCGCGGTTTTGCATTTGCGCCAACACCCCTAGGTTATAGGTGGCTTCCACCAGACGACTGTCCGCTTGCAAAACGGCCTTATATTGTCTCTCCAAGGCAGCAAAGTCATATGCATTGGCCTTGCGCGCAGCCTCCAAAGTCTTGGTGGCATCCTCAAACAACAACTGAGCCTTGGTGGATATTTCCAAACCCGCTTGTGACGAGTCCTCACCTTGAGGTGACAAAGCTTGGGTTGCGGGCTCTGTGGTTTTGCAGGCCAACAACACACAAGCAAAAAGCATAAGCTTGAAACACAAACGGCGATACTGCCGTCCTATGAAAAGCTTAGAGAGGTTCATCATTGGCCTCCTTCAAACTCTCAGAAGCAGGCGAAACAGCTTTGGCAGGCGTTGCTGCTCGAGAAGGCGCCCTGGGGGAGCTATCTATTGCACTCATCAACCGTCGCACTTGCTCCTGGGCTAAAGGTGTTTCAGACATAACAAACTGGCTCGTCGGCATGATAGGTTGAACTTGCTGCTTAACATCAAGACTCATGAGAAGATTTCCCCTCGGTTCAAAACCTGGAATTCGATATTTATTGCGCAGTTGCTCAAGCGCATTTTGCGAACAATGGTTGGAAAGATTGTTTTTGCGGGCAGCAAGTACACTGGCTTGATAATAGGCCACGGCTTCCTTGGAGAAAGGCAAAGCGCTCTCTCGCAGAAAATTCTGAAAATCCGCCTCTAACTCTGCCTGCATTCCGCGAGGCGTCGGCAACTCGAGAAAATTCTGAGCCATGTCCGCATAAGCATCCCCCAGCTTAGCAGAGGCACAGATGGCATAGTGTGGAGAGCCCACTTCAATGATCCTCGTGTATACCTTCAACAACTCAGCCAGTGAAAGCTCCTTCGTTTTAAGCGCCTCTTTGAACTGAGCTTCATTGAGCAGAGCATTCCATCGAATGCGAAGCCGCTGATAGCGCTTATATCCATCTTCTGCCGCATCATAAAAAGCAAAAGCCACATTCTCTTTTGCCTCTGCCCCAAGCTCGCTGATGTTCTTCTTGGGCAAACGCTTGTGCAACTCCTCGCTTGCGCGCATCGCCATGCTTCGCATATTGGCGTTGCGCGCAATGGCAAACAACTTGGCTTGAGCGGTCATATAGGCGTTCGCTGAATGCCGTCTTTTATCATTGGCATATTCTTCCAGCATGTTTATGGTTTGGCGGTTTTTTCCAAGCTTCTCTAAGTTTTGGACCACAGCCCAAAACACTTCATCCGCTTGCTTGGAACGGGGCCACATGGCCAAATAAGTTTCCCCATTTTTTATCGCCTTTTCATATTGGCCAAGCCCTGTCCGGAAGAAAAGAGCATTGCTGAGCGCAAACTGAGCCTGCTTCTCTTTAAAACCAAATTCGGACTCTTTGGGCCTTGCTGTGGCCTTATGCGCTGTTGCCTTGGAAGAGCGCCGCCCAGAAGCACGAGAAGCTTGACGCGTTGTCCCCTCGCCTGAAGACAAGGCACGGCTATATTGCACAACATATTGCTCGAAATGGCTGGCCGCTAACTCAAAGTCCGCAATCATCACAAAGTCCTGCGACAAGAGATAGAGCGTCTCCGGATAATATTGCGATTTTGAATGTCCCTTAATTAAAAGCTGACGTGTCTCTATGGCCTTGTTAAATTGTTTGGCTTTTGAATAACCCAACGCGGCATTAAAAAGAGCCTGAGCCGCCAATTGTGAAGAGGGAAAGTTTTTTGCAAAAGACATATAGGCTTCTGCCGCATTGCCATGCTCCCCTTTCTTCTCAAACAGCTCAACCAACTTAAAAGCCGAAGTCTCAACAATCTTCGCCAGCTCTTCTTTTAGCTTGTCTCGGGCAAGCTGGTTGTTGCGATAGAAACGAACAGCTGTTTCATGCAGCTTGTCCCATTGCTGCAGCTGCTCATAGCAATTTAAGGCCAGGTGCGCAGACAACTCTCCAGCTGTTTTGCCTGTTCCAAAGGGGTGCGTGGGATATTTTTCAGCAATCTCAATAAATCGCCCAACCGCTTCTTCCAGGTGATCATGATCATAATAAACCTTCGCTGCAATATAAGCAGTTTCAACTCGGCTTTTCCCCTCAGGAACATATTTCAGATAGCGATCGCAAGCAGCCAACAATCGCTTGTATTCTTCAGGTATCTCCCGAGGCCGGGGAGGAGCCGAAGAGGAGGTTTTCTCTGGCTGCGCTTTCAAAACCCCTTTTGATCTCGCTTGGGCAACCACTTCATTATAAGCAAAAACAGCGTTGTAGGCCGCATCCCCCAAACGTCTTCCAGGGGCTTGCTGGCTCTCAATGCGACGTACATCCTCATCAGCAACCATCCCATATTGCTCAGCCGCTTTGGCATGGTTGTTGAGGTGTTCAAACAGCAATTCTGCCCAGAAAAATCTCAGCTCATAAGCCTTGCTGCTCTCTGGAAAAAGCGCCAGATAATCCGCATAAACATCATTTGCAAATTGGAATGTCTCTTCATTTCTCGTCTTGGAACCCTCTTTGTGCCAGTTGACTGCGAGATTGGAAATGGTGCGCTCGGCCAAATCTCTCGCTTCACTCAAGGCAATTTTGTCTTTCGCCTCTGTAATGGTTCCACTGGCTTCAACTTGAGTCAGAATTTTAACGAGCTTGCGCACCTGCGCAACAGTCATCGGTTTGTTCCCGGCTCGCATGACACAATCCACAATCTTCCCTTGAAAGCCAGGTGCCTCCGGGGAAAGCGGGCGCTCTTGAATCAGCATATCAAAAGCCACGGCTGCTTCGCGATCGCTGCCATCTTGATAATAAAAGTTGGCCAACTGTTTGAGCATATTGAAACGATCTTCTTCTTTGCTGGTCACACGGGCGAACTCCACTTTGGCATCACCCGGCGTTCCTCCGCCACGCGCATAGGCACGAACAAAGTCGTTCATGGCTTCACGAATAAGGCCTATGCGGGCATTCGGTCTGCCTTTCTCACCCTCCACCGCTTTGCTTCCCGCAAGCTCCCCATAGAGCACAACCGCTTTAAACTGCTCTTTGGCTTTAGCAAACTCCCCCAAGTTATAATAACACCAGCCTTGCATATAAAGCGTGTAGGCATAGGCCTGGTTGTCGGGATATGCCGATGCTTTTTGAAAAGCATCCAAAGCTTTTCTGAGCATGTCCGATTTGCCCTGGGAGTTGTTAAAATAGTATTGGCCAAAAACAACATAGGTGTCCGGGATAAAACGAGACTTTGGATAATCCTTAATGAGCTTCCCATAGGCAACCAGCGCCTTGTTCGTCTCCCCCAGGTTGAAAGAGTTATGGCCCAGGAAAAACAGAACTTCATCATTGCGCGCATAATTTTTATATCGCTGGACAACATCAGCGTATTGACGGTTCGCCAGTTGCCCATATTCAACCTGCTTGTTCAATAGCGCTTGCTTCTCCGCCAAAACACGCGCCTGCGCACCTTTGTCCTGCTTGTCCATGGCCACCACCAACTCGTCGTCTTTGCGGCTGGCTTCAATAAAATAATAACGGGATTCTTCCCCATAAAGCCCACCCAAACGAAAAAGCAGATCCGGCATTTCTTTCTCGTCAGCACCCAGCTGAATAATCCGACTCAACCCCGCAATCTGCTCGCGACGTTTGCTGGCCACCTGCAGCTCCACATCCAAACGAAACTGATCATATTGAAACACCGGAGCCGTAGGCGCTTGCTCCTCTTGCTTGCGCGTAACATCTCCCGCCAAAGCCATATCCGGAGCAGCAGAAACCGACCTCTTTAACCCTACGCCCTGCGTATCGGGTGATTGCGAAAAGGCCAGAGCTGCCAGCGTCATACTCAACAAGAACAAAAATCTTCGCATAGCCATCTTTCTGAAAATCTTATTCACCCCAGCGCCTCATCCATTCCCAAAGCGACGCTATACATATCCACAACATAGCGTCTGCCGCATACGGAGTTCATCAACAGAGGTTTAACCAACGAAAAAGCCACGCATTGCCAAAACACACAAATTGCCAAAATTGCCAAAATACGCAACCCTCACCCCTCACCCTTTTGCATACCAGGACATTTCACGATAACGAAGCAACATCACCCTCAAAACAACCTTGAGAACTGCAGTCACAGGTACGGATAACAAAATCCCCATAAATCCAAAAAGTTCTCCAAACGTAAAAACAGAAACAATAACAACAATAGCTGGCAATCCCACGCGATCTCCAACAATTTTGGGGGTAATTAAAAACCCCTCCAGGGCCTGCGTAACTACGAAAGTGGCCGTAACCCCGAAGACTTGCCACCATCCGGTATCAGGAGACAGCAAAAGGGCAATGCCCGCAAGTGCAATGCCGGATGCGGTGCCTACATAGGGCAGGATGTTTCCAAAGCCGGCGACCAAGGCGATGAGTATGGCCATGTCAATGCCTGAAAGCCTAAACCCTGTGCCATACAAAACGGTCAAAATGCATCCCACCCACAGTTGGCCTCGGACAAAGCCTGAGAGGACTTCATTGAGCTCACCGAAGCGATGGGTGACTTGAGTCTTCGCCCATAGGGGAATCCATCGCAGCGACTTTTGCACCAAAGCATTCCAGCTCAGCAAAAAGCTAATGCTCAAAACAGGCACCAAGCCTATGCCAATAAGGATGTTGATGATCCCGGGTGTGCTGCTGGCAATAGAGCCCACCAATTGAGCAAGCACAGGCCCTAGCTCATTAAAGAAAGAATCCACGCCTTCCCTCAGGCTTGTCACTGCACCATGCAAGGACTCAGGAATGGAGGATTCGAGCTTCCCAAGCCATGGCACAATGAGATCTTTCGTGCGATAAAAGGACTCGGGGATCTTCAAAAACTGCGCTCTCAAAACAGGAATGAGATAAAAAATAAAACCCAGCAAAAGACCCAGAAGTCCCGCGAAGACAAGAATGACGGAAAAAAGCCGCGAAAAACCCTTTTTGCACATGAAGGCAACAAGAGGGTTGAGCGCATAAGCCAGAGCAAAAGCCAACAGTGCAGGAATGGCAACCACTTTGACATAAACAATGAGGCTCAGAACAAGGGCCAAAATAGCCAGTGTCCCAAAGGACCAAAGCCAATCCGCACGCCTTAAAACCTCTTCTTCCTGCTTGGACAAAACCACTTCGGGCAAAGGCGTTTCAGCGGGGGACTGTTGCTTCTCTTGCGTTGTTTGTTTCTCTTGCGTTGTTTCTGGTGTCGGAGAAGACATGCATTTCTTTCCGTTGAGCACTCCGTTTTTGTTGAGCACTCTGTTTTTGTTGAGCACTGTTTTCGTTGAGAACTGTTTTTGTTGAGAACTAAGGATGAACAGAATTTATTTGCATGGGTTGTAGCTGTACATGCAAGCTCATTTTGCTGCTATCTACGGCAACCATCGCCTCATAAGGCCAATAGCCCGCTTTCGTAACGACGATTTTCCGCAAGTGAGGAGATCGGTTGATTCTCAAACCTGTTGCCACATAATCCAAGCAATTGCCCTGGGGAATGCCGTCGAGCACCACTTCTGCATCTTCAGGTTCGCAATGAATAAAGAGATTGCCTCGCTCTGTGGCGCTTTTGTTTTCTTTCTCCCATTGCTCCCAAGAAGCCACCACTGAAGGTGGCGCCGTGGATATGCAAGCCCAAGAAGCCAAGCTCAATCCCCAGGCAAACCTCATTTTGCTTTCCTCTGGCTTGCAACAACAATCATCCGCCCAAGCTGCTTGGCATGGATTTTTAAATTCAATTCAGCAGCAACTTCATTGCTCAACTCAAAACTGCAGCTGTCCCGTTGGATGGCTTGAACAGCCCATATGCCAGAGTTTTCCCCTATTGTTTTATGACTCAAAACACCTTTTTCCAAAGGCCCTGGGTTTTGCACCGCCGCTGGCGTTTGAGTGCTCCACACAACAAAATAATTTTCAGCTGCTGTATCCAAAAAAAACTGTGCATCCTCAGAAAACAACACCGGAAACAAACAAGGCTCTAACGAAACCTCCAACAAAGGAGGAACAACCCAGAGCATTTTCGTTTCACCTTGCTTTGTCTCACCCTGCTTTGTCTCACCCTGCTTTGTCTCGCCTTGCTTTGTCTCGCCTTGCTTTGTCTCACCTTGCTTTGTCTCACCTTGCTTGGTCTCGCTGTGTGTGGCGAGCACTCCCTTCGCAGACAAGGGGGGCAGCTGAGCCATGGCCTTAGCCAACTTTGGGCAGAGGGGAGCTAAGGAAGAGAGTGGCAATTTGAAAAAAAAACTCTGGCCTCCATCCACAAACCGCCAGTGTGCCTCTGGCCTTTGCGACAAAAGCAAGTTTGCAAGTTTTTCTCTCAATTGCTCTTCTGGAGCGCATTCCTTCAATTGGAGGCTTCTGCTCAAACGCAACTCGCGAATCAGCAAAAACAAGCGCTCTGCCGCATTCAACCTTGCAAGGCGTTCAGCGTTTGAACGGGATTGAAGAGCACTGGGCACCAAAAAGTCGGGGGGGGCCTTTCCGCTCACGGCAATGCTCAAGTTTTCAAAGTCCACATAAGCCGTTTCCAAGGGAGGATCCACGGGCCACATGGCCCATGAAAAATCTCCCCCCAAAACGGCTCCCATCAGAAACAACAGCCGCAGGGGAAAACAGTTAACGCCATGGTGAAGTGGCGTGGTTTTTTTCCACATAATCATCAATCATCTTTCGATGACGTTCAGCCAACAATGTAAAGCGTATTCCCGAACCTTCGCGATCTTCCATGTCCATCCACTCTCGTACAACCTCGCCTTCAGCATAAATAACCTCATCACTCCCCGGAAGTTGGAATTGCAACCCAACACGTTTTCCGCCCAACTGAGGCTCAATCAACGTGGAAAGTGAAACGCCGTTTCGAGAAATATCTGAAACATGCGCCATATAGGGGACTCCCTTCACATATTTGTTCATAAAAATGTCAATGGGAGCTCTCTTGCCATCTCGGTTGTCACTCATAAAAATCTCCAGCGCAAAGCATGCCGCATTTGCTACATGCACGTTGCAATGCAGCCTAAACGCAAGCAATCGAAGGTCAAGAAAACGACCAAAGAAGCTTTCTCCAGGACAAAAACTTGACGGAGCATGGAAAATCATCCTGCGCCTTCCAACACGCGTGGGGCGTGGCTTCTGTGGCCTGCGCGGCGCTGCGTTCTATGCCAAATGCTTGCTGCGCTCAACGCTCTTTTTAAAAAAAATCCCAAGGAAAAATTCACAAAATCCCCAAGCCCCATCCAAGCTGGGTTTTCCTTGCTTATCCTTTTCCTTGCTTATCCAATGTCCCCTTCGACAATGCCGTTGCCCTTTTGCGTTCCACCCGCTTCACCCGTTTCACAACAGGGCATGAAGAGGGCGCGAAGGAGCGTGAAGGCATTTTTTTGAGCTTGCCTGGCTTCGCAAAAATAAACCTGCCTCAAGCGGGCTAGGCTCTCAAGGGGACACGCAAAGCTTTGGCTAAAAAAAACCGCCGCCACCTTGCTTGCAAAGTGACAGCGATCTTCAAACCCCATGTGAAAACTTTGGGCTTTCAAATTTTCAGCCCAAAAACAGCGTCAGTTGAAATCAACCAACAGCACGCACATTAACAGCTTGCAGTCCTTTCGCACCACGTGTTACTTCGAATTCAACCCTTTGGCCTTCAGACAGGGTGCGAAACCCCCCCATCTCAATTGCTGTATGGTGGCAAAATACATCTTCTCCGCCACCATCTTGTGTCAAAAAACCAAAGCCCTTCGCATCATTAAACCATTTTACGGTACCAGTTGCCATGTCTACTTAACATCCTTTTACATTTTTGGTTAACATGCCCCATTTTTGAGGCGAAAGAGAGCTTATAAGCTTGTTGCAAGCTTGTCTATGCTTATTTAGCAATGAGTATTAAAAATTATCAGAGGGCTCTCTATGCCATTTCCTTATTGGGCTTGATCCTCATTCAAACTCAAGGCTGTTAATCAGAAAAATTTCCCGAAATAATAAGGCTTCTGGCATAAAACCTTTGCCGGGTTTTCTTTGGACTTCAAATGGTTTTATATTTCCTTAAACCAGGTGATATATCAACCCACTCAAAACCACATATCAACCTACCCAAAACCACATCAGGCTGTTTTTTGAGCTGCGCTTTCAAAAACGCATGAACAGCAGTCCCCTAAAAATTCAACTCACCGTTTTGATCTAGAGCTGATGATATGTTTTGACGGATAAAAAATGAAAAAATATATAGTGTTAATATTTAAGGTTTTGTTGCTCCATGTGGCTTGGGCGAAAGAGCCACAAAAACACAAAAATTGACACTTGAGCCCGATGAAATTGAAGCCCTCTTTTTAAAACAAAACCTGCAACTCATTGCTGAGCACATGAACATTGCTCTGGTCGATGCAGAAATAACGCAAGCCAAATTGTGGAGCAATCCTCAATTTTCTATCAGCGACATCCATTTATGGAGCACCCAAAAACAACGTGGAGGAAAAAAAGAAATGATCCCCCCCTTGTTTGGTTCTTTTGCCAGAAACACACAATTCAGCATAGAGCTCAGTCAATGGATTGAGCTCTCAGGAAAAAGAGGGAAACTCATTCATCGAGAAAAAATTTCAAAAGAAATTGCAATTCAAGAATTTGAAGAGCTGCTTCGCCATTTAAAAGTGGAGCTGCGAAAATCAATTCATGAAATTATTTATATCGATCATATCAAAAAACTTTAGAAAAACAAATGGAGTTTTTCTCTCGGCTGGTAGAAAGCTATAAACATCAAGTGATGCAAAAAATAAAAAAAGACAACCTGCTTGACGAAATGAAAGAGGCTTTGGAAATTTATCCTGGAATCGTCTTTGGCTTTAGTCAGCCAATTCAAGACAACGTTGAAGAATATGTTGCCGGAGTTAAAAGCTCTCTTGTCATTAAAATATTTGGAGAAAACCTTCATCAGCTGGAAGAGCTTGCAACTCAAACCGCCACGACAATTTTTGGCGTGCGAGGCGTTGAAGACGTCAATATCTTTCGAAGCATAGGGCTTCCTGAATTGCAAATAAAACTCGAAGAGTCCCGCATGGCTCAATATGCCGTCTCCATGGCTGATGCGCAAGCTGTCATTGAAATGGCCATTGGAGGAAAGGCTAATGGATGATAAATATGTTCCATTGAAAGAAATCTCCGACATTCAATTCATCACCGGCCCAACATTTATATACCGCGAAGGCAGCAGTCGTTATGTGGGTGTTGGATTTAGTATCTGAATTTCGGAAACCTGAAAGACACTTTAATCGCCGCCAGCGCCATGCCCTATGCTCTTATTGGCGGATTTATATCATTGTGGGTTACGGGCACTGTTTTTGGCATATCCGCCGGCATTGGTTTCATTATTTTATGAGGCCGTGCAGCAAAGAGTGAGGCCTGTGTTGATGATTGCTCTCATGGGCTCTGCCTGCGGCTTTGTCTCAAGGCATGGGCTCAGAAATTCAAAAACCACTCGCCATTATGATTGTGGGAGGCATTATTATATGCATGTTGCTTTCATTCACTGTTTTGCCTCAAATTTTTTATTTCGCCTATAGGCATGACAGGAGGTTGAAGTGAATGGCGTGGCTTGAGTTTAAATCGACGGTTTCGAGCCAGGTGGAGTCGAATTTTCATGGAGTTGCTTCTCGTCTTGAAAATCCAACACCAACTCCGGTTCCCTGCCCTCAGCAATAAGCTTAAGATAACTTCTGTTTCCCAACCACCAACCAATGCCCAGGGCCATAAGCAGAGACAAACCCATGAGAATAATTCCCAGGACAAGCCAACGAAGAGAAAACACGCCTTCTTTTCTTGGAAACTTCAGCAACTCATCGGTAGACGCTTCCGTGGATGCCGCATTATCCCGCAGCCCTGCATCCACCTTGTTTTCCTTCTCGTGTACGATCAGCGAAAGAGGCTGAGAAGGCCGCTTTTGCTCTTCCTTCTTGGCAAGCTCATCCTGAAGCGCCACTTGGGCGGATGAAGAAGCCAAAGCAAGCGCATTGTCTATTTTTTCTGGGAAAACCAAGGGCTGCCCCTGGCTGTCAACCAAGGCCGTGCACTCTTGATCATATTCTTTATCTGAAAATGAAGCATGTGGTGTGAGGGGCAGAGCTTCCGGCGCCCAATGCGCTCCTTTAGACGTGGAATCAGACACAAGCTCTGGTTTTGCTTTGTTGGAAGAGCGGCTATCAATCACTGTTTGAGCATCTTCAAAAGGACGACGTTGGATGAGCGTAGAAGGCTCAATAGAAACATCAATCCTCGAAAGCATGCTCTCAATCTCAGCTCTTAAGGTTGAAAAATGCTTTTGTATAAACTGCAAACACTCCACTTCTGTCCAGACAACCGTCGAAAACTCTTTGTCTAACTCTTCTACGAAGCCTCCCATGGTTTGAAAGCGTTTATCTAAAGAGCGCTCCAACATCCGAAGCACCACATTGTCAATGC
Source organism: Cystobacterineae bacterium (assembly GCA_009782175.1). Lineage (GTDB taxonomy): Bacteria > Myxococcota > Myxococcia > Myxococcales > Myxococcaceae > WRKR01. The sequence goes on from WRKR01000007.1 coordinate 33,970, forward strand.
TGCGGGGAAGCTTTCTATTGGTTTGCGAAGGCAAAGAAATGGCCCCCTGGAAAACAGCCATCATGTCTTGCATGGGTTTCCCACGCGCAAACAAACGCTCACCACTTAAAAGCTCATGGAAAACAACACCCAACGAAAAAATATCTGTTCGAATGTCAAGAGGCTGATCTGTCGCTTGCTCTGGCGACATATAGGCAGAAGTTCCACGCACCATTCCCGCCGTTGTTCTGCGGTTCGCCCCTACAACTCGAGCAATGCCAAAATCAAGAACACGGCTTCGACCATCAAAACTCAACATAATGTTTCTGGGCGTCACATCCCTGTGGATGATCGGCGCAGCTTGCCCTTTTTCTCCACAATAGTTGTGGGCATGGTTTAAACCCAAAGCCGCGCCGCGAATAACAGAAAGCGTCAGCCCCAGCGGCAAGGGCTCTTGAAAATGCTCCACGAGCTCTTCCAAATTTAAACCCGGAATAAACTCCATCACCAAACATATGTCCCCTTCCGTTACTTCTAAATCCAACACCCGTGCCGCATTTGGATGGTTGAGGCCCGCCATCAGCTTCGCCTCATGCAGCAAAAGCTCCAAGGCCTCCGTATCATCCTCATATTCTGTGAGCATGCGCTTTAAAACAACCGCCTTCCCCGCCCACACCCCTGCCCTTGCAAAACCCAGAAATATTTCGGCCATTCCACCAACGGCCATGCGACAGAGCAACTCGTATTTTCCCAGGCAGTGTCCTGTATGTTCGTCAGCCTGAAACGACATTTTCTCTACCTCTCTACCTGCCAATAACTAACACAAATGTAGAATTAGAAACCTCTCCCGGAGCTGTCTTTCCAATAATGGCTGATTTCAAGCTCCAATCCATCAACTACTTGTTGGAAACTTTGATCGCTTGTATCAACCAACAAAGCATCTTCAGCTTGCTTCAGCGGAGCAAGCTTGCGCTGACTGTCAGCCAAATCTCTCTTATCCTGTTCCAAAAAAACTTCATCAAAAGTTTTGAAAATTCCTTGAGCCGCCAATTCCTCTTGGCGACGTCGAGCACGCTCTCGAGGAATTGCCGTAATAAAAAATTTTAAATCCGCCTCCGGAAAAACCACCGTCCCAATGTCCCGACCATCCAAAATAACCCCTCTGGGGGCTGCCAACGCCAAGGCCCTCTGGTATTCCAATAAAGCAGCGCGAACTTCAGGCCAAGCAGACAACTCACTCGTCAACAAAGATACTTCAGGCCTTCGAATGGCTTGCGTCACATCTTCTTCATTTAAGAAAATACGACTGCCTTCCTGTTGAAAACAAATGTTCAGCTTTGATAAAAGGTTCAAAATGTTTTCGCGTTGAGCCCCTACCCCTCCATGTGCTCGCAATACGGCTAGGCCAAAACAACGGTAAATGGCCCCCGTGTCTATCCAAAGAAAATCCAGACGCCTTGCAAGCTCTCTGGCCAGCGTTGACTTGCCTGCCCCAGAGGGCCCATCCAATGCAACAATGAAAGCAGGCTTCTTCATGACACAGAAAAAACCCCCATCGCCCGAAACCGTTCATAGCGATCTGCGATGAGTTGTTTTGGCGTCATTTTGGCGAGCTGTTGATGGTGTTTCTTCAGCGCTTTGCCAAGCAATTCAGCCGCTTTCGCCTTGTCACGGTGTGCACCACCCACAGGTTCAGCCACCACCTCATTAATCACTCTAAATTGAAAAATGTCCTTCGCCGTCAACTTCAAAGCTTCGGCTGCCTTGGGCGCTTTCGTCGCATCACGATAAAGAATGGAGCTGCAGGCCTCCGGGCTGATCACAGAATAAACGCTGTGCTCAAGCATCAACACCCGGTTCGCCACACCAATCGCTAAAGCACCTCCTGAGCCCCCTTCTCCAATCACCGTCGCAATAATGGGCACCGGCAATGCAGCCATATATTCCAAATTAACCGCAATCGCTTCTGCTTGCCCTCGCTCCTCCGCACCCATGCCTGGATAGGCCCCAGGCGTATCAATAAACGTAAAAACAGGACGAGAAAACCGCGCAGCAAGCTCCATCAACCGCCGCGCCTTGCGATAGCCTTCAGGCCTGGGCATGCCAAAATTCCGCGCCATGTTTTCTTTGGTGTTCCGCCCCTTCTGGTGGCCAATAACCACAACAGGTTGCCCTTCAAATTTCGCAAGCCCTCCCACAATGGCCATGTCATCCGCAAAACAGCGATCTCCAGACAACTCACAAAAGTCTTTAAATAAATAATGCAAGTAGTCCAAAAAATAAGGACGCGCGCTGTGCCTGGAAAGTTGAACAACCTGCCAACGTGTCAACCCACCAAAAACCTTCGCCTGAAGCTTCTTCGCTTGTTTCTCCAAACGAAGAATTTCTGAGTTGAAATGGGTCGCTCCTGTCTCGCTTAAAACTTTGAGCTCCTCTATCTTGTTCTCAAGCTCAATCAACGGGCGCTCAAAATCTAAAGCATATGTCATTTTTATGGGCATTGGTTCAACCCCCCCTTAAGCCGCTTTGCTGCGTGGCGCTATAGACAAAGCATACCAAGCCGTGCGAAACGCTTTGAGCTCTCGAAGGCCTGCCGGAAAACGCCCAAGCGCAGGCGCAACCGTCAACGGCACATGCAACTTCTTCTCCATCAGCTTGGCAACCTCCAACTCCTGCCCCCGCCGCTCTTCCGTCAATGCACAGGTGGACTTTGGCAAAACACGGTTTAAAATAACTCGCTCCAACGGCAGCTTGTGTGTCTTCAAAAATGCAATGGAACGCTGAAACGCCGGCACCACAGAGGCTTCCGCTCGCCCAACCAGAATAAACCGCGACTCTGCCGGGTTGGACAATGCCGCTTCAAAACGCACAAGCCGCTGCTCCCAAGAAGCCACCTCTTCCAATAGCCCAGAAAAACCTTTGTTCCGGTTTTTAGAAAATGCACCCCTTAAACCTTGTAGCCATAAACGAAGGGGGCCTATCGCATCCAAAAACCGAAAGGCTGTGAGATCATCGGGCAAATCCACCACCACACGCTTAAAACGCTCTTGTATTAAAGCATCCGTAAGCACTTGGATGATGGCAAAATCCTCAAGCTCAGGCGGACCCAACTCCACAAGGTTTTTTATAAGCTCCTTCGCCCAACCCAAATCCACACCCCCAACAGCATCTGCCGTCCACGCCCAACTCAACTTCTCTCGAAGACGCTTCTTCAAACCATTCAACCACACCTGTGCATCCAACTCCCGAGCATATAAACCCTTCGTCCCTCGCACTTGGGACTCTGCCTCCATCAACCGGTTTTGCAAAACATCCGAAAGAGAGTGCACTGCATCCGTGGACAGAAGAAGTACGGGGCCCTCTTTTTCAGTTAAAGCCACAGCCGCGGCTACGGCGCATGTGCTTTTTCCGCCACCTCCTGGGCCCCCAAAAAATAAAAACCGCGTCGGAGGCAAAGGCGGCGCAGCAATGTCCGGCATCGAAGGCGTCTTCACCAGCGGGGGAGGACCTTCATGCGCAGCAAAAGCCAAAGCCTTCGTCTCACTCGCCTTCTCCCAACTCTTCATAAAGGCCAAAAGCTCTTCCAAACCTGTGGGGGCTTGCATGCGACGCTTCACCAGAGAAACTTGAGAGCACCAGCTGCCATATTTTCGGACGGAAGGCGCCTGCAGGCCACGGCGAGCAAATACGACGGGGCCCTCATCCTTCGCTTCAACCTGCGCAACCAAAATTTCCGCCGGCACCATGCCTTGTGACTTGAGCTCCGTCAGCAAAGTCTTCGTTTGCGCCTCAGCCAAAGGCTCAGCCAACGCCACAACATGCCACGCAAAATGCTCCGGATCCTTCATCCACGCAGAAAGCTTCTCGCAAAGCTCTACCCACTCTCCCAGGGGAAATGGCTGCTTCACCCCCGTCTTGGAAGCCTTTGAAGCTTTCTCATTCCTCAACAAAGACAAATAAGTACGTAAACGTGGAACCGCTCCAAGCAACCGCAAAACAGAGCCCACAGAAGGGCCATCCACAACAACCTTCTCAAAACGTTGGTTGCTTAAAAGCTCCCATAACCACAATAAACCCGCAACATCCTTCAGAGACTCAATGGTCGGCGTCACAAGCTTCAAAACTTCATCTTTCGTCAACACCCCCGCTTTTGCCATATGCTTCTCTAAAGAAACCTTCCAGCTGCTCCCCCACTTTTCTGCAAGCTTTGTGCGATCACACTCCGCTGCATAAAAAACCACCCCCCCCTTTTTTATTTCCAATTTCTTCGGCTGCTGCGAAAGCTTCACCTGAAGAAGCTCCGATAAACTCCCCCTGCTCTCCCAAGAAACAAGGAGACATTTCTGCTCCGCTGCAGCACCTAAGGCAAAAGCCGATGATAACAAAGTCTTGCTTGAACCCCCCTTGCCGCAAAAGAAATGCAGAAGTTGTCCATCTTTCATGTTTACATCGCCTTCCCAAAGTAGCTTAGGCTAAACCTTCGGATATTAAGCGTAAAAACCACAAAACCTCAAAATGCCTAAAACAAATAAGCATCAACCAAACGCCTGATTATGCTTAGTTTAAAGAAAAAAACAAGCCAAAACCATTAGAGCTGTACTGCAGGCACACATTTCCTTATATTTATTGAAAAGGTATAGGCTTCTATTCTTTTTGTAGGAGACTTTTCTTCTTTCTATGGGAGACTTCTCTCTTTCCATGAGAATAAGGGCTTTAGGACAGGACACTTGGATTTAGCGCGTGGACTCAACCCCCATTATCGGCATTGACATAGGCTCGACAAAAATTGTGGCGTTTTCTGCGCAGCTCGTCGGACATGAGTGGAGCTTCCAGAAACAGGGGGAGCTTTGTGCCAACGCCTATGGGGTGGATGAGCGGGGACAGGAGTTTTTGGGGGAGGCAGCTCAACAAAGGCTCTTCTTGAGACCGGCGCTGACGGTGTCTCACTATCACCACCTGCTCGGCCGCAAGTTGCTCCCTGTGGAGTTTCTGCGCAACTATAGCCCCATTCGCTTTGGTATCCACCAAACCCCCAACGGGCTCCTGTTGCGTTTGGCCAATGAAGAGCTGACGCCCACGCAAATCCTCTCCAAAGTCCTCCTGCATTTTAAACAAGGGCTTTTCAATAAGCTCCCTCCAGATCAACCCTTGCACGCTGTTGCCGTTGTGCCATCGGATTTTTCTCACCTCCAACGCCAAGCACTCATTGAAGCCATGCAGCTTGCCGGAATCCATTGTACACAACTTCTGAATAACCCTCTGAGCATTGCCCTGGCCTCCAAAACCCCGGGAGGAGCCCCGGAGCTTTTGCTGGTTTGTGACTTTGGCGGCACGGCTTTTGAGACAGCTCTTATCGAAATTCACGGCGACAAAATGGAAATTGTCGCATGCAAGGCAGATCACTATTTGGGAGGAAACAATTTTAACAAAGCCATTGCCAATTATGCGATGAACCTTTTCTATTCCCAAACCGGCATCAACCTCTCGCAACAACCGCTTGCCATGCAGCGGATTTATAACCTCTCTGACATTTCAAAAAAAGAGTTGGATGTTCAACCAGAAATGAACTTCAACATTCCCTTCATTTCCATTGATGATCGCCTGCTTCCCGTGGATTTAAATTTTCGCCTCAGCAAGGAAATGCTGGAAGAGCTGGCGACGCCTTTGCTTGAGCGCGCCATCCAACTGGTTGAGCGCCTGCTGAAAGAAACGCATGCGGACACACAAAAAATCAGCCGCACCATTCTCGCTGGGGGCCAAGCTCGCATGCCTGCTTTTCAGGCGCTTTTGAGCAAACGCCTTCAGTTGCCACTGCAACTTGCAGAGCCTGCCACAAACCAGTCCGCCATGGGAGCAGCCATGTTGGGCTATGCGCTTAGGGAAAATTCTGAAGTCCATTTTCAGCTAAGCAATTTGACTTCACTGGACATTGGTTTTGAAAAAGCCGATGGCTCCCTCCACGTCGTCATTCCGCGCTCCGCGCAGCTGCCCAAAATAAAAGAAGTCATCGCCACCACCAGCTTTGATTCTCAAACAGAGCTGACTTTGCGGCTTTTCCAGGGAACCACCCTGTCCAGCGAAAGCGAGAAAATAGGTGAATATTCTTTCGCCGGAATTCCCCCAGGAAAAGCCGGAACTGTCAAAATTAGAATTCGATTTGAGCTGGATGCCAATGGTGTTTTAAAGCTTAGCGCCCAAAATGCCGCCAACAACCAGGCCATAAACGTCTCCTCCCAATAAAAGAGAAATGAGCTGGGCCACAGACCCACTCCCCCCCGGAGGGAAAAAACAAAGGGAGAAAAAACTTAGCCTCCTGTAGGGAGTTTGCCCATGGCCTCCTTGAGGTGTATTTCATCCAGGGCCTCGTCTTGCAGTTTGCCCTCCAAAAAATCCATATATACTTGCATGTCAAAATGGCCGTGGCCGGACAAGTTGAAGAGAATGGTTTTGGCCTTGCCCTCTTGTTTGCAAATGAGGGCCTCATCCATGGCGGTACGTATAGCGTGGCAGGACTCGGGGGCGGGGACAATGCCCTCGGTGCGGGCGAAGAGGAGGCCGGCCTCAAGGCAGGGTATTTGGGGTACCGCAACAGCCTCCACCAGGCCCAGCGCATAAACATGGCTGAGCAGCGGCGCCATGCCGTGGTAGCGCAAACCGCCCGCGTGGAAGCTGGGCGGCGTAAAGGTGGAGCCCAGCGTATGCATTTTCAGCAGCGGCGTCATGCCGGCCACATCGCCAAAGTCATAGGCATAGGCGCCACGCGTCAGGCTGGGGCAAGCCACAGGCTCCACGGCCACAAAGCGCGTCGCCTTTTTTTCGCGCAAGGCCTTGCCCAAAAATGGAAAGGCAATGCCCGAAAAGTTGGAGCCTCCCCCCGCGCAGCCCACCACAATGTCCGGGTAGTCGTCCATCATTTCCATCTGCACCAGCGCCTCCTGGCCCATAATGCTTTGGTGCAAAATAACGTGGTTGAGGACAGAGCCCAGGCAATAGCGCGCCTTGTTATCCTTGGCAGCCACCTCCAGGGCCTCGGAAACGGCACAGCCGAGGCTGCCGGGGTGGTGGGGGTTTTGGAGGAGTATGGCCCTTCCGGCCTCCGTCGTTTCCGAGGGTGAGGGTACGCAGCGCGCGCCATACATTTCCATTTGGCCGCGCCTATAGGGTTTTTGCCTATAGGAGACGCGCACCATAAAAATGTCCACCTCCACGCCAAACTGTGCACCGCCATAGGCCAGGGAGGTGCCCCACTGCCCCCCGCCCGTCTCCGTCGTAATCCGTTTTATGCCGTCCTGTTTGGCATAAAAAGCCTGGGCGAGGCCGGAGTTGGTTTTGTGGCTGCCGGTGGGGCTCAAGCTTTCGGCCTTAAAATACATGCGGGCGGGGGTATCCAGTGCGGCCTCCAAGCGTCGCGCGCGCACCAGCGGCGTGGGGCGCCACAACGCATAGAGTTGGCGCACAGGCTCGGGTATTTCCACCTCGCGCTCCGTGGCCAACTCTTGTTGGGCGAGGCTTGGGGAAAACACCTGGGAGAGTTCCTCCACACCTAAGGGTTTGAGGGTGCCAGGGTGGAGCAGGCCAGGGGCCGGGGCGGGCAAGTCCGCACGTATTTCATACCAGGTTTTGGGGAGGTGTTGGGCATCCAGCACGCACCGGGTTTTGTTCAGTTCCATAGGGGCGCACCCTAGCAATTTGCCACCCTTCCGGTGAAAGTTTTTTTCGCCCCCCTGCAGGGCGCGGGTATTTAAAAATAATTTTTTTATGCTGTGTTAAGAGGCCTTGCTGTTGTGGATCAACTCTTCATCCACCTGAATGAGGTGGCCAGAGCGGTCTCTCTTGGTTTTGAGGTATTCCCGGTTGGCCGGCGTAAACTCAATGGGTGAGGAAATGCGCTCTTCAATGCGGATGCCCCCCTCCTTCAGTCCCGCCAACTTTTGGGGGTTGTTCGTAATGAGTGCCACAGAAAGCACCCCAAAATACCTTAAAATTTCAACCGCCATTTCATAACTACGCATGTCATCCGGAAAGCCCAAATGCAAATTGGCATCTACGGTGTCCAAACCGGACTGCTGCTGCAAAGCATAGGCCTTTATTTTGTTGCCCAGCCCTATGCCTCTGCCCTCTTGGCGCAAATAAATGAGTATACCCTGGTTCCTCTGCGCAATATAATCCATCGCCCAATCCAGCTGAGCTTTGCAATCACAACGCAAACTCCCTAATACTTCACTCGTCAAACATTCAGAGTGCAGCCTCGTCACCAGGTTTTCAACACCCCATATATTCCCGCGTACCAAAGCCAAATGCTCAACTTCTGTTAGCTTTTCTCGAAAAACCACAATGGAAAAAGGGCCCCACCTCGTCGAAAGTTCAGCTTGGGCATATTTTTCGAGGAGTTGCAAAGCAGAGGAAACCGTGTTGGCTGCATTCATAGGCGTTATTGCGTTTGCCATAACATATTCATGTGCAGGCTTGCGTGCTCATTTGCAAGCTTTGCGTGAGAATTCATCTCCACCGTCCATGCTGGGGTGCCTCTCGCGCTAAAGCTCCTGCTTTGGCCTGTTTTAAGCTTGCGCCCAAAATTCGTCCCATGGCCAAGCTTCATGTTTGACTTTCACGTTGTTTTGTGAAGGAAGTGGCGCGCTCATTTGGGGCGAAAACCCCAAAACTTTTAAAATGGATGTTTGGGTTGACACAAAGCCTTCCTCTCGTTACGAGGAGAAAAATTGAGAAGCAAACCCTCAATAATATATAGCGGCTTTCATTGACGAAGGAGAAAGCGTGGCCAGCAAGAAGGTTAAGCCTGCAGCCAAGTCCGCCTCTTCAAAAAAGAACAAGACTCTCAAGGTTTCCCCCCCAAAAAAGGCGAGTCCCTCCAAGAGTTCCTCAAAAATAGGTGGAAATAAGAAAACTTCCGCTCCAAACCCCTCTTTGAAAAAGAAGACACGGGCTTTTTCACCTCCCAAAGCAAAACCTGCCAAGCCTGTTTCTGCGGCTAAGCCTGTTTCCAAAAAACCAAAACCTGTTCCCCCCAAACAGACGGCGGCAAAAAAAGCTTTTAACGCCTCCTCAAAAACCACCCAGCCAAAGCCCAAAACCGTTTTGGCTCAAAGCCCAAAGCCAAGCCCAAAGCCAAGCCCGAAGGTTTTGAAGCCAAAACCTGTTGTGGCAAAGCCCTCTGTGGCAAAACCTGTTTTGGCGAAACCTGTTGTGGCCAAACCCGCTGTGGCAAAGCCTGTTGTGGCAAAGCCTGTTTTGGCAAAGCCTGTTTTGGGAAAAAAATCCAAAGGCCCTCTTTCTCATAAGCCAAGCCCCCTTCTTAAAAAGTCTTCCTGGCAGGCCAAAGTCCCCGGGGAAGAAGGCATGGCTGTTGAGGGGGGCATGGACACTCGCGCAGAAAACCTTGGCCCTCATGAGGTGCAGGAGAGTGTCAACTGGGCCATGTTTTTTGGCCCACCCCCGGACAAGCCTTCGCCCAAGTTGAGTGAGTTGCCAACGCTCATGGGGGCTTTAAACAGGCGAGCTATGGAGCAAGTGTTGACGGTGGGCTCAGGCCGAGGCGTAGCGGGAGAGGGCTCTATGAAGGGGAAATTGCTGCTCCACATGGGTTTCCCCTATTTAGAAGTCATGGGCAGAGATCGCCGGGAGTTATATTTTTTGCTGCAAGGGCCGGATCAAGAGGTGCTGCCTGCCTATTCACAGCACTGGGTTTCTGTCAGCGGCCTCATTCGAAAGACGCACAACTATGGCGGCAGCATTGATGTGCGCAAATATTCCGCAAAGTCCACGGAGCCTGAGGCTGAGCCAGCCCCCGTGGCGCCAGAGCCGCCCAAACTGCAATTTTTGTCTCCGGGGGAGCTTCAGCAAATAACAACGCCAGGCATGGGAGCGGGCATGCGGGGCTTTGCTTCAGTCCGTGGAATATTGGAGCTTTCTGGTGAGGATCATAACCTCGTATTGGGAGGCCAGGGGACATGGCAGCAAGTCTCCCTGAAAATGGAGGGGAAAGCTGCCAGCGACCTAAGGCGTTGTGTCGGGCAGACATTGCACGTAACAGGCGTCATCGAAAAAGAAACCGGCTGGAGCGGGAGAATTTTAACAGAAAGCTATGAGTTGCGTGCGCCAACCTTGAGGGCTTTGTCCCGGGAAGGTTTGGACATTTATACCATTAACCACCTGGAAGAAACGCCCAGCGTGCTGCTTGAAGGACATCAAGCCTTGTTGGTATGCTTAACTGAAGTCCCCCGCTATATTTGGACGGTGGACATTGCCGCGGCCAAACGCCTGGGCCTAAGAGAAGTGGTTTCCCGGCCTCACAATACGCAGGAGGTGCAGGTGCAAAAAGAGTTTTTCTTCCTCCCTCGCATGCCCGGTGTTATTGAGTTGGATTTCTTCTTGTCAAAAATTGCCAGCCCCCAACAGTTTGAGCGCAGTCTCCGTTTGCATGTAACAGTCCTACCTAGCTAAGCAGCAGGTTTTTTGTGCACGAACAAGAGCTTATTTCGCCTCGTTTTCAGTCCATTGTGTCTGAGTTGGTGAGTGCTTCAGGGTTTTCCTTGGATTTTCCCGAGGAAGTCCTTGAGCAAGTTTCCAAAATTCCCTTGCGTCTGTCGTCCAAGGAGCGGAATGAGCCTTTGCGCAGAGATCTACGCGCGCTCCCCTTTGTCACCATTGATGATGAAGATGCCAAAGACTTTGACGATGCGGTTTATATAGAAAAGAGAGGTGAAGGTTTTCGCCTCTGGGTAGCCATTTCAGATTTAACCCACTATGTGCCCGAGGGCAGCGCACTGGACGAGTGCGCGCTGCAAAGAGCAACCTCGGTGTATTTGACATTCCGCGTTTTGCCGATGTTTCCAGAGCGCCTTTCAAACCACATTTGCTCCTTGTTGCCCGGGGAGGAAAAGCTTTGTCTCGTGGTAGAAATGGTGTTGGATGCGCAGGGGCGCTTTTTGGATACAGAAATTTACCCTGCCGTCATCCAAAGCGCAGCCAGGCTGACTTATGAGGCAGTGCAGGCGTTTTTTGATGGAAACCCCTCACAACAACTTCTCCCCTTTCTCCCCATGCTGGAAAATGCGCGCACACTGGCCTCGCGCTTGCGCGCTTTGCGCACCCAACGAGGGGTTTTAGAGGTGCAACTCGCCGGGCGACGTTTGGAATATGACGCACAAGGCGAGCCCCAGGGAGTGCGCTTGTGCTTCCCCAAAGAAAGCCATGGCCTCGTGGAGTTGTTTATGGTGTGTGCCAACGAGGCTGTGGCGCGCTATGCCACTCGACGGGCATTGCCGGTGCTTTTTCGTTGCCACGGCACTCCTGACGAAAAAAAGCTCCTCATTCTCTCAAATGTGGCAAAATTTATGGGCCTTTCCATGGGCAAGCCCAGCCCGCACGCCTTTAACCGCCTGTTGAGTTTGGTGCATGGCAAACCTGAAGAGCGTTTTTTCGGGCAATTGCTGCTTCGCGCAATGAAGCAGGCCGTTTATTCCGAGAAAAACGAAGGGCACTATGGGTTGGCCTCCTTGGCCTATTTGCATTTCACCTCACCCATCCGCCGCTACCCGGATTTATGGGTGCACCGTGTGCTCAAGGCCCACTGGGCAAACACGCTTTTGCCCGCTGACACAACAACCTTGGCCTGGCTGGCAACGCATTGCCTGGAGAGAGAGCGCTTGGCCATACAGCTGGAGCGCGAGGTGGTTGCCCGAGGCGGTGCTTATTTGGCGGAAAAACACCTCGGGGAAGTTTTTCAAGCCACCGTTGTAGGCTTTGCAAGGGTAGGCTGTTTTCTGGAGCTGGAAGGGCTTTGGACAGAAGGCCTCATCCCCATGAAACAATTTGGCAAGCAGGCGTTTTTTGACGAGAAAAACCATTGCTTGCGGCTCCCCAACCGGCGCATTCTGCAGGTGGGCATGCGTTGCACCGTGTGCATTTGCTCTGTCCACCTAGAGCAAAGCCGCGTCAGGTTGAAGTGCTTGTCTCCGCTGGAAGAGCTCGGCAGGGAGCCAAAAAGAAGCAAAAATCCCCAAAACCCGCCCCAGGCCAGGAATGAGGACGAGGACATTTAACGTGGGCGCTTGTGCCTGAAGAGAAGCGACAGTTAAGGAGAAGCGACAGGGCTTCATCGTTTGGCAAAAAATATAGCAAGTACATCCAAGAAAGCCTAGATCGAACGAGGGTTGAAGTGAGCGTGGCGAGAGACGCCGTTTGCGTTCAGATGAGGCGAGCTTTAGCTTGCATCCATTGAAACCGGTCTAGAGGCTTCTGAATGAATGTTGTTTTCTTTGTTTTAATTGTCGGCTCCATCCTCATTGCATCCTTCAATGGGAGAATGCCTGAGCTCACAAGTGCCAGCATCGTCTCTGCAAAAAAAGCCGTAGAGTTGGCCTTGGGGTTGGCGGGGCAGATGACTTTGTGGCTGGGCTTCATGGGGGTGCTTCGCGAGTCCGGAGTGCTCGCCAGCCTGGTGCGTTGGCTCACGCCCCTCACCAAGAGGTTGTTTCCGGAAATTCCAGCAAACCACCCTGCCCTCTCTGCCATGGTGATGAATTTTTCTACCAATATTTTGGGCCTGGGCAATGCGGCTACGCCTTTTGGCCTTAAGGCCATGCATGAGCTTAATACCCTCAACAAACACCAGGGAGTTGCCACCAACTCCATGGTACTCTTCCTGGTCATCAATACTTCGGGACTTGCCCTTCTCCCCCTGGGTGTCGTCGCCATACGCTCTGCCCTCAACTCCAAGGATGCCGGGGGCATCATCCTCCCCTCCCTCATAGGTACTTTTATTGCCACCCTTGTGGCTGTCGCTTTGTGCAAACTCATTGAGCGCCTCCCTCTGTTTTCTGAAAAAAAACACACCACTTCCTCGGAAACAGCTTCTGCAGAAACAGCTTCCTCGGAAATGAAGCCTCCGCCTCCTTTGCCGGAGCTGATATTGAAAGACAGCCAGCCGGCCAGCTGGCGCACTTGGTTTGTGCTCGCCATCTCTATCGCTGTTGCGTCGGCATTCATGCTTTCTCTGGGGAATGTGGAAGCAAAGGCGGGCGCCCATTGCTCCAACAACAGCAACTGCGTTGCGGGCACAGTTTGTGTCAGCGGCATTTGCCAAATACCCAACCCTTCCACATGCGCGCTTGCCTGCGCAGATGGAGAAGCCTGTGTCCATGGTGAATGCCATGCAAAGCCGGGTGCCATAGAATATTTGCGCCCCTATTTGTCCAGCTGGCTTTTGCCTTTGTTAATGCTCTCCATTGTCTGCCTGGGGTTTTCAAGGCGGGTGAATGTCTATGGTGCCTTCATCGCTTCTGCCAAAGAAGGTTTTCAGCTGGCCGTCTCTCTCATCCCCTATTTGGTTGCCATTCTCGTCGCCGTTGGAATGTTTCGCGCTTCAGGAGCGCTCGACTTTCTCATTGGCGCCGTCGGGCCGTGGACAAGCCTGGTTGGGCTGCCGGCAGAAGCTTTGCCCATGGCCTTCACGCGCCCACTGTCTGCCTCCGGAGCCATGGCCATTATGGTGGAAACCATGGAGCACCATGGACCGGACTCCCTCGTCGGCTATATGGTCTCCCTCATCAACGGCAGCTCTGAAACCACCTTCTATGTGTTGGCCGTTTATTTTGGCGCCGTACATATCATAAAAACGCGCCATGCCGTATTGGCATGCATGAGTGCAGACGTCTTCAGCCTGGGCATCACCGTTTTTTTGACTCATCTGTTTTTTGGTTGAGGCTGGCTTGCAAACCTTGCAGCTCTGCTCGCAGCTCTATCAACGGATCCACACTCATCACCCGTTGAATGAGAAGCTTTGCCGCCTCAGGCTTTTGCTTGGCCAGTTTTTCAAAAGCCATTTTTCTCTCTTGCACCTTGGTTTTAATGGACCAGGGCAAGCCATTCTCTTTGCATCTTTTGGCCAACGGCATCTGCTCAAACAAAGCCAACTCCGCATCCTGAAGCCTTGCTTGCGCCAGGCGCAAACTGTTTTGAGCTTTTTTCAAAAAAACAAGGAGATCTTCAGGAAACTCTGTGGCCTCTTTGGAGAGGGCTTCCAGAGAAGCCATGGCAAACTCCCCCATGTTTGTGGCAGCACAAAGCTCTCTGGCTGCGAAAAATACTTCTGCTTCGTGAATGGGCCCCACATCCTCCACCGCACGCTCTACCCACCAAGCCAATTGACGAGCTGCCACCGCCGCAGAATAATATTGTTTCTGCTCCTTGCGCAACGCCACCCATCGCCTCAACAAAATCGGATCCGGCAACTCCGGCAAATAGGCTTTGGAATATAAAACAGCCGCTTTGGATGGCTGGCCAGACAGATCATAAAGTATCGCCCACTTCAAAGCATCATTCCCTTCCAACTCCTTCACCGTTTGCTGTTGCTCTCGCTTGGCAACTTGGTAGTTAACCAGGCTGCTGGGCAATGCCTGGAAAAAACGCTGAAGGCTTTCAAAAGCGCGTTGACGTACCAAAGCATTTCTTGAAGTGCCCAGAATGTCCAACAAGCCATCCACCACCGAAGCATCCATCCTAAAACCCAAGGTTTGCACGGTTTCGGCCCTCAACAAAATATCCGAAGCTTTCAAAGCAGCTTCAAGCTCCTCCGGAGAATGCCATGGAAAAACCATCTGCGTTTGAAGAAACTCCGGGCTTTTGCTTTCCAGCAAGGTTTTGAGTTGACGAAGCTGTTTTAAGCGCGTCTCTATTTCAGGTATGCGATCTGCAAGGGGTTGTTTGGCGAGACGTTCTGCCTCTTCCCATTTGGCAAAGGCCACAAGAGAATCCAACTCCAAAGAAAGCAATGCCACTCGGGCATCATCCCGGTGTTTCCCTGCGGGAAATTGGCGAAGGTAGTTAAAATAGTCACTGGCCGTTTTTGCATTCTGAAAATAAACCTCATCCAAACGATCGCTCGCTATGGCTCCCAGAGGTTTGTCCGCATAAAATTGAGCAGCGCCTCCCAAACGCGTCAAGTCATCCGAATGCTCAAGCTCCACCTGCTCTATTTTAGCCAAATGCTCAACCACCTCCGCATGGTGAGGCCCGTCCGGGTATTCCCTTAAAAAACGTCGCAAAGCCTGAGAGCTGCCCTCCGTCATGGCATTTTCAAACCGCAAATTTTCCAGCAAAATGGCTGCTGTTCTGGCTTCTGGAGCTTTCGGGAATTTTTCTAAAAAACGCTTATATCCCAGAATGCTGTGAAGCTCCTTGGCCTGTTTAAATTCAATCTCTGCCAAGCCCTCCTGCTCCAAAAGCGTCAACTCTTCTTCTGAGTTGCTTTGAAGGTATTCCGGATATGTTTCAATGAGGTCCGCTTTGGGGGTTGATTGACAAGCAAGGCTCAACAACAAAACACCCAGAGCTAAATAGAATGTTTTCACGCATAGAGTGCTAGCACTTTTTCTGAGTTTTTGACCTATAAACAAAATCAAGCGAATATTCTCCTGAATGAAAACGCTTTGGTTATTTCTTGGCTTTGGCATGTTGACAGGGTGCGCAACAAGCCATTCCTCTTCTCATTCTGCTCTCTTAGAAGCATTCGCTCAAGAGGCCATGCCCCCTGCTGAAAAACAAGCTTCTATGAAGCCTTCGGCACAAAAGGCCAGAAAAAAAGTCGTAGAAACAGCTCAAGCTTCTCTTGGAAAAAAACAAATTGTCCTCCAGGGGAAAAAATATCCCAATGACTGTTCTGGATTTGTCAATGCACTCTATGCGCAAGTCGGCATCGACTTGATGCAAACAGCACAGCCTAAAGACAATGCCGTCACTGCCATGTTTCGCTATGCACAAGTACATGGAAAAATATTCAAAGGAGGTTGGCCTGTGCCGGGGGATTTGGTGTTTTTTCGAAACACCTATAGGCTTAAAACGCAACGCTCTTCCGCTGCGCTGACGCATGTGGGGATTGTCGAATCCATGGATGCGGATGGGACTGTCTATGTCATCCACCGCGTCCAACGAGGTGTGGTGCGCTATGCCATGAATCTCAACGAAAAAAAACAAACGAAAAACCAGCATGGCAAACGAATCAACGACTATATTCGAGCACGCCAAGGAAGCCAGCCTGCAAAACTGACTGCTGAGCTTTTCGTCAGTTATGCAAGCCTGCTTCCTGTTGAGTCTGCTTTGATCGCTCGCAATGAGAAATAGAAGCTAGGAAGCTCTCAGCGACAAAATATAGCGCTGAATTTCAAACCACACTTGCTGCGGCGAATAACCTAAAACCCACCACGCCACCGCAAAAATACTCAGAAGAACGGCCACAAGCACCACAAGAGAAATTTTCCACCACTGCGTTTTTTGTGTTGGCGCCACAATTTCTGCTGATGGTCGGAATGGCTCATGTTGATCTGTTTCTTCATCTTCAACCTGGCGACTCTCCTCTATAACACATGGGGGAAGCTCTTCTATAAAACTCTGTTGCGTAGGCTCATCTAATTGAGCAACAAAACGTTGCGTAGGCTCATCTGCTTGCTCCATAAAACGGGGTGCATCAGCAGGTGCTGGTTGTGCCTGATCGACGAAAGGAAGAAGTATAGGGGCAACAACCTGCAAAGGAGCCTCGGGAACAGAAGAGGCTTCAGGAGCAAGCTCTTGAGAGGAAGCTGAAGAAATTTCGCGCATGAAGATGCTGCTGAGCGGATCTTCACGGGAATAATTGGCTCCAAAATCAAAATAGGCAACCTCATGAGCCTCTTGCTTATAAACGCTGGGGGAATTTTCTCGAAGAGGCTGCTCATCCAAAGCTGCCTCCTTGGCATGCTCAGCTTCTCCAGCCCAAGGAGAGGGCTGTGACGCAGAGGTTGAAAACACTCCCTCAGAAGGCGAAAATCCAAAAAGCTGTGTGGCTCCTGAAGAAGGATATGCTGCCTCCTCGTCGGAAAAAGCGGAGAGCTCCTGCGACAACAAAAGCGGAGGAGTTGTCATCTGACTGTCTGCCTCCTCTTCTTCTCCTGTAGGGCTCAGTTTAAAGACATGCCCACAGTGAGCGCATTGGAGAGAAATGCCCTCCGAAACAACTCGATCATCATCAATAGAATAGGTGGTTGAGCACTGCTTGCAGGAAATCAGCACAGGCCCTCTATATCATTTTTTTGTATCGCACTGAATGAATAGGTGCTCTTTGAGGGATTTTAATCGAGCAGGTCCAATACCCGAAAATTTTGCGACTTCCTCCCACTCACAAAACCCCCCTATTCTCTCTCTTTCTTCTAGAAGACCCACAAGCACTTTGGAGGGAACTTTTGGAAGATTTTTCAGCTCGTTAAGGCTGACCAGGTTTAAATCCGCCTTTTGTCCAAGCAACCAAAGTTGATGGGGCAAAAGAGGTGCCCCCTCTCCACAATGTACATGGGTTTCCGCTAACCTTAACTCAGAAAAAGCACAGCCCCAAGGCGTTTGGTGGGAGGGCCACCACTCAACATAAACCCAAGAACAGAAGCTCCCCAGAAGGAAAACCCACGCCAGCTTCCCTGTTAAAATAGGCAAATGCACGCCTTCACCTTCCTTCACTCCAAGCCAAAATATTGATGAAGCGCATTCTCCATGCGCCGACTCAACTCTTCTCTTGGCAAGCTTGCTTCCATGCACAAAATATGCTCCCCAGCTTGCCGTCGAACTGCAATAGCGCATTCATAGTTTTCAGCAACCCTCTTTTGTGTTTCCAAGGCCTCATAAAGCTCTGCGTGGGGTCGTGTGCGCATTCGCTGGGCCGCAAGCTCAGGCTCAATTTTCAAAAACACCGTGCAATCCGGAACCAACGCATGCTGGTTGAGCGCCATTATCCAATCCATCGACGAGGACAAGCTTTGATAGGCCAAAGAAGAAAGCAAATAACGGTCAGAAATAACCCAATGGCCCTGCTCCAATGCAGGTAGCACCTCTGCCTCGAGGTGATCCTCCCTGTCCGCCGCAAACAGCAAGGCCAAGCTCCTGGGCGACAAAGCCTTGCCTGTCGCATCCACACTCAGACGACCTGACAATGCCTGTCGGATCAACGCGCCAATGGGGCCTTTGGAGGGCTCGCAGGTTGCGTGTACGGCCAGACCACGTCGCCTCAAAGAAGCTACCAAACACGCTGCCTGTGTGGTTGTTCCTGCACCATCCAAACCTTCTATAACTAAAAATTTCCCACGGCCCATATCCATATCTCCTAGCCTGTGTGAGCCAAAAGCAACCGCATCCCCCAGCGCTCTTTGAGCACCCTCGCTATTTCTGGGTGATGCTCCAAAGAAGGATCTTCCTGAAGCAATTGAAAAGCCTTCGCTTTGGCTTGAACCAACAACTCCATATCCCTGGCCAAGTTGGCCACCCGAAGCTCAGGCACCCCGCTTTGCCTTATGCCTAAAAACTCCCCGGGGCCACGCAACTCCAAATCCGCTTGGGCGACCACAAAACCGTCTTGCGTCTTCTCCATGGTTTTCAAACGCATGGCCGCATCCTTCGACAAACTGCCCCCCACCATCAAAAAACAAAAAGAGTCCAAGTTGCTCCGCCCTATCCTGCCGCGCAACTGGTGCAACTGGGAGAGGCCAAAACGCTCCGCCGCCTGAATGAACATGAGCGTTGCATTGGGAACATCCACACCCACCTCCACAATGCTGGTGGATACCAATACATTTAAATGGCCTCGACGAAATGCCCCCATCACCTCCTCTTTCTCTTGTGGCTTCAACCGCCCGTGCAAAAGGCCTATGCGCGCACCACGAAGCTCCCTCTCCAGCTTTTGCGCACCTTGTGTGGCGTCAGCCAAATCCATTTTTTCGGATTCTTCCACAAGGGGGAATACCACATAGGCTTGGCGGCCCTTGTCCAACTCCTCTTGAAGTAGCTTAAGGGCCTGGGCATGTTTTCTGGGAAGGAAGACGCGGGTGCTTATGGGTTTTCGCCCGGGGGGCAAAGCGTCAATGGTAGAAACCTCCAAATCCCCATAGACGGCCATCGCCAAAGTCCTGGGTATGGGCGTCGCTGTCATCACCAATACGTCCGGCCTCGTGCCTTTGTGAGCGAGGTGGTGTCGTTGAAGCACACCAAAGCGGTGTTGCTCATCCACCACAACCAAACCGAGGCTTTGGAATTTCAAGTCCGCCTGAAGAAGCGCATGCGTGCCTATTGTTATTGAAATGTCCCCCTTTGAAATGCCCTCCAAAAGGGGGCGTCTCTCAGCTTGCCCCATGCCGCCCGTCAGCAGGCACATGCGGATTCCAAGGCGCTCTACATAGGGTGCAAAGGTGGCCGCATGTTGTCTGGCCAGCAACTCCGTCGGCGCCATCACAGCCGCCTGGTGGCCACCTAAGGCACATGTGGCAGAGGCCAGCATGGCCACAGCCGTTTTCCCGGAGCCTACGTCTCCTTGAAGCAGGCGGTTCATCGGCGTCTTTCGCTGCATGTCTTTCCATATTTCAGCCACAACGCACTCTTGAGCGGAAGTGAGCACAAAGGGCAAGGCCTGCTCCATCCTCGCCTTCGCTCCTGAGGAAACCTTAAACGCAATGCCTTCTTGCCTGGCAATGCCTTGGCGACGCATGGCCAACCCCAACTGCAAAAAAAACAGCTCATCAAACGCCAGGCGCCGGTGCATGGGGGTTTTCGCCGCATTCAACGCTTCCAGCGTTTCTGTTTCAGCCGGAAAATGCAGTTGCTTCCAGGCCTCCTTCAAATCCATTAAACCCAACTCCGCCTTCAGGCTTTCTGTCAAAGTCTCTTGTATTTGGGAAATAAAGCCGTGGAGCAACTTGGAAACCAACTCTCGGAGCATGCGTTGCTCGTGCTTCTCAAAGCCGACATAAATGGGGACAAAACGGCCAAAATGTATTTGGGAATGCGTGCGCTGCTCAGCGCTTTCAGCCTCAGGGTGCGTCATTTCCCAACCGGCCAATGTGTGGCGGGCTTGCCCAAATAACAAAAACCACTTCCCCACCTGGTATTTCTCTAAAAGCCAAGGCACCGCATGGAAATGAACTGCACAAAGCTTGCCACTGTCATCCGCAAAGGAGACACGTGCCCCTCTCCGCTGCCCCCTTCTGCGCATGAGCTCCGCCTGCGTCACCTGTGCCAAAACAACGGCATAATGGTTTGGCTTCAACTCAGCAATTCTAGAAATGTGCCGCCTGTCTTCATAGGCTTTGGGCACACAAATGAGTATGTCCCCCACCGTATGCTTCTCCTTCCTCTTCAACCCCGCAAGCAACTTGGGAGAGCATTTCCAGGCCAGGCTTTGCAAGGGCAAATTCCATGGCGCCTCAGGTGGATAAAGGCTTGAATGCAAGGAGGAAGCAGGTGAAGCGGCCGTCACCTTTGGGGGCTCGGCCTTCTCCACTTCTCTTTGCAGGCTCACTTCTTTTTTTGAGCCAACTGTTTTTTGTAGGTTGCCTTTTTGTGGGTTGCTCCCTTTTTTCAAAACAGGCCTTGGCATCCCTTCAGGCAAAGCAATGCCGGCCTCAACCAACGCATCCAGCACGCGCAAAAGTGAAGCCTTGCGTTGCTGTGTGGAAGGCGAGTCTATGCATGCCAATTCCGCTTGCAGCGCATCCAACAAAAAAGCCGGCAAAGCTTCTTGTTTTCCAACTTCTAAAGCAGCTTGGAGCGGGCCAGCCAAATGGCGGACTGTAGACAAATGAGCGAAGTGGTTGGCGCAGGCATAACGCAAAGGCGCCCAAAGCAGCTGTTGAAATTTTTCACTCGCCTTCATCCTGAATAACCACAGACAAAATTTGATATTCTCTTATACCGCTCGGGGTGTGGACGCTCACTTCTTCTCCCACCTTCTTCCCTATGAGTTGTTTCCCAACAGGAGATGAAATGGAAATCCACCGCTTCTTTAAATCTGCTTCTGCTTCACCTACCAAGCGATAGTTTAACTTGCGGTTGTTTTCCAAATCCAAAAGCTCAACCGTTGTTCCAAAAACAACTCTGTCTTCCAGTTGAATTTGCGAAACATCAATCACCTCAGCATGGGCCAGCACATGGTTGAGCTCCAAAATCCGCCCCTCTATATGGCTTTGCTTTTCTTTCGCAGCATGGTATTCAGCATTCTCTTTCAAATCTCCATGCGCACGAGCTATTTCAATTTCTCGACTAATCTGCAAACGCTCAACAGAAATTAACTGCTTTAGCTCGTCCTTAAGCTTTTGTAATCCAGCTGGCGTTATAGGAAAACGTTGAGTCATAAATCCTCCAAGAGTATTGCAAAAAACAAATAAGCGTTATGAGTCTGTCCACATGCTTTCTGTAAAAGAGCTAAAAAGCTATGCCCAAATGCTCTCTGCCGAGGAGTTCCTCTTGCAGTTGGGGCCTTTTGCTCTCATCCAAAAGCCCGGTGAAATACACGCTGCTTGGCACACAGAAAAAATGGGACTGCCCAATAACATTGCCATGACACATATGGTGGCCCCAGAAACAGTTTCAACAGCAGCACTCAGCCTGCTCTTTCAATTCGAGGAACTTGTAGTCGCAACTTTGCCACCATTGCAAGGTTCAGATATGCTTTATATCGGCCGTCAACCGGATTGTGAGTTGGTTTTGGATCACCCTTCCGTTTCCAAGCGGCATGCGCTGCTTCGTTGGAATGCGGCTTTTGGACGCAGCACGCTGACGGATTTGGGCTCAACCAATGGAACTCTGCTGAATGCAAGCACACGCCTTCGGCGTGAAACCATTTTGAAGGATGGTGATATTATCTCTTTCGGTGAAGTGCAATTTTGGTATCTACTCTCTTCAACTTTGCACCAAAAACTGGCAGAGGCCCCCATGCACCTTCATGGGGACTAAACAACTTCAAAGGACAAGACATTGTCCTGTTTTTTGTGGAGGGATGGATGTTTTTTCAATCAATGCTTGTCTTCTTTTGTTTGGCCCATGGGCATTCCCATGAAGCGTTTTCTCCCCAAACCAAAGCGCTTTATGAGGACTTTGCCTCCTCTTCCGCTGCTCTCTTGCAAAAAAACATAAAGCCTCCTTCCGGAGAAAACCAACGCTCTGGAGCTGCTCTTGTCTCCCGTCGGTTTTTGACACAGCTCCTTCGAAATGACTGGGATGAAATTCTCAGCCTGGCTGCTTTCCCTTTCTGGCTTGAATCCAAAACCTATTCTTTCCCCATCGCCTTGCGTGTAGCTTGGGAAAAACAATTGTCCCAAAAACGCTTGGCCAACTATGAAATACGAGGAATAGAAGTGTTCTCTTTTGAGCAAATGAAAGAGCGTTTTGGACCCCCACCTGAACGGCTTAAACAACTCCTCTCAAACCGCAGAAACCACTGGTTTGCCGTTGCCAACATCTCTGGAAAAGCCGCCATATTGGTGCTTCAACCATCCACGCTCAAGGTTGTTGCCTTTCATGACTAGAGCGTGTCGTCAATAAATCCTGACAAAGAGGCAGATTTTTTATAGCATGAAGGAATGAACAAAGAGACGCACCGTCGGCATGACATAAGTGATAGGATTTGGGAGGTTTTAGAGCCGCGTTTGCTTGGACGGAAGGGGACGCATGGTGGGAATGCGCGCGACAACCGCCAATTTATTAACGCAGTGTTTTGGATTTTTCGGACGGGGGCGCCGTGGAGGGATTTGCCGCAGGACTATGGTGACTGGAAGAATACGCACCGTCGTTTTTGCCGGTGGCGAGATAAGGGTGTCTGGGAAACCCTGCTGGAGTCGCTGATAAATGAGCCTGATTTCGAATGGTTAATGATTGATGCCAGCCACGTCAAAGTCCACCCGCACGCAGCCGGAGCACGCGGCGGCAACCAAGGCATGGGCCGTACAAAAGGGGGCTCAACACAAAGCTACACCTGGCCGTGGATGCGCATGGTATGCCGCTCAGAATATTTGTTACGGATGGTGCCACACATGACTGTACGCAAGCTGTTAAACTTATTGAAGGAATAAACGCAGGCGGGTTGATTGCAGACAAGGCCTATGACGCAGAGTATGTGCTTCATGCGGCAAGGGAAGCGGGCATGCAACTCGTCATTCCTCCCAGAAAACACCGAAAAGAGCAGCGACACCTTGACAAACAACTCTATTCCCTTCGACATTTTGTCGAAAACACTTTCCTTCGACTCAAAGAATGGCGCGGCATTGCCACACGCTATGTAAAAAATACCGCCTCCTTCCTCGCTGCACTCCATGTCAGGTGCATTGCTATGTGGACTAAAATTTATTGACGACACGCTCTAGAGCGGTTTCCAGCAGAGCTCTTCAACCTAAAACGGCCCTAAGGCAAAGCTGAAAACCGCTCTCGCAGTTTGGCGGCGACGTTGGGGGGAACCAGGCCGTCCACATTGCCACCAAAGGCGGCAACCTCGCGCACAGACTGAGAAGAAATATAGAAGCTTTCCTGGCTCGTGATCATAAACACCGTTTCAATGTGCGGCACCAGGTGACAATTCATATGAGCCAGTTGGAATTCAAATTCAAAATCGCTCACAGCCCGAAGGCCGCGCAGGACAACGCCGACGTCGCGGCTTTTCGCATAGTCCACAAGCAAACCTTCGAAGGCCACCACTTCCACACCTTCTTGAGTACAGGCTTCGCGGATCAGCTCAAGGCGCTCTTCCACGGTGAAGAGAGGGGTTTTCTTCACGTTGATGGCAACCGCAACAATCAACTTGTCAAAAACTTTCAAAGCCCGCTGAACCAAGGAGAGGTGGCCACAAGTGAAAGGATCAAAGCTTCCAGGATAAAGGGCAATTCGAGGGTGCATAGGGATATAAAAAAAAGCTCCTCTAGGGGGTTAGCTTGCGGAATGCAATAAAATTGAAACAACCGTGTCGCCAAATTTCATCTCTTTTTGCAAAGAAAAAGCCTTCGGCAAGGCAGGCAAAATGCAGCGTTTGCTCCTCTCCAATATCATTTTGCCTCCTGGGGATAAGACTTCTTCTTCCAATATTTTAAGCCACAACTCCTCCCAGTTTCGGAATGCATAGGGTGGATCCGCAAACACCCACTCAAAACTTTTGCCTTCCATTTTGCAGCGCGACAAAGCCAAAAAAGCATCCATGTGCCAAATTTCTGACTGAGCCTTAAACCCTAAGTTTGAAACGTTTTGCTTGCACAAGCGAACCGACTCCACACTGTTGTCCACCAACAATGCAAAATGGGCCCCGCGGCTTAGGGCCTCCAAGGCCAGTGCTCCTGTGCCTGAAAATAAGTCCATAACCCTCAGGCCATGACAACGCTGGCCCAGCGCATTAAAAATGCTTTCCCGCGCACGATCCACCGTTGGGCGTATACCTTTTGCGCCGCCTCCCAACAAACGTCGAGTTCTGTGAGTCCCTGCAACAATTCGCATTGAAATGTTTTTAGGACAAACTTGAATGCTTTTGAAGCCAACTTGAGAAAAATTTTTGAGGCTATTGCAAATAGCCTCCTTGGCGACTAAGCCTCGCCCACCTGATGATCTCCAGAGAATATATTCGCAATGTCGCCATTGTGGCCCATGTGGACCATGGCAAGACAACCCTCGTTGACCATATGCTTCGCCAAGCAGGTGTTTTTAGAAGCAACGAAACCCTCGTGGAACGCGTTATGGACTCGGGGGATTTGGAGCGAGAGAAGGGCATTACTATTCTCGCCAAAAATACTTCCATCTCCTATAATAACCACCTCATTAATATTGTCGATACGCCCGGACACGCGGACTTTGGCGGGGAAGTGGAGCGCAGCCTGCGCCTTGTCGACGGCGTGTTGTTGCTGGTGGATGCCGCCGAAGGGCCTTTGCCCCAAACACGCTTCGTCTTGCAAAAAGCTCTGGAGCTCAAACTCAAGACGGTGCTCGTCATCAACAAAATAGACCGCGCGGACGCCCGACCTCAAGAAGTCCTCGACGCCATATATTCGCTCTATATTGACTTGGGCGCCAACGACGAGCAAATTGAGTTTCCTGTCCTCTATGCCATCTCCAGGCAAGGCATTGCCTTAAACAACCTCGCCGACGAAAAGAAAAACCTTTCTCCTCTGTTTGAGGCCATTTTAAAAAACATCCCCCCGCCCAATGTTTCGGATGACACGGAGCTTTCACAAATGCTCGTCACCAACTTGGACTATGACGACTATGTCGGAAGACTTGCCGTCGGCCGCATCCACTCAGGCCGCTTCCATGTCAACAAACCCCTCTGCGTCATGCGCGCGGATGGCACTCAACAACAGGGGAAAATTTCTAAGGTTTATGGTTTTTCAGGGCTCAAACGCGCAGAGTTGGAAGACGCGGGGCCCGGTGAAATTGTCTGCATTGCTGGCATGGATGCCATTTCTATTGGAGATACACTCAGCTCCCCGGACAACCCTGTTGCACTCCCCCGCATTCATGTAGATGAGCCCAGCATGAAAATGGTGTTTCGCGTCAGTGACAGCCCTTTTGCCGGACGCGAAGGGAAATATGTCACCTCGCGAAACCTGCGGGAGCGCCTCTATCGCGAAGCCTATAAAAATGTCGCCGTGCGCGTCGAAGACAGTGACAGCCCGGATGCTTTCATCGTCTATGGCCGGGGTGAGCTGCAATTTTCTGTCATTTTGGAAACCATGCGGCGTGAAGGTTATGAGTTGATGGCCTCAAACCCGGAGCCTGTTCTGCGCGAAGTAGAGGGGAAAATATGGGAGCCCATGGAGCTCGTCTTTTGCGATATTCCTGAATCCAGCGTGGGCGCTGTCACGGAACGTCTGGGCCTTAGAAAAGGGCAGCTGGTTGGTATGCAACCTCAAGGCAGCGACAGAACACGTGTGCAATACCGCATCCCCTCTCGTGGGTTGGTTGGCTTCAGGAGTGAGTTCCTCAGCATCAGCCGAGGAGAAGGCATTCTGTCGAGCCAATCCGATGGCTATGAGCCTTGGGTGGGTGCCATTCCCAGGCGACAAAACGGGGCCATTGTTTCTGACAGGCTGGGCAAAACCGTCCCTTATGCCCTGTTTTCCATTCAGGACAGAGGGCAGCTGTTTGTAGGCCCCGGCATGGACGTCTATGAAGGAATGGTTATTGGCGAGCATGTGCACGCCACAGAGCTCAACGTCAACCCTTGCCGGGAAAAAAAGCTCACCAACATTCGTGCCGCAGGAAGAGATGAAAACGTCATTCTGACGCCGCCACGAGAAATGACACTTGAGAAAATCCTCGAGTGGATTTCAGAAGATGAGCTGGTGGAAATAACACCCAAAACCTTGAGGATCCGCAAGCGCCTCCTGGAGATCAACACGCGCCACCGCGCAGAACGCGACAGACTTAAACTTCAATAAGTTTCAACAACCATAACAGCCCCGCCAGCACAAAAACACAGGTTGGCATAAAAACACAGGTTGGTGTGAAAACACAGGTTGGCATAAAAACACAGGTTGGTGTGAAAACACAGGTTGACGCGAAAACACATGGATGGTCGACCCTCTGGATATTATACCCAGAAAACCATTTGAGGCTTTATGACGCCTGCATCCTGGGGAGAATATAGCGAAGTGAGGTTTCAAAGCGATAGTTAATCCCCATGTGGCCATCGCTGAATTCTTCAAAGTGGTGGGGTACCCCTTGCTCCTTCAACACATGGGCAAGCTGCCTGGCCCCCCAAATGAGATGAAACTCATCTCGGGTTCCACAATCAAAAAAAATGCTTTTTAACTTTTTGAGAGGCTCTGTTTTCAAAGGGACAAAACGCGTTGGATCCTTCTCTATCCAACGCTGCCAAATATCCCAGCGCATGGCCCCTGTGTTGAAGTCCATGGGCAATTCCAAATTTAACGGCATGCCCAGGCAAGGAGAATAGCTGGCGGCCATGGCCAAAATATTCACAACTGCAAAATCCGTCGAGCTCATTTTCGTAGCCCAGGCGCGCTGCTTAAACTCCTCAAACCAAGGCAATGCCCCGCCACTTTGACGCAAGGGTTCCGCCGCCTTCGGCAAGTCCCCCAAATAACAATATTCAAAACCCGCATCTGCTGAATGCGCTGCAATATGTCCAAACACCTCAGGGCAATGGCAGGCCACCACCCAAGCGGCATAGCCGCCAGAGCTTTTCCCAAACAGCGCACGCATGGAGGGCGACCGGTGCACCCGGAAGTTTTTTTCAACAAAGTCCACCACGTCTTGTGTCACATAATTGAGGTAATTCCCCTGAGCCACGCTGTTGAGCCACTGGCCTCCTCCCAGAGCAGTCCACCCGTCTATAAAAATGCAAAGGCATTCGGGAAGCTGCCCTGAGGAAATAAGAAAATCCACGCGCTCAACAACATTGGGGCAAAATGCCGACACATTCAACCACTGCAAGGCAGAGCCTGCATAGCCATGCAAAAAATAGGCGGTGGGCAACAGTGCTTCACGCTCTTCATAGCCCGGAGGTACATAGATGAGGAGCTCCCTTGTGCTTAAGTCCCCCAGGGGGTTTTTGCGCAGCGCCGGTGCATCCAGCAAGGGGCGAATGACGCAGCCTTTCATTTCAGAGGTTTTCCAAGTCGCTGCATGACACTTTGTAGATCCAACCATGCGTTTTTTTTCTCCACAGGGTTTCTCAATAAATAGGCGGGGTGATAGGTCGGCATGAGGGGGATGCCCTCATATTCTCTCCAACGTCCACGCAACTTGGTAATGGGGGTGGACTCCGATAACAAAGTGTGCACAGCAAACTTGCCCAGGGCGACGAGCACCTTGGGCCGAATGGAGGCCAGCTGCGCTCTCAGGAAAGGCCGGCATGCTTCAATTTCATCCGGCTCGGGGTTTCGGTTGTCGGGCGGACGGCATTTGACAACATTGCAAATATACACCTCGTCGCGTGAAAAGTGCATGGCCTCAATCATTTTGGTCAGCAACTGCCCTGCCCTGCCCACAAATGGAATGCCTTGCGCGTCCTCGTCCGCCCCGGGGCCCTCCCCTACAAAAACCAACTCCGCCTTGGGGTTTCCTGCGCCAAACACTATTTGCCTGCGGTGTCTGCACAACTTGCATAGCCGACAGTCCCCCATGTGGGCGCGTATTTCTTCAAGAGGCACATGCGCAGAGCTCTGTGCAGAAAGGCTTTGTGCAGAAGGGCTCTGTGCGGAAGGGCTTTTTTCAGAAGGCCCACTGCCTGCTTCTTTGAAGAGAGGTTTTGGTGCAGGGGACTGCAACAGCGCTTGAGTGCCTTCGGAACGGTGCCACAGCAAATAACGGCATAACTCCTTGGCCATGTCTGCTTTATTGGGTTGAGTCTCGTTGCTTGGCTGGGTTTCTTTCATCCGCATCGCTCCACTGTGCCAGCTGCTCCAGAATAAAGGCAGCTATTTTTGCTTTGCTCCCGCTCACTTGCATGGGCTTTGCAAAAGAAGTCACCCAAAAAATTTCATTGTCCTCAGAAGCAAAACCCAAATCTGCTTTGGAAATGTCATTGGCACAAATGGCATCCAAGCGTTTTTCACGCAACTTTCGCGTCGCATATTCAACGAGGTTTTGCGTTTGCGCGGCAAAGCCAATGAGGCGCGGACGCTTGTGGCATGTGTGCACCTGAGCTGAGGCTTTAGCCAAAACATCCACCGTCGGAAGCAAGGCAATGGCCTTGGGGGCTTCGGTTTTTTTTATTTTTTCTGGAGAAATTTCTGCCGGCTTAAAGTCACTCACCGCAGCCGCTGCAATAAAGCAGTCAACCCCATTCACCCTCTCTAAAACAGCGGCACACATTTCTTCTGCAGTAACAACATCGACCCTTTCAATGTTGGAAGGCAGTGTTTTTTTCAAAGCCTCAGCAACAGGCCCCAGCACCAAAGAAACTTCCATCCCCCGGGAGAGAGCCTCTTTCGCCAAGGCAACCCCCATTTTCCCCGAGGAGGGGTTGGACAAAAAGCGAAAAGCATCCCAATGCTCACGTGTCGGCCCAGCGGTCAGCAGAAGTTTTTTTCCTTTTAAGGGAGAGGTTGAAAACAAATTGCAAACGGCTTGGCGTATTGTTTCCACATCCGCCAATTTTCCCATGCCTATGTCTTTGTCGGCCAATTCTCCCTCTTGGGGGGCTATTAAAACAAACCTGGGGTCCTTCATAAGCTCGACAAGGTTTTCTTGAGTCCTCCTGTTTTCCCACATGGCAGTATTCATGGCTGGCGCCAAAACCACCGGCCCCTTAAAGGCCAACACGGAGGCCAACAGGGGGCTGTCCGCAAAACCAGCTCGCATATGTGCAATGCTGTTTGCACTTGCGGGAGCAAAAACAAATGCATCGGCCCAACGGGCCAATTCCAAGTGCCCATAGGCAGAGTGGCTCTCAGCGTGGTCGGTTAAAACCATTTGCCGAGAGAGGGCTTGGAATGTCAGTGCCGAAACGAAAGACTCGGCGGCCCTCGTCATGGCCACCCGCA
Organism: Cystobacterineae bacterium; assembly: GCA_009782175.1. Taxonomy (GTDB): domain Bacteria; phylum Myxococcota; class Myxococcia; order Myxococcales; family Myxococcaceae; genus WRKR01. Next base: position 63,237 of record WRKR01000007.1, read on the forward strand.
CCTCTGCCCCTTCTTTTTGCAGACCTCGGAGCAACTCGCATGCTTTATAGGCGGCAATGCTTCCGCTTATAAGGACAGCAACTCTCTTCCCATGCAGGCTCATTCTTCTTCTTCAGAGAAAGGTTTGACGGCATGCACAATGGCCAGCTCCTGGCGTGCTTCTGACAATTCAAAATTGGCTGCTCGCAGGCGATCTGCCAACACCTGGACGAAACTCCAGAGCATTTTAACTGCCAAAATGGACTCGCGTTTCATGAGTGTCATCAGCTCGGAGCGTGCAACCAGCATGACACGTGTTGCCTCAGAAGCGCGAATGGTTGCTGAGCGTGGCGCATTGTCAACCAACCCCATTTCTCCAAAATGGCCGCCGGAAAACAACTCAGAAATTTCCATGCCACCCTTTTCAACCACCACGCGCCCTTTAATAACAATATAGAGGTCGTGCCCCGGTTGCCCTTCTCGAATAATTTCTTCACCCTCTGCATAGGAGCGCGTCGTCGCAATGGACAAGACAGCCGTCTGCTCTTTATAAGTCAGGTGCCTGAAGAGCGGAATTTTCTTAAGCGCCTCCATGCGCGACTGTGCTTCGAGGACTTCTTCATTGACAACAGTTGGATCTCCTTTGACAGAAACAACCAAAGCCGTAATGTTGTCTTTTCCCCCGCGCTCGTTGGCTGTTGCCACAAAATGCTCTGGCAACTCTTGGGTCGGCACCTGCTCAAATGTCCTCAAAATTTCTGCTTCGGGGAAATAGCCATGAAGGCCGTCAGAGCATAAAAGGAAGCTGTCTCCGGGCAATACGTCCAAAACCAAAGTGTCTACTTGAACGGATGCCTGAATCCCCACCGCCCGCGTAATAACATTTCTATATTGGGAGGTAGCCGCTTGCTCCCGCGTAATGGCACCTGCCTTCAGTTGTATGGCCACCAAAGTATGGTCTTCCGTGAGGCGGTGGCATTGTGCATTGCGTATTAAATAAATGCGGCTGTCTCCAACATTGCTGATAATTCCCTTGTTCCCAACAATAACGAGGGCAGCCAAAGTGCTCCCCATGCCTCGCTTGGACGTATCCTGCACGCTGAGTTGGTGAATTTCAAAGCAGGCTTTTTGTACGGCTCCTTCTAAAACCTGGACGGCCGCCGCTTGGTTTTCTGGCGTCCAGTTTTTCGCCATGGTTTCCAAAGCTGCCTTGCCATCCAAAAGGTATTGGCGCATCAAGGCGACAGCCTGCGCACTCGCAATTTCTCCCGCAGCCGCCCCTCCCATGCCGTCTGCAACCAAATAAATTCCAAGCTCGGAATCCGCCAACATGGAATCTTCATTGTGAGCACGTCTGCGCCCTACATCAGTCTTCCCAAAGGCTTCAATTAACATGGGCAAAAGAGTCCTCTCTATGTGGATAGAAAAGCAGAAAAAACGGCTAGCTAATTAAGCCAGGAAAGCAAAAGCTGCCAGAGAAATCAGCCCTTAAAAATGTTTCCCTCTACAATTTCTTCTGGCACAGCTGCATTTTCAGAGCACGCCGGAATGCGATAGTCCTCGTCCAACCAGCGGTATAAATCCACTTCCTTGCACCTTTGGCTGCAAAAAGGAGAAGGGGGCTCCTTTAAAGCTTCAGAGGAAAACCCAAGGGGTTGACCACACTGTACACAAGAAGGCGTTTTAGGACTCATGGGATCACCGGCTTCCTTTGTATTTTTTCCTTTTTATTTTTGCTCTTTGTATTTTTGCCCTTTGTATTTTTGCTCTATAATTCTGTTTCGTATTTCTACATGGCATTTCTACATGCTATTCTACATATCATTTCTTGACCAAATATAGAAATATGTTAGGCGGGCCAAGCACACTTGGAAGCATGGCGCTCTTGAGCAGCAGGGCCCTCTTGGGAACCAAGGCTCTCTTGGGAACCAAGCTTGTCCTCATGCCTTTGGTTTTGCCGCAATAGCTCAGCTGGTAGAGCAACTGATTCGTAATCAGTAGGTCAGAGGTTCAATTCCTCTTTGCGGCATTTTATAAGTGTCCAAAAAAGCCCAGCAAAGCCTAAAAAGCCTTGTTGGGATCGCGCTTAAGCGGGTGCCTCCTTCCATGGCCCAGGCGCGGATGGCGCCTATCTCCTCCCCTGTGCGAAGGTGTTTGACAATGGCCTTCGTATGCCCCCCCCAGGGCCTTAATGACAAAACGCACGCTTTTCTCCTCACCCGCAGAAGCCATGGTGAAAGGGTGTGGCTCCTTGCCGTGCTGAAAACGCACAAACGACACATGAAAGCAGCAGCGTTCCACCTATACACTGGGTTGTTTTTTTCATGAGGGCCTCCATCGCGGGCCCAGCGCAACCCTTCATCCGCTTTTTTCCTTGGCTGACTTGCATATATTTTAAAACCCGAATAGTCTGTGTATGAAGTTTTGGGGTGCGGACGGCACAGGTGCGAGCAGGGCCGACCAATAGCAGGGAGAAACATCCATGTCCCAGCATTTTTCACTTGCCCGTTTTTCATTCTCCGTTGTTTTTCTCCTGAGTTTCCTCGTGGGATGCGCAGCGGATGAGGCGGTTTATGTTGCCCCTGAAGAGCTATCCACGGGCGACGATAAAGTGATTGAGGTTGCGAGTGTCTCACTCAACAAAGCTGAGCTAAGGCTGGAAGTGGGCAGCGTGGAAACACTGGTGGCCACTGTTATGCCTGCCGACGCCACCCACAAGCAACTGAGTTGGACAAGCAGCAACCCCGCTGTGGCCATGGTGGATGCCCATGGACAGGTGGCCGCGCTCAACCCGGGCTCGGCAAATATTGTCGCAGCTGCACAAGAGGGCGGCAAAACAGCTGCCTGCAAGCTGACGGTGGTTGCAGCCAACACGGAAACCGCCGACGCCCCAAGCATTGAAGGCTTTAGTCCCCTTGAGGCCCCCTTCGGTGCCAGCCTCACCATTTTGGGAAAAAACTTCAGCGCCATCCCTGAAGAAAACAGCGTCACCCTCAATGGCGTCCCCGCAAGGGTGAGCTCCGCTACACCGGAGGAAATACACATTGAGGTGCCCAAAAACATGCGCTCCTCGGGCCTCCTTCGCGTCAGCGTCGCCGGAAAAACCGCTGTCGCCTCCCCTGAGTTTGTTTATGTGCCCACAACAACGGTCAGCACGCTTGCCGGCAGCGGCGCAGTGGGCTTGGGTGCAGGGGATTTTGCCGATGGCCCCGGAAATGTTGCACGCTTCAATTCTCCCCGCGGCCTCAGCATAGACGTGGCAGGCAACCTCTATGTGGCGGACACCGGCAACCACCGCATCCGCAAAATAACACCGGAAGGCTCCGTCAGCACCCTTGCCGGCAGCGAGCAAGGCTGGGTGGATGGCCACGGAGACATTGCTCAATTTAATTCTCCTTATGGCATTACCATAGATATGGCAGGCATCCTCTATGTGGCGGATAACGGCAACCGCCGCATACGCAGAATAACACCGGCTGGGACTGTCAACACCTTTGCCTGGAGCACGAAAGACGAAATGGGATGGGAAGTTCCATTTGCCGGGCCCACAGGCATTGTGGCGGATGCAGAAGGAAACCTCTATGTGCTGGACAGCCACGGCCTCTATGGCAACATCCACAAAATTGCACCAACGGGGGTCGCCAGAATATGGGTTATGGAGCTTTATGGGCTGAGCTCTATGAGTGGCCCTATGGCCCCCAGAGGCCTCACCATAGATGCGGCAGGCAACCTCTATGTGGCCGGTGACGGCATCAACAAAATTTCGCCTCAGGGAGAAGTCAGCACCTTTGTCGGCAATGCGTTGTTTGTAGCCCCCACCGGCATTGCCCTGGAAGCAAAGACAGGCAACCTCTATATGACGGACACCTATATTTATGTGCAGTCAGGCTCCGTCAATGTGGCGCAACGCATTTATAGAATTTCACCGGAAACAGAAATTGTTGCTGTCGCCGGAAACGGCATGCCGAGCTATAACACCTCGGGTGGAGGTTTTGCCGACGGCCCGGCAAACATTGCACTGTTTGATAACCCCCAGGGAATTGCCATAGACGCGGCGGGCACCCTCTATGTGGCGGACACGTGGAACCACCGCATTCGAAAAATTGTGACGGAATAAAAAGGGCTTTTTCACCCTGGGTCGGGAACAGAGCCAGGTGAGCCCAAGCTCGCCTCAACCTCAGCCCGCCTGGAGGGGCAAAAAGAAAAGCCATTTTTAATGCCCTGCCGTTCAGGCGAAAAAAAATGAAAGAAACACGAGCGCGTTTTTTTTGAACGCTATAAAAAGCAACCCCTGTTGTTTTTTTATGCTCACTCCCTGGAGGCCCTCATGTCAGACGCTAACCCATCCACCTCTTCTTGCAGTTTCTTCTCCCAAGCCATGGAAAGCTTTGAGCGCGCGGCAGACTTGATGAAGCTTCACCCGCGTATACGCCTGGAGTTGCAGGAGCCTGACTTCGAGCATGCCTTCTATCTCACCGTGGACATGGAGGACCGTCTCCTCCCCCTCGCAGAGGCCGATGCCAAAGCCTATGCCTCCTTGCCCGTCTCTTCTTTCCCTACCTTAAAAAACTTGGAATGCCTGGCCGACCAAAGCCTTGTCCTCCCGCCGGAGGCCTTCCGCCAGGCCAATGTCGCCATGAAGGATGGCCACATCCGCCTTGAGGACGGCAAAGTCTATCGCTGGCAGGCCGGCACCCCCAAAAGGTTTCGCGCCTGGCGCGTGCAGCATAACCAGGCACGTGGCCCCTATAAGGGGGGCTTGCGCTTCCACCCCAACGCCAGTCTCGACACCTTCAAAGCCCTCGCCGCGGATATGACGTGGAAAACCGCCATTGCGGATGTCCCCATGGGCGGAGGCAAAGGCGGCATAGAAGTAGACCCATACTTGCTCAGCCGCCGCGAGTTGAAGGCCCTTTCCGCGCGCTATGTTTATGTCCTCAAGCCCTTCGTGGGGCCGGAGTTTGACATTCCCGCCCCGGACGTTAACACCGACGCCTCCATCATGGCCGTCATGCTTCGCCAATATAGCGACGGAGAGCGCTTCCGACACCTGCAACGCGGGTTTATTACGGGCAAGGATGTGCGCATGGGTGGCTCCGAAGGCCGCACACAGGCCACGGGCCTTGGCGTCGTCTGCTGCATTGAGGACTATTATGCGGAGAAGAAGGAGTCCCTGCAGGGCAAAACTTTCCTTGTCCAGGGTTTTGGCAACGTCGGCACCTATGCCGCCGAGTGCATGCACCAACTCGGCGGGCGCCTTTTGGCCGTGGGTGACGTCGGCGGCTATATATATAACCCTGAAGGCATTGACGTCCCCAAGCTGCTCGAGTTTATGCGCAAGCACCCCAAGGGGAAAATGGCCACGGTGGCGGACTTCAAAGGGGCTTCGCCCATTTCCAAAGAAAATTTCTGGAAGCTGAAGGCCGACATTCTCATTCCCGCGGCCTTAAGTGGAGAAATAACGGAGGAGGTGGCCAAAGGCCTCAACGTAAAACTCATTGCCGAAGGTGCCAACGGCCCCTCTACTCCCGAGGGAGATCGCATCCTCTTTGCGCGCGACATTGCGCTCATTCCGGACATTATAGCCAACGCAGGCGGCGTTGTTGCCAGCTATTATGAGTGGCTGCAAAACCGCAATGCGGAATATTGGACAGAAGCCGAAGTGTGTAGGCGCCTGAGTGAAGCCCTCAAACGCAACTACCGCATTATTCGCGACATTGCGCGCAACACCCCCCAAAAAGGCGAAATGCACGACAGCCGCGGGTTTTGCCTCGGGCAAACGACAGACACGCGCTGCGCCGCCATGGTGCTCGCTTTGCGCCGCATTGAGGCCCACTATCTGTTGGAAGGTTTTAGCCAATAGCTCAGCCCATAGGCCGCTTCTCTGTTGAATGCCTCTAGAGAGCGGTTTCAATGGAGCGGTTTCAATTGAAGAAAGCGAAGGCTCGCCTCACTCCATTCAACTGAAACCGCTCTAAGGTGTCAGCTGTGGCGGTGTTTAAGCCTGGCTTTGAGTCTATTCCCCTTGGGTGAGGGGTGCACTCCCCCTCACCCAAGCTTTATTTCCCTTGTTGGATGGCCAAGCTTGCACAGCACCTGTCAAGTCCTGTCCACAGGCCTTTTTTCAAAAGTATTTTTCATCGCTTTGAGGCCAGCCCTGTGGTGAGCTGAAACTCAATGAAGGATACGCGCTTTGTCAACCAACAGCAGAGGCTGTTGCTCCCCCACCTCATAGGCGACGATACGCAAGCCTACGCCACGGCTCCCCGTCTCCCCATAATTCAACGCCAACTGGTAGCGGACTTCACAAAGGCAAGTCATCTCCGTCCCCTCTTCCCCAGAAAACGTCACCTTCACCCTGCAGCCCAATGCCAAGGCTTCCGAAACCTCCACATAGAGGCCACGAGAGCTGATGTTGCGCCCCGTCCCCCGCAAAATACCGTCAGAAGTCTGCAACAATACCACAAACACCTTATCAAAACGGAGGCTTTGTCTGCGCTCAGCTGGCGAACACCTGGTGAACATAACCTAAGCTTATCCTGTATGTATATGTAGTCAAATTCTTCGCTTTGGATTTTGCGCTATGAATAAAATCTCTTTCAAACCACTGGTTTTTATTTTCTTTTTCAGTTTTTTGGGGGTTTCCGCAAAAGCTTCTGAGCACAGGCAGGAGCGGCTTTTTAATGAGTTGCGTGAAAATTCAAAAAAAATTGACAGCTTGTCCAGTTTTCTCAAAATGTATATGGGGGACTGTCAGGCGAGTGCTGAGGCGTCTGAATGTCGTCAGAAGTCTGCCGTTTTTCAGAGGCAAGCCAACCAAAGCAGTTATGTTTTTTTTGCTTTTGAAGACAGCATTGCGTTGGAAATACGTCCTGTTTCTGAGGAGCAATTCAACATCAGCTGGTTGCCTTTTTTCAGTGCTTTTGGCTATGGTTTGTCCTCACAGCCACCCAAGCAATGGAGCAAAGAGGGGCTTCCTTTTTATTCTTTTATGCAAATCCGCGGGCAGCTCCCTCCTGAGGGCCAAGTGGAAGAAATTATAAAATGGAATAAGTTTGGCCGCCTGGCAGCGGAGGTTATTGTCACGCCCAGGGGCACATGGAAAGCGGCCCCCAAGGGCAAAGCCCCTTTGGAGGGTATGAAAGTTATTTGGAAAGCCATACGCATTTTTGACAGCCGCAGCGGACAAACCGTGGGCATTTGGCTAAACCATTAGAGCGGTTTCCATGGAGGCGAGCTAACGCTCACCTGCACTCCACGCCATGAAGGAACACCGCTCAAACCCATGCACTCAAATGTCAATAAAACCTGACATTGTGTTATGTTTTGAGCGACAAAATGTCAATATTTGATGGCATAATATCAACAAAAGGCTGCACTGTTGGGGAGTGAAAGTTGGGGAGTGAAAAGCGTGCCTTGGGGTTATAATTATTTATGTCAATTTTGGGCCTATGTTGCTGAAATTGAGCACTTTTCACCACTAAAAAGGTTTATTTTAAAGATGGTATTTCTTATTTTGCTCCACAGCAAGCTATGGCGGCGTTTGGCTTCGGCGATAGAAGGGCTGCCGGATGTTTCCAACATGGCGAGGCGCAAACGGTGCTTAATGGCGTCGGAGTGCTTTTTTATGGCTTGAAAGTCCTCAATTGTTTCAGCAATATAGGGTCGGTTTCCCGGTTTTCTGAGGCAGCGCAGCACCATTTTTGCGAGAAGGAAAAAGCTTTTTTTTGTGGGGGGTGCTTTTATTTTTTTCCCTCCGGGGAGGGGGTGTCGCCTCCGGCGAAGGGTTTTTTTCGCCTTCAGCGAGGGGAGGTTTCGCCTCCCGGCGAGTCACTTTTTTTGTCTGGACAAAAAAAGTAACCAAAAAAACCCACTCTCCGAGGGCCCTGCGGGGCTCATCGTCGGTTGCTTCCTAGCTTCTTCCTTGCAACACCCA
>WRKR01000008.1 GCA_009782175.1 Cystobacterineae bacterium
ACCGCATTCTCGACCACCTGGTGCAAACCCTCTCTCCGCACAAAGCCACCATTGAGGGCCATTGGTTTGTGCGCGGCGGCATTAACACTCAAATTATTTGCCACTATGAGAAGGCGCCCCCACCTGCGCACGCGCCACAAGCCCCTCTCCCATGAGTATATAAGGGCCCTCATCCGCCGCCACAAAGGCAGCGTGCCCACGGCCAAGGCGCAATACCCCCTCGGGGCCCTGCGCGGCCAACTCCCCCTCCACAACCAACAACAGCTCCGCTCCACAACGCCGGGGCGCACAGGGCGCAGAAGGAGACACCCTCAGCAAGGAGAGGCAAAACTCGGACACCGGCGCCTCAAATACATGCTCCTCCCCGGCCTGAGGCAAAGCCTTCTGTATATGGGGTATAAAACGCTCAAAACACAGCACGGACAACAGCGCCTCTATGTCCACCCGCTTGGGGCTGAGGCCTCCACGCAATACATTGTCCGAGTTGGCCATAATTTCTACGCCCATGCCGCGTGTATAGGCATGCAAACACCCCGCCGGTATATAGAGGGCCTCCAGGGGCTCCAAACATATAAGGTTGAGGCATAAACTCCCCAATATGCCCATGTCCTCCGGGTATTCCCCCAGCAAACGCAAAGCCAGGGCCGCCTTCTGTGCAAAAGCAGCACCTCCTGCCTTAACACCCTCTGCACCAGCTTCTGCACCAGCCTCTGCTGCCTCGGCCATGCGCAAAAGCCCCAAGCGCGCCTGGGCCAGCAAGGCGGGGCGCTGGGCCTTTGGCCAACGCAAAAGCCTCTCAAAAAAACCGCGCAGGGCCAGGGCCTCGTCTGCCTGGCGCAGCAGGGCCACGGCCTCTTGCAAGCTGGGCAGGGCCAGGGCCTCAAACAGCTGCAACAAGCGCGCGGGTGCCTCAAAGCCCACCAGGGCCTCAAAGGGTGTTAGTGCGCACAGCAACTCGGGCTTGTGGTTGGCATCCTTATAGTTGCGCGCCTCCTGCGGCAGGTGAAGGGCCTCCTCCTCGCGGTGGCCTTGGCGGGCCTGCGCCGCGTTGGGGTGGGCTTGCAAAGAGAGGGGCTTTTGTATGGCCAGCACTTTCAGCAGAAAGGGCAAACCGCGCCACCCCGGGCCCACAGCCTCGGGCCTGCGCGCAATATAGGCCCCCAGAGGCATTAACTCGCCTCCACATAACAGTTGAGAGTTGCCTAGGGGGTGGGCCCCTACCCATAACTCAGCCTGGGGAGTTGCCGAGGGGGAGGCCCTCCCCAAAAACGCAGGCAAAGCCACGTGGGAGCCCCAGGCATACTCCTTTATAATGTTGTGCAACACATGCATAGGCGCTTTCTGGCTTGAGGCCCCTTGGGCTGCAAGCTTCTTTTTTTCTGTGCCACACGTTTCTGTGCATTCTGCGCGCCCTGGGCTTAAAAAATGCCCGCCCCCGGGGAGGGGGGGCACCCTCGGGGCACAAAAGGGCTCCACAAAGGGCCAGGGCCAACGCACTTAAAACTGCCTCAGGGCAGGCTTTAAGTGTAGCATTTGCCCTGCACTTTAAAACCAGGCCCCTCAGGCCCCCTTATGCCTATGCCTCCTGCCATTGCCATTATACCCGCTCGCTTTGCCTCCAGGCGCTTTCCCGGAAAACCCCTGGCCCTGCTTTTGGGCAAGCCCATGCTGCAACATGTGTTTCAGCGCTGCCAGGAGAGTGGCATTTTTCAGGAGGTTTATATAGCCACGGAGGATCAGCGCATTGCCCAGGCCGCCGCGCAATTTGGGGCTAAAACCCTTATTACCTCGGCAAGCTGTTTGACGGGGACAGAGCGCATTGCCCAGGCCCTGGAGCAAATTCCCTGCTCCAGGCAAACGCTGCTGGTTAACGTGCAGGGGGATGAGCCGGCCTTGCCTCCCGAGGCTTTGCGCCACCTGGTGCAGCACTTTGAGGAGGGCTTCCACATGGCCACGCTGGTGCGCCCTCTCCAAGCCGAGGAGGCCACCAACCCCAATGTGGTTAAAGTTGCCTTCTCCTCCCGGGGCCGCGCCCTCTATTTTTCCCGCGCCCTTATACCCTATGCGCAGCCTCCCGCACCCCCTCCTCAACGCTGGGCACATATGGGCCTTTATGCCTATAGGAAAGCGGCCTTGTTGCGCATGGCCCAACACCCCCCCTCCCTCCTGGAGCAAAGTGAAGCCCTGGAGCAATTGCGCGCCTTGGAAATGGGCCTCTCTTTGCTCTGCATTCCCTGCGCCTTCTCCAGCGTCGCCGTGGACAGCCCGGACGACCTGCCCCGCGCGGAAATGGCCCTTCAACACCTGAAGCTGAGGCCAAGGCCATGTTAGCCCTTAAGCCGCTTCCTACACCCAAGCCCTCGCCCATGCGCCTGCTGCTGTTGGCTCTCTCTCTGCTCCTTGGGGGCGCCGCCCCCACGGCCAGGGCTCTGCCTAAAAATACCAAAGCCTCCTCCAACAAAACCAGGTTTGAGCAGGTGGCCATCCAAAAAAACAGCCAACACTGCAAAAGCAGTTTCCGCATTCAAATACACAGCCTTCAACTCCTTGAGGCCCCCAGTGCGCTAAAGCCCCTCGTGGAAACACAACTGCACCGCTGGTTGCGCTGGGGATTGGAGGCCGAAACCAGTGCCTCCACCCTGCCGGAAGCCTGGGCACAAGAGGAGTTGGAGCGCTATGAGCGGCAGGAGTGTGAGGCCGAGCTGCAAAATGCTCCAACCCCCTGGGAGAGAACGCTGACAGCCAGCCATTTTTTCGAGGACGAGCGCTGGCTGGTGCTGAGCTTTGAGGTTGTGGCCTTCGAGGGCGGCGCCCATGAGAGCCGCCAAAAACAATTTGTCACCTGGGATAAGGAGACATACACACCGCTGACTTTGGCCGCCTTCGCACCTGAGCCTGAGGCTCTCCTCAAGGTGGCTGAAGCCGAATTCCGCAAAGCACGAAAGCTGGGCGCAGAAGAGGAATGGGAGGCCCATGGCTATTGGTTTGAAAAAGGACAGTTTCGCCTCAGTGAGCAGTTTGCCCTCACCGAGTGCGGCTTGCTGCTTTATTATAACACCTATGAGGTTGCTGCCTATGCGCAGGGCCCCATTGAGGTGCTCATCCCCCTGGACAACTTAAAAGCCCTCACGCCACTCCCTCTGCCCTCTAAACCCTGGGCCAAAGCCTTCGCCCATTGCCCCTATGCCCTGCCTCCTCCTCCACCCGCACCCAAAACAACGCCTAAACCCACAAACAAAACAACAGCCAAAACAACAGCCAAAACAGCACCCAAAACAGCGCCTAAACCAACACCTAAAACAGTGCCTAAACCGGGCGCTGCAACCACGCCCAAGCCCATGCCCTGAGCATATTGCCACCTCCAGGGCCAGCCCCATTCCCCTGGCTTTCTTTTTCCTCAACACCGCCTTTCTCTTGCCTTAACACAGCGGGAGGCACGGCTGTGCGGGCAGGCCTTCCACAGGCCGGCATGGCTCAAGCTGGGCTTGGTTTGGCGCAACGGGTTTATTGCTCGCTGGGCCTGAAAACCAGAGGTTTTTGATCAGGCCAAAAAACAACGGCGCGCGCGCTGTCTGAGGCCCAAATTAACTCTCCATTTTTGAGGTTATAGAGGCGAGGCCAGGCCCCTGTGTTTTTCTCCGCCACGAGGAGCCATGCCTTGTGGGCGAATATGGCTACAATGTTTTCAAGGCCAAAGCCAAGCCCTGAGAGGGGAAAGAGGGTTTTCTCCTTCGGCTGGTAGAGGAGAAGGCCACTGGTATAAGCAAACTCTCCTGCCACTGTCCAAGAGTAGAGGTTTCCATAGAGGGTGGGGAGTTTTTCCCAGCCTACCCGCTCGTCATCCACATTTTCGGGCATCCACGGGGCAAAGGCAGCATCCCTTAACCCTTTCTCCCTGGGGTAGCCCAGCACATGGAGCAACTCATGCGCTATGGGGCCAAGCTCTGCATATATTTCCAGGGCTTTTTCCCCCATGGCATAGTCCCACCCCGTGGTTGTCCACTTGGACTCTATGCGCTTCCAAGCCCCTTGGTGCAACAGCCAAGCATGGGCCAGTGAGGGCATTCCCTCTATGCCTTCTAGCTCCCTCTCTGGCAGCTCCACCAAAAACGTTTCTTCACCCCAACTCAGCTTGAGGGTTTTTTCTCCTCTTTCCATGGCCTCAAGCATGGTTGTCTCCAGCGCCCCGGAAACCTCCAGAGACAAGGCCACAATGCCCTGGTTGCTCCAGCCAAAAAACATGAGCTCCCCGAGCAGGTGCTGCGTGGAGGGCAGCTCCACAACCTTTCCCGTTGCCAGCTCCACCTCAAAGGCCCTCAACACAATGTTTTCAGCCTCGCCCTCGCCTCTCTTGCTGTCCATGGAGAAAAACCTCGGGTTGAATGAAACCACCGCATGCTGCAAATTTTTGCTCCAAGCCACATCCGCCCCCAGGCATGGGGCGGGGAATTGGGCAATGGCCCTCTCCTTAAACCCGGGGAAGCGCAGGCGCTTCCATATACAGCCCTCCTCATTTTTTTCCAGCAGGGACAACTCGCCATCCACGGAGGCATTCATCTGCACGGGTGCAGAAACTTTCAGCGGCCTCGTGCAGGCAAGGCCCAGCAAGGGCAAGGCAACACAACAATATACCCAAAGGCTTCTCATCCACTCTCTCCGGGAAAACCCTATAGCGGGTGCACTTGAGGCGCGCTCCAACCTCAAAGCGCTCCAGGCAACCTATGCGCCTCCCGCCCATAAAGCAACGCCCCTGTGCCCACCTTTGCCACCCTGCTCTGAGGGCCAGGCCTTAATATAAAGTCATCAGCTGGCTGCCCGTATAATAGTGTTGCAAAATTTCCACATGGGTTTTTCCGCTTTCGGCCAGGCGTTTGGCCCCCCACTGGCACATGCCGGCGCCGTGGCCATAGCCCTCTCCTGTGAGGGCATAGCCCCCCTTCTCCTTGGTTATGCGGAATTTCAGGCTGCGTATGCGTGTGGTGCCCAGGCGCCGCCTAAACTCTGCGGCTGGAATGCTTTTGCCGCCCACCAGCAGGGTTTTATAGCGCCCTGTGGAGCTGGTGAGGCCCGGTGCCAGGTGGCCGTTGGCGAGGGCAAAGGTTTTTTTCAGCTCGGCCTCGCTGAGGTGGGCTTGCCAGCGGGCGGCTTTGGTATTGTGGCAAGGGCAGGCTCGTGCCTGCAAATAGGGCAACTCGCGCGTCAGCGCCTCTTTGCCCGTTTCTGTCAGCCCGCCACAGGAGGCGTGGAAATAGGCCTCTATGGCCTCTATGCCAAACAGCAACACCTGGCCGCGCGTTTTCAGCACGGCCTCGCGGGTTTTTTCGTCCTCGGCAGAAAGGCCGCCATATACTTGGTGCAGCACGGAGGCGCCCAGGTGCTGTATATGGCCCAGGCGCTGCAGTTTTTTTTGCAAAGCATAGGTACGTGCCGCCACAGCCTGGGCTTTGAGGGCTTCCATGGGGAAGCTTTTGGGCATCTCTTTTCCCAATACCCCCATTAAATACTCCTCCAGGGGCAAAATGTTGACGGCCAGCAAGCCTTGGTTGTTGGCAAAAATTTCTACCTGCCCCCGCAAGGCCATGCCGCTGAGCACCAGGGGCAGCCTCCCCACCTCGCTGCTTTTTTTTCCGGCCCCCAAGAGGAGGCTTTGCGCTTCCATGGGCTTTGCGTTGAGCCACAGCTTTCCACGCTGGTGGCTGAAGTGTGCAAGCCCTCCTTTTAACTCTTTCCAGCGGGGCTCCTCCTCCGTTTCTGCGGGTGAGGGAGCAAACCACAGCCTTTCTCCCTGCACCACCAGGGCCCCTTGCTTCTCTTTTATGGCAATGCGTATGGTTTCCTCGGCCTTTGCGCCAAAGGCCCCCCAACTCAACAAGGCAAGCAGCAGATGAAAAGCGCAGCGCATATGCCGCAGCCTAAACCAAAAGCCCAGGAGGACAATTTTTCCTCCTTTGCGGCCTCTCTTTCCCCAGGGCGGCTTTCTTCTCATGGTGGCGTTTTTCACCTCAGGGGAGTTAAGTATATAAGCTCTCCTGGGCTACAAAGGGTTGTGTTGTGCAAAAGCGCTTGGCTTTTGGGGGGCGGCTGCTACGGTGCTAACACTCACAACAGGTTTTGCTATGGAGAAAAAAACATGCGTATAAAAATAGGGGCAGCCTTTGCCCTGTGCATTGCCTTGGGCCTGGGTTGTGCTTCGGCCTCCAAAGGGGGTTTGGCGAGGGCGGACATAAAACTCCACGCTGAGGGCCATATGCCTTTGGGCACAGCCAAAATATGGCCGCTTTCAGACGGGGAGGTGCGGCTTAAGCCTTCGCTGTTTCAGGGCATTCCCTCAGAGGAAAAGCTGAAAGCCCTGGGGGTTGAAATTGAGGAGGAGGAGTTGCCCACCTCTCTCAACGCCTATTTTATTGAGTGGGGAGAGAGCCGCATTCTCGTGGATGCGGGGGCGGGCGTTTTTATGGGGCCTGGTGCGGGGCATGTGGTTTCGGCTTTGGCTGAAAGAGGCATTGCGCCGGAGTCCATTGATGCGGTGTTGCTGACGCACTTGCATGGGGACCATTTTGGTGGCCTCATAGAGGGTGAGGCGCCTCGTTTCCCCAATGCCACCCTTTGGGTGCACGAGACGGAGTTTCTGTTTTGGACCAACCCTCAGCTTGTGGACTCTCGCCCCGAGGAGCAGCGTGAAGGCTATGCTGAGCTCCAACAAGGTGTTTTGTTGTTTGCCAAAACCTTAAACCACAAACTCAAAACTTTTAATGCGGAGCAGGAGTTGTTTCCGGGCCTTCGGGCCATGCCCGCACCCGGGCATACGCCGGGGCACACGGCGTTTATGTTGGAGTCCGAGGGCCAAAAGCTGCTTATTTGGGGAGATTTAGCCCACAACATTCAGCTGCAAACGGCTTTCCCCAAGGCCTATCCCCTTTTTGATGTTGAGCCTGAAGTGGCCATAGCAACGCGCCTTCAGTGGATGAAAAAAGCAGCCGATGAGGGCTTTTGGGTTGCCGGCATGCACCTGCCCCACCCCGGCATAGGCCGCCTGGAAAAAGCCGGGGAGCAGTTTCGCTTCGTCCCCATGGCCAAAGAATAGGGGAGCACAGCTTTAAAGCCCGCCCGAGGGGGCGGGCATTTTTTTTGGGGGGGGGGATTTTCCACAGAGCTTGCACAACACAATATTTCAGCAACTCCCCAGGAGCCAAGCTTTGTCTGCGTGCTTTCTCTTGAGGTTTATTTCGTGCGCCTCAGCCTATGGGCAAAGTTTCCGCTTGAAGGGGTTTATTCCAGGGGAATGGCGCGCAGGCTTAAGGGGTTGTTGCTGTGCTCTGCCTTAATTTCAAAGGCTATGGGCTCGGACTGTTTTCCTCCCGCCTTCAAAATGAGGGTATGTTTCCCCTCCGGCAGCAACATGGGGTTAGCGAAGCCGATGGGGGTGCGGAAAGCCGTTTTCTTCCCATTGATCCACAGGTCGGCGCCATTGGGAACGCTCGTCACCACCAGTTTGCCGCGTTTGCTAGACCCTGGCGGCGGTCGTGGGGGTGTTGGCTGTTGTACTGGTTTTGGCACCAGGGCAACATCCCAATAGACGGTTTCCTCACGCGCCGTATTGTTAATGCTCTGGGTGAGCACCTCATAGCCTGACTTGCGGAAGCTGATTTTATGAGCGCCTTTCATGGGCAAAACCAGTTTTTTCAATGCGGGGGTCGTCCCTTGCAGCCTGCTTCCCAAAAGGACTTGGGTGCCCGAAGGCAACTCCCCTCCCAGCTGGAGTACAAAAGTTTCTTGCACGGGCGGTTTTGGCACTGACTTGGGCTCTGCCTTTTGGGGGTCTGCCTTTTTGGGGCCTGTGGGTTCGGTTTTTGTAGTTTCGGTTTTTGTAGTTTCGGTTTTTGTGGTTTCGGTTTTTGTGGTTTCGGTTTTTGTTGTTTCGGTTTCTGTTTGTTTGGGCTCTGTTTTTTCTTCCCCTGTGTTGGCGGCCACTTGTATGCCGCCTGGTTTTGTTTCCACGGCTTCCAAGGAAATTCTCATAAAAGAGTCTTCCTTTTTGAAAATTTCCAGGGTGCTGAGGTTCCCTGGGCGCACGCGGTAGTTTTTGTCTGCGGAGTGGGCTTCCACTTTATAGAGGCCTTTAGGCAGGGGAATGGTTTCGTTTTTCACCACAAAACGGTGCTCGCGCTCATCGGCAAGGTTTTTCAGTGTTATTTCTATGGGAATGCCCTCGGGGTTAGGCATCACCACCAAGCGTCCCTGGGCGGACGAGGTGCCTATAAAAACAAACAATACGGCCCAGAGCCCGCCCAGGCCTGCCACCACCACACCCAACCATAGCCATGCTTTATACTGTGAGTTTGCCGTGGAAGGTGGAGGCCCAACGCCCGTGTCTTCATCGGAAGCAAAGGGTGTTTGGAGTTTGCTGGTTATGGAGACGGCGAGGGCTTGGGTGTGGAAAGCCGCTGGACGTTCTGCCGTAATATCGGGGGCGACGGCTTGTCCGCCGACCATGGTTTCTCCCGTATAAACGGGAACTTTGTTGTCCAGGAGTTGAATGGGGGCCGGGCTTTCTCCGGAGAAAGTCTGTGCGGGCAAAGGTGCTAAACTGTCGTCATAGGCCTGAGGCTGTGCATGATAGTCATATTCTCCTTCAGCACGAGAAGGCTCTCCAAACTCTAAAACCTCGTCAGGTGGAACCATCTGCGTCATGTCTGGATCAAACACAGGCTTGGGGATTTTTTTTTGGCCGGAGGGTGTTTTGAGCGAGGCATTGCCCTTGCGGTAGTTGGCGGCCGTCTCTGGATACATGGGTAGCTCTTCCAGAGCCAGTGCCGCGGGCGCGCCCAGCCCGCCATAGTGCTTGAGCTTGTTGGTTTCGCGCAAATATTCATCGGAAAACATGTCTTTCAATATGAAAGAAAGGTGTTTTTCTGAGAATTTGCCCTCATTCGTAAAACTAAAAGGCTCCAGCTCCTCCTGCAATTCGTTGGCCCACTGATAGCGCTCGTCCACCTCTCGCTCCAAGGCACGCAAAATTATTTTTTCCAGAGCCAGAGGAATGTTGGCATTGGCTTGGCGCGGGGGACGAAATTCAACACGGCGGACTTTGTCAATGGTAGAAGAATCGCTCTCCGCGACAAAAAGCTTTTCGCCCGTCAACATCTCATAGAGTATAACGGCTGCCGCAAAAACATCACTGCGGCGATCTACAGGCCAGCCATAGGCCTGCTCCGGGCTCATATAGCCGAATTTTCCTTTAATAACCCCCACTTCAGTTTTCGTAGAGCGAATGGCTGTTTTCGCAATGCCAAAGTCAATCAGTTTGACGGCGCCTTCATAGCTGAGCAAAATGTTTTGAGGGGAAACATCGCGGTGGACAATGTTGAAGTCATTCCCATGCACATCCTGCTTTCGGTGGGCATAGTCCAGGCCCTCGCACATTTTGGTGGCAATATAGGCGGCCATGGGGATGGGCATGTATTCTTTGCGACGACGAAAGCGCTCCAGGACACTTCTTAAGTCTCTCCCGGAGACATATTCCATGACGATATAATAAGTCTCATCACTGCCTTTTAAGTCATGAATGTGGACAATGTTGGGGTGGTTCAGCTGTACGCTGATGCGCGCTTCATCAAAGAACATCTTAATGAATTCCTCGTCCTCAGCCATGGTGGGCAATATCTTCTTAACCGCAAGAATTTGCTCAAAACCACCTACACCAAAAGTTTTAGCAATAAAAACTTCGGCCATACCGCCAATATTGACCCGCTCCAAAAGGAGGTATTTGCCGAGCACCAGAGGTTTCTTCATTAAAGACCGGACCTGAATAAGCTACCCTGAATAAGCTGCCTTGCGCAAAACACAGCAGCTTAAAAATACAACGAGACAATACAACGCGCTGCAGACCATGCCACAAACAAGGCCACAAACAATGCCACAGACACTGCCACAGACACTGCCACAGACCATGCCACAGACCATGCCATAGACAATGCTATAAACAATGCCACAGACAATGTCATAAACAATGCTGCAGGCCATGCTGCAGGCAATGCTATAGACACTGCTATAGACATGGCTATAGACAATGTTACAGACCACAGAGCTGTTGTCGACATGTTGCCGACGACACACCAGAGGCTGATTTAACTATGCCTTGCGAAATAGGTCAAACCCCAATGCATGCGCTGCCTCTGCACAGGGCACTCTGCTGTGTTATAGAGGCTTAAGTCAAACGTGGAGCATGCTGTGTGGATTTAGAACACATGGCCCAGCTTGAGGCTAGAAAAGCTGTTTCCCAAACCCAGCCTCAGCGGCTATGCTCCAAGGCAGATGCGTTATGAATTTTTGCTGCAACAACAAGATGCTCCTTATGTTTTTGAAGACATAGAAAAACAACTGTGCGCCCAAGGGGCCCTCGCACAAGCCGACGGCAGCTGGCTGTGGCCTCTCGCGCCGACCATGGATTGTTGGGTGCGCCGCGTCCGGGAAGGGGAGCGTTGTTTCCACGCCTTGGGCTTGTCCATGGACAGCAACTCTGAAAAGGCCCTGGAGGCTTTTGAGAAGCTTTTGGGCTTTGCGCAAAGCCAGGGCCTCAAGCTGATAGATGCGCAACAACTCAAAGAAGTGACCGAAAAAGACGAGGCTTCCTTTTTGACACAATATGGGCGCCTATTGGAATACACCGACAGTTATGGGGATAAGGTTTTTGCACACAAGCCTTCGCTGACATGGGGCACCTCCTCGGCCTTGGACGCCCACAAAACCACCAAGGGGTTGTGGACAGGCCGTGGCCTCTGGGTGTTTTTGGGGCTTTTGCTGTTGGCGGCTTTTGTCTTCTACAATGTGGCGAACAAGCTTTTGGCCTTCCTCCCCTAAAGCAAAAATTCCCAAACCCCCTTCTTTTGGGTATGGCCTTAGCCTATGGAAACTCTTTCAGACGCTGCACCCGCTTTGTGGTGGCCGTGGGTTTTGGCGGCGGCAGGCGCATTGCTGCTGCTTATAGGCCTCAGCTTCCTGTGGAAACGCAAACAACAGGCCCGGCGCCAAAAACAGCTTGCCCTCCAACAGCAGGCGGAGCTGAGCGCCTCGCACACAGCCCCTGCTGCCTTGCCGCAGCTGGAGAAACGCACAACGGAGGAGCCTTTAAGCCAGGCAGAGCTGCTCCGCGCAGAGCGCCAACACCTTGAAGCCCAAGCCCAAAAGCTTAAAGAGAAGGAAGCGCGCGAAGCGCTGGAGGCGCAGGCCAAGGCCTTAAAAGCGCAGGAGGAGGAGGCCAAACGTTTGGCCTATAGGCAGAAGAAGGAGGCCGAGGCCGAGGCCAAAGCAGAAAAGCTGCGGCAAGAGGCGGCTGAGGCACAGCAGAGGGAAGAGGAGGCGCGCGTTGAAAGGCAGAGGCAAGAGGAGGAGGAGCGCGCCAGGGTGGCCCAAGAGGCGGGAAAAACACTGGCCGAAGGGCTCTCCAAAACCCGCAAAGAGGGTTTTTTGGCAAAACTCGGCGGGCTTTTTGGGGGTGCGCCGCGCAGTGTGGATGCGGCCTTGCTGGGAGAGTTGGAGGAGCTTTTGTTTTCGGCGGACATCGGCGTGCATACGGCCTCACGGCTTTTGGCCAGCATAGAGGGGAAGGCGAAAAAGCAGGCCTTGGCGGATTTGGAGGCGGTACGGACATTGCTGAAAGCAGAAATGGCCGATATTTTAAACTTGCCCCCCCCACCCCCCAGCCCCGGGGAGGGGCCTGAGGTGTGGATGGTGGTAGGCGTTAACGGCTCCGGCAAAACCACCAGCATAGGCAAGCTGGCCGCACAGGCCAAAGCCCAAGGGAAGAAAGTGGTGCTGGCCGCTGCGGACACCTTCCGCGCGGCGGCGGCGGAGCAGTTGGATATTTGGGCTGAGCGCAGCGAGGCCCTGTTAATAAAGGGGAAGGAGGAGGCCGACCCGGCGGCGGTGGCTTTTGAAGGGGTGAAGCGCGCCAAAGAGGAGGGGGCCCACCTGGTTATTATAGATACGGCAGGTCGGCTGCACACCAAACAGCCCCTCATGGAGGAGCTGAAAAAAATCCACCGCGTATTGGGCAAAGCCCAAGCCGGAGCCCCCCACCAGGTGTTGTTGGTGTTGGATGCGACCATGGGACAAAATGCCATAACCCAGGCCAAGCAATTTTCCCAAGCCGTCGCCGTCACGCAAATAATATTGAGCAAGCTGGATGGTACCGCCAAAGGGGGCGTGGTTATAGGCATTTGTGACGAGCTTAAATTGCCCGTAGGCTTCATCGGCATAGGCGAGAGGGCCCAGGACTTAAGGCCTTTTGTGCCTGCAGAGTTTGTTGAAGCTCTGTTTGAGGAAAGCTAAAGCTTGTCGAAAAAGGAGTTTTTGCACATGGGAATTTCTTCGCCACCCCCACCGCAGCCGCAACTCAACATCAGCCAGGTGTTTGCGGAGAAGGAGTTGTTTTTAACCGGTGTGACGGGCTTTTTGGGCAAAGTCACTTTGTCCATGCTGTTGGACAAATATGGCGAGGTACTCAACAAGGTTTATGTGCTGATACGCAAAGGCTCTCTCAACAATGCGGAGCGCCGGTTTATGGAGCGCGTGGTACCCAGTGAGCCCTTTGCCCCTTTGCGTGAAAAATATGGTGAGCAGGGAGCCCTTGAGTTTTTTGCCAAAAAATGCAGCGTTATAGAGGGCGATATTACGGACGCATGGCTGGGGATGCCTGAGGCCCAGGTGGAGGCGCTTCGCGGAAAAATAACGGCACTGATCAATTGTGCAGGCCTGGTGAGTTTCAACCCCTCTTTGCAGGTGGGCTTGGATGCCAATGTGAAGGGGGTGCAGCACGCCGTGGCGTTTTGCCAGGCACTGCACATTCCGCTGGTGCACGTTTCGACGGCTTTTGTGGCTGGGGAGCGCTCAGGCTTGGTTTTTGAGAATGAGCCTGTGGTGGGTTATTTCCCCAAAAAAGCGGAACTCAAGGAGGCGGAGTTTTCTCTGGAGCAGGAGCTGAAGGATTGTGCCAAGGCGGTGGCGCGCGTGCGTGAGATGGCCGAGGACAAAGCCCTGAGCACTCAGTTTCAGGAGCGCGCACAAAAGCGACTGGAGAAAGAGGGGAAAGACTTTGAGGACGCGCGCACGCTGCGCATGGCCATTAACCGTGAGCGCCGGCTTTGGGTTTCTCTGCAGCTGACGGAAATTGGCATGGAGAAGGCCAAGTTTTGGGGTTGGCCCAACACCTATACGTATACCAAGTCTTTGGGGGAGCAGGTTATTGCACAGGCGGCTGATTTGCCCTTTGCCATTTTGCGCCCCTCCATTGTGGAGAGTGCCTTGCGCTTTCCTTTCCCCGGTTGGAACGAGGGGTTTACGACCTCTGCGCCTTTGTGTTTTGTGTTGCTGAAGGGACACCGCAGCGTCCCCGCCGGAAAGCAAACCATTTTGGATATGATTCCTGTGGATTTGGTGGCCAGCTCCGTTATAGCGGCCACCGCCCAGGTGATGGCCACCCCGGGCCAACGCATTTTCCACCTGGCCTCCGGAGACTCCAACCCCTGTTTTGCCTCGCGCACCGTAGAGTTGGTGGGCCTCTATAGACGCAAATATTTTAGAGAGCGCAAATCCGGCAATGCGTTTGTGAACCGGATTAAGGCGCGCCTTGAGCCCAAAACGGTGAACCTCAACTCTTTCAACATGAGCTCCGCGCCTCTCTTTATGCGCGCAAGTGAGAAGGCCAAAGCCTGGTTGGAAGAGATGAAGCCCACCTGGGGAATGCCCACCGTTTTGTCCTGGGTAGAAAGGGCGCAAAGCAAGTTGGATGGTGTGGTCGATCAGGCCGAAGCGGTGCAAAACATTATTGACATTTTTCTGCCCTTTATTTGGCAGCACCGCTATTTGTTCCGCTGTGACAACACGCGAGCGTTGTTTGCCTCTTTGAGCCTGCAGGACAGGAATAAAATTTTTTGGAGCCCAGAGAAGTTGGACTGGCGCAAATATATATTGGAAACACACCTCCCGGGCCTGGAGAAGTGGGTATTCCCCAACTTGGAAGAAGAGCGAAAAAAACGCAGGGCCATGGCCCCCTACCGCGACTTGTTAGAGCTTTTGGATGCTTCTGCCTTTGCTTTCCACCACCGTGTGGCTTTCCGCTATATGGGCCCAGAGGGAGAGCAAACCCGGTTTACGTTTGGGGAAGTCCGCCACTATGCAGGGCGCGTCGCCTCTCGTTTGGCTGCAGAAGGCATAACCCCCCAAACACAAGTGTTGCTCCTTTCAGAAAACCGACCGGAGTGGCCCATTTCCTATTTTGGAATTTTGCTGGCCGGCGCAACAGCCGTGCCTTTGGATGCGGATTTTTCCCTGGAAGAAATACTCAACATTGCAGAGCGCTCCAAGGCCGGCGCCTGTTTGTTTTCCGAAGAGGTTTTTAAGCGGCTCCCCACCCTCTGTGAGGCGCTGACCACCCTCCATGTGCGCTGCATAAGCCTGGCCGATGGCATGGCAGGCGCAGGCCCAAAGCCACCTCGGCCCAAACTTGGCGGGAGCGAGGTGGCCTCGCTGTTGTTTACTTCAGGCACAACAGGGACGCCCAAAGGCGTCATGCTGACGCATGAAAATTTCACCTGGCTTGCGGCCAAACTGGCCAGTGTTTTTGAGCTGCGTGCAGGAGATGGCTTGTTGTCTGTTTTGCCCCTGCACCACAGTTTTGAGTTTTCTGCAGGCCTGTTGGTGCCTTTTGTTTGCGGGGCAGAGGTGAATTATTTGGATGAGCTGAGCAGCGACAAAATTTCCGAGGTGCTCGACAGCAAACGCATAACAGCCATGGTAGGGGTGCCAGCCGTATGGCAATTGTTTGACAGGAAAATTGCGCAGGAGCTGGCGCAAAAACCGGCGGTGGTTGAAGAGGTGATGGAGGTGTTGTTGGAGTTTAACCGCCAGCTGAGAGACTACCGTGACATGAACCTGGGCAAACTTTTGTTTTGGCCGGTGCACCAGAAGCTGGGTGGACGCATGCGCTATTTGGTTTCTGGCGGCTCAGGCTTGCCCCAGGAGCTGCATGAAAAATTCCACGGCCTTGGTTTTGCACTTTCCGAAGGCTATGGGTTGACCGAGTCCTCGCCTGTGCTGACCATTTCCAAGGCTGAAAACAAGTTGGTTTCAGGCACAGTGGGGCGCGTGTTGCCGGGCATTTCTCTCAAAATTTTAAACCCGGACCATGAAGGCGTAGGAGAGGTGTTGGCCAAGGGCCCCAACATTATGGCGGGCTATTTTGAAGACCGCGAGGCCACCGATGCGATATTGAAGGGGGGTTGGCTGCACACGGGGGATTTGGGTTATTTGGATGCGGATGGGCGCCTTTTTTTGGTGGGCAGACAGAAGGACGTTATTATTGATGCGAATGGCAAAAACGTCTACCCGGACGAGTTGGAGGTGCTTTATGAGAAGCACCCGCTGATTAAGGAGCTTTCCATTTTGGGTTTCCCTTCAGAAGAGGGTGCCGAGAAGGTGGCCTGCCTATGCGTCCCCGAGGTAAAAGAGAGGGAGCGCGCAGAAGCCACGCGAGAGCTTGAAGAGCATTTTAGAAAAATTTCCAGTGCCTTGCCTCTCTATAGGCGCGTGAAGGCGCTCTATTTTTGGGACGGCGTTTTGCCGAGGACAGCCACGCGCAAGGTGAAGCGCAAGGAGGTGCTTGAAATACTCAAGCGCCTTGAAGCCCAAAGCCAGACATTGCTGCGGGCGCGCCGAGGCAAAGAGGTGTTGAATGAGCACATGGAAAGCCTGGTGCAACTCATTGCCCAAACCTCGCAAAAACCCACCCGTGAGATACAGCTTTCTTCCAAACTTGTGGATGATGTGGGCATGGACTCGCTGATGTTGAGTGAGTTGACGGCGGCATTGGAGCAGGCGGGTTGGACAAGCCAGGGGTTGGACCTCACCAAAATCCAAACGGTGGAGGATTTGGGGCGCGCCCTGCACTCGGGTCGCCGCAGAGAAGCGGCCCCCAAACCCCCTGTGCCCAAGCGGCAGGAAGAGACAGGAAAAGGGTTTAATGACTTTCAAATTTCCGATGTGGTATCCACCACGGGGCGCAAACTGCTCGGCTTGGGCCAACGGGCGCTTTATGAGCGGATGTTTAACCTCCATGTGGATGGCAAACCTTTTATTCCGCAGAACAGAAACTTTTTGGTTGTGGCCAACCACAGCAGCCATTTGGATATGGGCCTGGTGAAATTGGCTTTGGGAGAGCACGGTGAGCGCCTGGTAACCTTGGCGGCGCGCGACTATTTTTTCAACCGAAGCCTCAAGCGGTTTTATTTTGAAAACTTCACCAACCTCATTCCGATGGAGCGCCAGGGCGCCTTGCGCGAGTCCCTGCGCTATGCGACAGAGTCCTTAACGCAAGGCTATAACCTGCTCATTTTCCCCGAGGGGACGCGCTCCAAAACGGGAGAGATACTCGAGTTTAAACCCACCGTGGGCTATTTGTCCCTGACGGCCAACGTGGATGTATTGCCCGTTTATATTTATGGCTCCTTCAACGCCCTGCCCAAAGGAAGCCTCTTGCCCAAAAGCAAGGAATTGGAGGTACGCATTGGCCCCGCCTTGTGCGTGCAAACCATGTCCACCCATGTGGCGAGCATGGTGCGCTCCGAGGCCTACCGGTGGATTGCGCGCGTTGCGGAGGAGGCGGTGCGGCAGTTGGCGCGGGGGAAGGTTTTGGATTTGGAAAACATGGATGAAAAACAAGCGGAGAAGTTGAGATGAACATTCTGGTTACAGGTGGAACAGGTTTTTTGGGAGCTCATCTGTTGCCGTTGTTGCTTGCGGATGGGCACAAAATATTGCTTTTGGGCAGGACAAAGCCCAGCAACGCGCTGCCTGGCGGCATAGAGTTTAGGCAGGGGGATTTGAAGGACAGGGCATTGGTGCGCTCCGCCATTGAGGACATGGATGCGGTTTACCATTTGGCTGGGCGCGTGAGTTTTCGCGACAAGGAAGCTCGGCAGATGTATGAGCTGCATGTGGACTGCACGCGGGAGATGCTGCATGACATTTCCAAGTTAAAGAAGAAGCCACGCTTTATTTTAATGTCCACTTCAGGGGCGATAGCGGTTTCCAGGACGGAGTGCGTGTTGGATGAAGGGGCAGAATACCCCATTGAGGTGGTGGGGCGATGGCCTTATTATTTGTCCAAAATTTATGAAGAGAAGTTGACGCTGGAGTTGTGCAGGAAACACAAAATTCCGCTGGTGGTTTTAAACCCGAGTTTGTTGATGGGGCCTGGGGATGAGCGTCTTTCCTCGACCTGGACGGTTGCGAAGTTTTTGCAAGGGGACATTCCCTCTGTGCCCAATGGCGGCATTTCCATTGCCGACGTGCGGGATGTAGCCCAGGTATGCTTTAACGCCTTGAGGAAAGGGGAGCTTTATGGCCGCCATTTAATGGGCATAAACTTAAGCATGAAAGACTTTTTTGAGCGGATTTCCAGGCTTTCAGGGGTGGCCATGCCCCTCTTTCAGCTGCCCAAGAGGTTGAATATTTGGGGGGCGAAGCTGCTGGGGAAATGGGCCGACTGGAGGGGGAAGGAGCCCCTGTTGGATGCCCAAGAAGTAGACATAGGGGAGCACTGGTTTTGGTTAGACAGCAAGAAAGCAGAGCGCCTGCTCGACTATAAACCGCATGATGTTTATGAGACTTTGCAAGACACCATTGCTTTTATTTTGCAGCGCATGCCCCCTGGACACCTGGTGGGCACCAAAGGGAGACTCGAAAAAACGCGTGGAGAATAAAGTGTGTTTTTTTCACCCCGCAGGCCCCCGCTGGAGGGAAAAAACAAAACAAACCCGCCCGGCCAGGCAAAAAAACATTTTTTAACTCCCCCGCCTCAGCGGACAAAAAAAACCAGCCACCTCTAGGTGACTGGTTTTTTGAACTCCCTGGGTTGAACTCCCTTGGCTTAGAGCGCGAAGGGCAAGTCCACTTGGATGAGGTGATATTTTTGGTCGGCAATTTCTCCCATAATGCCCATGGCATAGGAGATGGCCGGCCTGAAGAAGGTTTTCTCGCCAATTTTGAAATTGCCTCGAAGACCCAAAGCCACCGTCATGTTTTGTATGCGCGTATCATAAATGTCCTGTGTCGTTTGACTATAATTTGGGTGGTCGCTGTCTCCAGCATCTCTAATGCCGTGCGGAGGCTTGAGCCAGCGTTGATAGCGAAGCTCCACACCTGCAGACAATTGCGGGATGATGGAATAGCCCACAAAGAGGCCGGCCACGAGGTTTCGTTTGACCACGTCGGTTTGGTTGGAGTTGCCGCCTTCTCCGCGGACGCGCATAATCTCCAAATAGGTGAGCTCCAGTTGCAGCGTGAGGCCATGTGCCACATAGGCAATGTCCACACCGGGAATGACGGCCACATCGTTCACCGCAAACAGCGCATTGTCCATGGCCGAGCGGACCATCATGCTGCCTGCATTGGTGGCCCTTGCGGCGATATCACCATTGTTTCCACCGCCGGAGCCGATGGGGGCTGTGGCGCCCAAATAGAAGGCTGTGCGCAAATCCCCATCCATAAATTTAGGCGTATAAGTGAAAAACAAGAGGCCATTGGTCAGCGCATAACCATTTTTGGCATTGGGATGGGCATCCTTGTCCGGGAAGTTATTGGTAACGCCAATGCGTGCCAAAATGCCAAAGTCCTGAGCAAAGGTATAGCCCGCATTCAAAATGGAAACTTCTTTCATGCCTTTCTGGCCATTGGGCACTTTGGCCGAGTCACCCGTGCCGTCATGCAGTGCGAGGACATTGTCTAAACGCACCACATTGCTTGCGGAAATGGGCCTCAAATGGAAAGGCAGGGTATAAGGTGCTGCTGCTTTTTTCTGGGGAGCAGGAGCGGGTGGAGGAGCCTCTGCTTCAGCCTCCACTTCAGGGTTTGCCCAAGCGATGAGAGGTATCGCAACCAATAATCCAAGAAGCTTTTTCATACATTCCTTTCAATCAAAAACGAGTCTTTCTGGTGAAGACGTTATGGAGTGGCAACCCTCCGCTCCTCCGCAGGCAGACTGCATATGTGCCTGACAACACGCCATATATCCGTGACAGAATATTATTCCTAAGCTGAAAAGCAAAAAAACGTTTGAAGATGACTTCCACTGCTAGACATTTTTGCTCTTTAAGGTGGAAGAACAGGCCTTGCCCTCTTGAAAATGTTTCACCTCCATCCACGCAAGAGTTGTTTTGCCCTAGGCAGCAAAGAAAGCAAGTATTCTCCACCATTTTTTGCTTTAAGCCGCCCAACAAGGCCCGCACAACCAGCCTCCCAAGCCCCCCAACACAGCGAGCCTCTCTAAAAAAACCAGCAATAACAACAATATAATTGGCCTTGGCTGAAAGGGAGGTGCATTTCTATTTGACGAGAGGTTGATGTGAGACTAAGGCCTTTAAGCCAGCCCCCTGGGGCATGAGCCTCTAGGCTCTGCATAGCGTTACTTTTCCAGAAGTGTTGTAACTGTTGTTTAAATTCGAACTAGGAGTCAGTGGTTTATGAAACGTTTTTTAGTAGCTGTTGTTGGTATGGCATTGATGGCTTGCACCAGCATTGAGGTAGCCAAAGTGTCCGGCAGTGAGATTATGACAGGAGAGGGCGAGGCCATTGCCGTCATTCAGGCTTCTTCTCTGGGTTGGACATTTTTTTGGCATTTGGTGACGGTTGTTGAGAGCGACCTTGACGAAGTGGTGAACAAAATGTTGGTAGCAGAGGCCAAGAAGATGGGAGCCAACAAGGTGGATTTGAAGGGTGCCTCCACAAGCCCCCGCAGTGGTATTTTTGGCTTGTCAGCCATCCTCATGGGCATGCCCAGCTCAGGAGCCGTGGGTGTTGCCGTTAAATAACCCCTCATAGCAACAACAAACACAAGAAAGCCCTTCTTCAGACAGAGGGGCTTTTTTGTGGGCTTGGCACCTTGAGGTGTGGGCCCCTATTGCCGAGAAGGAAGCCTGTTTATGCCTGGGAAAGCGTTGTGGATGTACGGGGTGTTGTGCACGGTGTTGTGCACGGTGTTGAGCACTCTTGCCTGCAAGAAAGAGCCTTCGGGCTTGCCCAACTCTTATGAGATGATGCAAAAAATGGGTGCGAGGGAGAAGGCACTCTCTTCTTTTTCCATTGAGGTATATACCGAAGAGGCGGGAGCCCCGGTGGAGCATAAGCTTTGGTTTCGCGCCCCGGAGTTGATGCGCATAGAGGTGAAGCAACCTCAGCAAATGCGTTTCAGCTTTGACGGGCAAAACCATTATGCCTTAAATCCGCTTTCCAAAAAACTCACCATCCTCTCTTTGCAACTCTCTACGGCGGAGCGCAAAATTGCACTCTCCAAACTGTTGGGGGCCTTTGTGCCTGAAGGCTTTCAGGTGCCCAAAGTGGTGCCCAAAAACTTGAAACAAAGCTGGCTGCACACCCCAAGCCCCCAGCATGCGTTGCGCCTGGAAAACCATGTGAGTGACGGCAAGGACGCCGCCAACATTGTCTATGTGGTACGCTGGCCCTCCTTGGACTTTCTCAAAAAAGAGGTTGTTATAGAGGGGCACACAGTGGAGTTTTCCATGCAGGAAGAGCATTGCATGCCGGAACACCATTTGTGCCTGCCCTCCGTTATTGCCGCACAACGAGAAGGGGAAGCGCCTTTGCTGCAAAAAATAAAACTGCTCTCTTTGCAGGAAGCTTTGAGCAATGAGCAATTTATTCTGGAAGCCCCCGAGGGTTTTTCCGTGGAGCGGCACAGCTTTTCTTCATTGAAGGAGCTAGAGTTGTTTTTGGGAGCATCCCCCTAGGGCGTGGGCCCATTGTGTGAAATATCCCTGTCCCAGAGGTGCGCCGTCCACGGCCCGTTTTGGAAGGTGTTGAAAAGCGCTTGGGCAATGGCCACAGAGCGGTGCTTGCCCCCTGTGCAGCCTATGCAAATGGTGACATAGGATTTGCCCTCATCGGCATATTTGGGGAGCATATAGCCCAGGAAATTTTTCAGAAGCTGAAAATAGCTTTGGGCCTCCTCATTGCCAAAAACATAGTCCGCAACCTCCACCTCCCGCCCTGTTAAGGGGCGAAGCTTGGGTACAAAATGCGGGTTTTTCAAAAAACGCACATCAAAAACCAAATCCGCCTGAGAGGGAATGCCAAAACGAAAGCCAAAGGACATGAAGTTGAGGACAAAACTGGACGTGGCCGTCCCCGAAAACATGCGCCTTAAGGTGGCCTTCAACTCGTGCACGCTAAAGCTGCTGGTGTCCACATAGCGGGTGGCACGGCTTTTGAGCCATGAGAGTTTTTCACGCTCCCTCAAAATGCCTTCATGCAACCGCAAATCCATGGCCAGCGGGTGCCGGCGACGCGTTTCAGAATAGCGGCGCAGCAATACCTCGTCCGAAGAGTCCAAAAAGAGAATGTCCACCTCTTTCCCCGAGGCGCTGAGGGTTTCAAAAACTTCAGGAGCACCCTCAAGGAAAGGGCCTTCGCGCACATCAACCACAAAGGCCAGCGGACGCGTCTCCTTCGCCTCCTGTGCCAAAGAAACTGCACTGGGCAACAGCGGTGAAGGCAAGTTGTCCATGCAAAAATAGCCCATGTCCTCCAATGCGCTGATGGCCGTGGATTTGCCCGAGCCTGACATTCCAGAAATAACAACAATGCGCTTGTTGAGCTTGTCTGCTTCCACGTTGGTTGTTTCCCTCAGGCAAAACCTCTCCTCTAAACAATAGGCTCCTCGTCGGCGCTGTCAAGGGCATTGGGCGGTGGCTTGGGTGAGAGTATGCGCTTGCGGAGGTTGTGGACAAATTTTCTGGCGGAGTGGTGCCCCTGGACTTTCAACAAATGGTTTCGCGCTGCAACCTCAATAATGGTGCTCAGGTTGCGCCCCGTGCGCACGGGCAAGGCCACCTCAGGCAGAGAAATGCCCAAGAGGCGCCGGGTTTTTTCTTCTGTCCCCAGCCTGTCAAAGCTGTTGTCATTGCCCCACTCCTTTAACTCAATAATTAAGTCAATTTTCTTGCGCGGCCGCACAGAAGAGACGCCAAACAAGTCCTTAATGTTAATAATGCCCAAGCCGCGAATTTCAATGTGGTGCATTAACCTCTCGCTGACATGGCCATAGACGCTGCCCTCGCGACGCCTCCTCAAAAACACCATGTCATCGGCAACCAGGCGGTGCCCCAGGCTGACCAGGTCGAGGGCCAACTCGCTTTTGCCTATGCCACTTTCACCCAGCAAGAGGACGCCTACACCATAAATGTCCAAGAGTACACCGTGGATGCTGCCCGTGGCCGACAGCGCCTCCTCAAGGAAGCTTTGGACTTGCATAATAAACTGCGAGGACTGCAACGGTGTTTTGAAAAGAGGCAAACGCGCCTTGGAGCAGCCCCTTTGCAAAGAGGCCGGAATGGACAAGCCCTTGGTGACGACAATGCAAGAAACTTTGGCCTTCCACAATATTTGGAGCGCCTTCTCCTGCTCCGCAGCACGGAGGGTTTTAAGGTAGCTCAACTCCGTATTCCCAAAAATTTGTACGCGCGAGTGGTGCAACACCTCCAAACCCGTCAACGCCAACCCCGGCTTTTGTATGCGCGGGTTGGCAATGGGACGCCAAAGGCCGGCCTTGCCTACCACCAAGGTGAGTTTTAACTCCTTGGCCTCTGGCTCTAAAAAACGCGAAACAGGAATTTCTGTGGGTGCCATGCCCCTAGCTTCTTTGTGCACTTGTGCGAAGTCAAGAAAGCGGGCGGTGGCAGCCTTTTTTGCACAACACAAGAGCAGGGGTTTCTCCTGCAAAACTTCTCCTGCAAAACAAAGCCGCCCTCGTTAAACTTTTTTTAAGCTGTGTGGCGGAATTTTAAGGCTGTGTGGCGGGATATTTAAGGCTGTGTGGCAAAATAAAAGTGCGGTACGAAAAATCCACAAATTGGACTTCACCTCCAAACTGAGTGAAACACAACACGCATGGGTGAGTTGATAGAGTTAACATTGCTGTGGGAAGCCAAGCGTTTGCTGAAAACGCAACTGCATGCCGGAGGCCTTGAGGCTTTTTTGTCCAAAAACGGCAGACAGTGGTTCCAAATTGCACCTGAAAAAATAGAAGCGCTGCTGGTGTGTGCCCAAAACAACGTGGCCACCCCACCCTCGGCCAAGGCCCTGGAGTTGGCGCGCAGAGAAATACGCAGGGAGTTAATACGCCAGGTCGCCTGCGCCATGGTGCAAACCGGTTTTTAGCTTAGACCGCTTCCACTTTGACATGATCTCTTCGTTGGACTCGTTTTTGTTCGGGTCATGCACTTAAGTGCACTCCCCTCACAAAAGCCTCGCCCGCCTCGACCTCATGTCAAATTGAAACCGGTCTGGAGAATCAAATCAGTTCTAAGTAAAACCAGTCTAGAGCGCCTCACCTCAACCCGCCTGCACCCCGCAAAAGGGCTTGCCTCCCAGAGAAAGCTTGGCTTTGCTTGCGCCATGCCACGCCTTGCTTTCTCCCAACGCACAGCCTTTGAAGCCCAACCCAACCCCTGGGCCTTGGCCCTGCAAAAAGCCAGGCGCAAAGGCCGCCTGTATACCGCCCTTATAGAAAGCAACCCCACGAAGGCAGGGCTGAGCCCCCACACCCGCTTGCCCCCCTCCACCGGCTATACCCCTCATGCCCAGGGCCTGGCCTCGGCACGCAAAGCCCTCTCCAAAGCCCTGGGCCACCCCACACTCTACCCCAGGCTGTGTTTAACCAGCGGCACCAGCGAGGCCCTGGGGCTGGCCTTTAAACTTTTAGGGGATATGGGGGATGAAATAGTGGCAGGCATGCCCGGCTACCCCTTGGTGCAAACACTGGCCACTTTTGAGGGGCTGCACTGTATACCCTTCCCTCTGCGCCTGGAAGGAGAAGCCTTCCGCTGGGATATTCCCCTCCTGGAAAAACAACTCAGCCCCCGCACCAAGGCCGTGCTGGCCACCCACCCCCAGGCCCCCACAGGCTGCTGCTTGCTGCGCGAAGAGGTGTTGGCCCTGGAAGCTTTGTGCGCCAAACACGGCCTGGCCCTCATTATAGACGAGGTGTTTGCCCTCCCACAGCACAGCCTCGCGGGGCACCCGTGGAAGTGCCTCACCTTTTTGCTGGGGGGCCTCTCCAAAGGCTTGGGCTTGCCCCAACACAAACTGGCATGGACGTGGGTGCTGGGCCCCAAAGCCCTGGCCCACAAAGCCCTTCAACGCTGGCTTTGGGTGGCCGACGCCTATTTGTGCCTGGCCACCCCCGTACAAAAGGCCCTGCCCACCTGGCTGCCCATGGCCAAAGCCTTTGAGCAGCGCGTGGAAACACGCTGCAAAAACAACCACGCCTGCCTGGCCAAACTCCGGCCCCAGGGCGCCGCGTGGAGCCTGTTTGCACGGGAGGCAGGGTGGACGGCCGTCCTGCGTATACCCATAAGCCCCAAGGAGGAGCCTTTAACCCTGCAGCTGCTGGAGGCCGGGGTGGCACTGTGGCCAGGTTATTTTTTTGAGTTTCCAGTGCCAGGCTTTGTGGTGGCCTCTCTGCTGGCCCCAGAGGCCGCTTTTGAGGAGGCCGCCCGGCATATGGTGCAGGTGTTTGAGGCCCTGTGGGGGCAAACAACATAAATGCTGGGCCCACCCACACTCCAAGCCCACACTTTTAAAAAAACGGCTAAGCTTGGCCCCTATACCCAAACCCAGGGAGGGGAGCATGCCCAAGCTGTTTGAAAATTGTTTGTTTTGCAAAGCGGTACGCGGTGAGTTGCCCATAAAAAAACTCTATGAGGACGAGGAGGTGCTGGGTTTTGCTGACGCACACCCCCAGGCCCCCCTGCACGCGCTTTTTATTCCCAAACGCCATGTGGCCAACGCCGACGCGCTGACAGAGGCGGACGGCCCCCTCGTGGGCCGCCTGGCTTGGGCCGCCGCAAGCCTCGCACGCCAACAGGGCCATGCGGACAAGGGCTACCGCCTCGTGCTCAATTGCAATGCCCATGGCGGACAAACCGTTTTCCACCTCCACCTCCACCTTTTGGCCGGTAGGCCCATGGCTTGGCCACCCGGCTAACACCCCCCCCTCGGAAGCCCCGCATTCCACGCTTGGGCCCTTGGCCTTATTTTAGTACACTGGGCCCGTTTTAAAAGTGGGGGGTTTTGCGGCCTTCCTGCCTCCACCCCAAAGGAGCTTCCATGCAGCCTCTCAAACCTGCTTTTTTGGCACTGCACCCAGCACGGCGCACAACACTGAGCCCTATGCTTTACCCAACGCTGTGTTGGGCCCTATGCCTGCTCGGCTGCCTCACCCCAGAGGGGCCTCCACAGGGTACCACCCGCACAGCCGCGCTCAGCCCCCACCGGCAAGCCGCCCCCGCATACGCTGAAAATACGGTGGAGCAACTCCTCAAAGCCGCTGAGCGGGGAAGCGCCCAAGCCCAATTTAAACTGGGTGAGGCCTACCTCGAGGGCTTAAAGCTGCCCTTAAACCATAACAAGGCCCGCCACTGGTTAGAAAAAGCGGCCGACCAGGGGCATGCGGAAGCTCAGCTGCGCCTGGGCTTCATCCACTACCAAGGCCTGGGCGTCCTCGAGGACAAAGAGCTGGCTGAGGAGTGGCTAAGCAAAGCCGCAGAGGCCTTTAGAGAGCTGGCAGGCGAGGGAAGCGCGGAAAACGAGGAGAAGGCCAAAGCCCAACTCCAACTCAGCTCCATGTATGCCCAGGGCCTGGGCCTGCCCAAGGACAAAAAAAAGGCTGAAGCCTGGCTTAAAAAGGCCACCCCCTGGCTGATAAGCGCCGCCACCCAAGGGCATGCGGAAGCCCAATTTAAACTGGGCACCATGTATTATAATATGCACGAGGGCATTCCCCAAAACCTCGAGGAAGCCGAGGCCTGGCTCAGCAAAGCCGCAGCCCAAGGGCATGCCGAGGCCCAATATGAGCTGGGCTTAATGCATTATTTGGGCTGGGGCATTCCCAAAAACCATGCAAAGGCCGTCCAATGGCTCAGCAAAGCCGCCAAACAAGGGGAGCTGGGCGCCCAATTCCAACTGGGCAAAATGTATTATGAGGGAAAAGGCGTCCCCAAAAATGCCGAAAAAGCCGAAGCCTGGTATACCCAAGCCGCCACCCAAGGAGGGGCCGAAGCCCAATATAGGCTGGGTGAAATATATGGGGGCATGGACATTCCCCAAAACCATGACAAGGCCAACTATTGGTTTGTGCTGGCCGCAAGGCATTTTATGGCAGCCGCCATAGAAGGGGATGTGTGGGCCCAATTCAGGCTTGGCCAAATGTATTATGGGGGCAAAGGCATTTCCCACAACCTGGAGCAAGCCGAAATGTGGTATACAAGGGGCGCCAGCCTGGGGGGGCCCAAAGCCCAATTTAAACTGGGGGAACTCTATTATGGGGGCCGAGAAATTCCTCGAAGCCATGAAAAAGCCCTCGAGTGGTATGAAAAAGCCGCCACCCAAGGCCATGTGGAAGCCCAATTTGAGCTTGGCCGCATGTATTATGAGGGCAAAGGCACGCCCCAAAACACCGAAACAGCCGAAGCGTGGCTCAGCAAAGCCGCCACCCAGGGCGGGGCCAAAGCCCAATATAGGCTTGGCCTGAGCTATGCCCAGGGCAAAGGCCTCCCCAAAAACGCCAAAAAAGCCAAAGCCTGGCTCAGCAAAGCCGCCGCCCAAGGGCATGTGGACGCCCTGTTTGCACTGGGCCACATGCATTATGAGGGCGAGGGCTCTGCCAAAAACCTCGAAAAAGCCGAAGCCTTTTATATAAAAGCCGCCACCCAAGGGGGCCCTGAAGCCCAACACAAACTCAGCGACATGTATTTTGAGGGCAAAGGCATTCCCCAAAACCTCAAAAAAGCTGAAGAGTGGCACATAAAAGCCGTCAACCAGGAAGACGTGGAAGCCCAATTCCAACTGGCCGAAATGTATTATAGAGGCTTTAAAATGCCCGAGGACGAAAAAAAAGCCTTAGAGTGGTATGAAAAAGCCGCCAACCAAGGGCATGTGGAAGCCCAGTTTAAATTGGGCCACATGCATTATGAAGGCAAAGGTACTCAGAAAAACCTCAAAAAAGCCGAAGAGTTATATATAAAAGCCGCCAGCCATGGAGGTGTGGAAGCCCAATTTAAACTGGGCAGCATGTATTTTGAGGGCAAAGGCATTCCCCAAAATACAGAAAAAGCGGAAGCATGGCTGGAAAAAGCCGCCAACCAGGGGGGGGCTAAAACCCAATATAAGCTGGGTGAAATGTATTATTGGGGCCAAAGCATTCCTCAAAACCATACAAAAGCGCTACAATGGTTAAGCAAAGCCGCAGCCCAGGGGCATGTGGAAGCCCAGTTTAAACTGGGTGAAATGTATTTTGAGGGCAAGAGCCTTCCCAAAAATGTTGAAAAAGCAGAAGAGTGGTATGAAAAAGCCGCCAACCAGGGGGGGGCGGAAATACAATTTAAACTGGGTGAAATGTACCACAGGGGTGAAGGCATCCCCCGAGACAAGGGAAAAGCAGCCCAATGGTTTTCTAAGGCCGCTCAACAACTTATAAAAGCCGCCCGACAAGGAGAAGTAGAAGCCCAATTCAGGGTCGGCCACATGTATTATGAGGGCAAGGGCCTGCCCAAGGACGACAGCAAAGCTTTTTTATGGTTTGAAACCGCCGCCAACCAGGGGCACGCGAGGGCTCAACTCAAGCTGGGCTTTATGTATTATGGCGGCGAAGGCACCCCCAAAGACGAGCAAAAAGCCGAGGCCTGGTTTAAAATAGCACGAGACAACCACTGAGAGCCCAAGCCTGCCCCTCCATGCCCCCCAAG
The DNA here is from genome assembly GCA_009782175.1 of Cystobacterineae bacterium. Taxonomy (GTDB): domain Bacteria; phylum Myxococcota; class Myxococcia; order Myxococcales; family Myxococcaceae; genus WRKR01. Next base: position 27,816 of record WRKR01000008.1, read on the forward strand.
GCTGCTTTGCCCGGCTGCTCAACCCCGCCCTCACCTCCTCAACAAAGTGCAGGGAATGGAGCGAGCAAACACGCCTTCTCGCCTCATTCCCGAAGCAGAGCAGCTAAGCCGCACACAGCAAAACAGCCGAGCCAGACAAGTCTCATGTAGCGCAGGGAATGCCCCCATGCACGGGGCCAACCGCAGCATCAGCCAAGCTTTCCATGGCTTCATGTTGACGGCTTCATGTTGACGCGTTGCATGAAGGCTTCTCCTGAAAAAACCCAAGAAAAACCAGCTTCCCCCTGTGTTCTGAGTCCCATAGAAACCCTACAACAGAGCACCCACGGTGTGAGTTCAGGCATAGTGTCAGTTCAGGCATAGTGTCAGTTCAAGCACGGTGTCAGTTCAAACACGGTATGAGTTCAAACACAGCGTGAGCTCAAGCAAGCTGTTGCCGAGGGAATGTTTCACGTGAAACAGGGTGTTGAGTCCCCTATTTGAAAAAAGGACATTATTTATTGAGCTTGCACAACAGAAATGTCAGCAACTCCCCACGAGCCAAGCCTTCCGTTGGGTTTTTGGAAGCTCTGTCCGGAGGCAAGCTATGCTTGCCTGGTCTAGACCGCTTTTACTTAGAACTGATTTGATTCTCCAGACCGGTTTCAATTGAGGCGAGCTAAAGCTCGCCTGCACTCCGCTCCATGAATGAAGAAAAAGCATGCTTTTTCTTCATTCCCTCCGCTCCGCTTGGGCATGAGGTCGAGGCGGGCGAGGCCTAAGTCCCGAGGGGAAGGCGCGATGAGCAAGCTCCCTCCCCCCTCCTTTTTATATCCGCGAAGGCTTGTGGCAACCCGCCCAGGCATATTTTCATTCGTTGTTTTTTGTGCTCATCAATTCCAAAAGTTTTGTTGTCGTATTCCAATTCCGAATGGTAATGTTTTTATAAACAGGTGTTTGAATAATTTTAGACAAATAACTTCTGCCCATTTGGCTTCTAAGGCCTGAAGTATAAATGGCATGTTTTCCTGCCTGCAAAAAGTCTATGCCTTCACGCAAGCGGACAAAAGACACAACTTCATTTGCCGTTGTTGGGGGCAAAAGAAACCATAGATCATAACGACATTTCTCAGGTTCTGCGCCAAAATTTTGAGGTGCATTTTCAACTGTTTCTGCCAACTCATCCGCACGAAGGAGCAGCGTTTTTATTTCGAAAGAGAAATATTTTTGCAGCTGATTTTCAATTTTTTTCGTTAATTTTATTTTGTCGCGTTCCTGTGCTTGGAAAATAACATTGCCACTTTGAATATAGGTTTTTAGGTTAAAAAACCCCATATCCACAAAGGCTTGCTTCAGCCGATCCATTTTGACAATGTTTTTTCCACCAACATTAATCCCTCGCAATAATGCAACATATTTGTTCGAATGTATCATATTAGATCAGCGTGTCCCTGGGGTAGTTTGTGGTTTTTGTCGGGGTTGAATTTTTCTTGATAAAATCTCTTATTGCCTCGCTCACTTCTCCACCATGCCCGCTAATCAAATGGCCACCCGTTTCAAAAATAGCGGTTTCTGCGTGAATGCGAGCGAGGAGCTTTTCTATATTCTCGTATTTCACCATTGGGTCATCTTTTGCGTGAATAAGCAGAATAGGAGCTTTAATTTTTTCAACAGGATACTCGTCATAATGAAGTAACATGTCGGTATTTGTGAGCTCAGTATCCGCGGCAATACCCTGTTTTCGGGGAGTTAGCGGGAGCATTGTCTTGTACAAATCCTCGTTCACTTCCGATCCAAACATGGACTTAAAAATAAACCTGAAATATTTCATGAAAAACCACATGGGGAAGTCATTCGCCATCATTTTTGGAGGTCCTGTCATTCCGATTTCCTTGGCGCTTCTTATTTTCACCGGCACGCCGGACGATAAAAGAATCAGCCCTTTCACCCTTTCGGGGTAATTGAGCACGAACCGAAATCCAGCGGCACCGCCAGCAGATGTAGTTAAAATCCAAGCCTGTTGGATCCCCAATTCATCAAGCAGCTCCTTGAAAACCTTGGCTTGGTTTTCTGGCGTTGGATTTTTCGGCAGTTCCGAACCGGGATAGCCAAAGCGGGAGATGGATATTTTTTGACAATCATCTCCCAGCAGCTGCCTTAAACTGCTCATTCCTTGATCGTATCCACCGAAGATGCCGTGCGAGACCAGCACAACTTCGCCTTTCCCTTCGCCTATGTATGACATTGTTCCAAATTCGGTATTTAGCGTTTTTGGATGATAAAGTTCTAGTCCTTCATAGGCCACTTTCATGTCATGACGATATTGGACAGCGATAACAGTGCAAAATAGAGTGGTTATTGCCAACAAAATGATAGCTATCCACATTTTTTTATGCCTCCACATCATCTGCCTATGTCTATTTCAGCATAAAATAGAAACAGACAGACAAACTGTCTTGCACAAAAGAAACCTTTTGAAGCTTATATAGGCACCTCATGCACCCCCCTTTTTTCCTCTCAACCCTCTTGTGCCTTATGCCCATTTTCGCTTTTGCTGCACCACCCCAAAAGACGGCCGAAGAGGCCATAAACGCCTTCGCTTGTGACATGTTTGCTCAGCTTAAAAAGCAAGAGGGGAACCTCTTTTTTTCCCCCTTAAGCATGGCCTATGCGCTGGCCTTCACCGGAGCGGGTGCGCGTGCACAAACGCTTGCGCAAATGCAGCGGGTTTTGCGCGCCTCGCTTGACAACCCACAAGGGCATGAGGCTTTCGCCAAGCTCATGCAGCGACTGAATGCGGCGCAAAATGATGCGCAGGTGCGCGTGGAAATGGCCAACGCGCTGTGGCCAGCCCAAACCTTTTCCATGCACACCGCATATGTGGAGGTGGCGAAAAAATATTATGAGGCCCCCATTTTCCCCGTGGACTATGCGGACAGCGCGGGCGCGGCCAAGCAAATAAATACCTGGGTTGAGGAAAAAACCAAAGGGCACATACGCAACTTGCTAAACCCGGAAGACATAAACGCCGCCATGCGCCTTGTGTTGACAAATGCCGTCTATTTCAACGGCCGCTGGCTGCTTCCCTTTGAAGCCAGGCAGACAAGGCCGGGCATTTTCCACGCGCCTGGCAAAGAGGCAGAGGTGCCTTTCATGTACCAAAAGGACAGCTTTAAATATGGGCAAGTGGAGGGCCTGCAAATGTTGGAGCTGCCCTATAAGGGCGAAGCCTTTTCCATGCGGGTGCTTTTGCCTGAGGACAAGCCGGGGGCGCTTGAAAAGCTGGAGAAGGCGCTTTCACCAGAGCGCCTCGCACAGTGGACGAAGGCGCTTCGCTTGCAGGAGGTGAGGGTTGTGTTTCCAAAACTCAAACTGACGTGGGGGGTGCAGGACTTGAAAGAAGCACTTGTCGCCTTGGGCATGCGCGATGCTTTTGTGCTGGGGAAGGCCAATTTCAGCGGAATGAGTGCAGAGAAGGACTTTCTCATAAGCAAGGTGTTGCACAAGGCCACCCTGGAGGTGGACGAGGGCGGCACGGTGGCGACAGCCACAACAGCCTTTCTCGGGACAATGGGAGGAATGCCCCCACCCGCCCCGGAATTTCGCGCGGACAGGCCTTTTCTCTTCCTCATTCTCGACAACACAAAAGGCACCCTCCTCTTTGTGGGGCGCATAACAAACCCTTTGCAATAGGCCAGTTTCAATTTGACATATTCATTGTCAGCCGTGTTGCAGCTTGGCGTTGAGTCCCTCCAAGCCGCGGATAATAACGGCAATGTGCTAGACCGAACGAGGGTTAAATGGAGCTGCTGCGAGCCAGATTTTGCGCACATATTCCCGCACGGCTTCTCAAACAACATGGCCTCCTTCGGCCGTCCTCGACGTGCTTAAGGCACGCCTGCTGCACAACTTCCACGGCCCCCTCCAGCGCCAAGGCTGTCAGGCTGCCGTCGGGAAAAATTATAATATAACCAGTTGGAGACAATGATGGTTCTAAAAAATGTGGAAGCAATTCCTGCAACAGATCCGAGTGGAATAATAAAGTTACGTGATAGTATATATGCTGCTGATTTGTTTATTGTTGCTGCATCTCACCTGAAGCTTTTTTCGTGGATAAGTCTGAATAAGCCGCCGAGCATGAGTGAAATATGTGCTGAATTTAAAATTAAAGAGAGGCCAACAGATGTTATGCTGACTCTTTTAAAGTCATATAACCTAATAACTGAGAAGTTTGGCAGGTTTTATTTAACAGAGCTTGCGCAGGAGCATTTGGTTGATTCTGCGGAAAGGGAGATTTTCCAAAAGGTTTTGATGTTCATCTTTATTCAAATGTTCTTCACGACTGGGATGGGGATGATGTGAAGACATTGCTTGAAAGATCGTATGATAGTTTATTACCGGGAGGTATGCTCTTGGTGCATGATGCACATATGAATGCTGAAAAGACTGGACCTGTTGAAATAGCGGAATATTCGGTACTCATCATGAGTTCAACAAGAGGGAAATGCCACTCGGTGAAAGAAATAGAGGGCATGCTCATGGGTGCAGGGTTTTTGAATGTGGAGGTTATACAAACGGTTGCAAAACGAAGCATCATTAAAGCAAAGAAAAACGGTGTCTAAGAATAGGTTATAGATGGTTTAAAGAACAAAGCGAAGCGGTGGAGGAGCCGTCCGCCTCAACCGCACGCACAGGCTTTTTATGCGCCGGAGGACAACAGCCTCAGCCTCCCCGCGCCATCAGCGCGAATACGCCCCAGCCCAGGTATTCACGCTGATATTTGACATAGCGTTCTGGTTCCGAAGTCAGCTGGGCTTGAACAACTTTTGCGAAGTCGTCCTTGGGGTTCGCGTCGAGCCATCGGCGCATGGTGAGCCACTTGGCAGCCTCATACCTGTCCCAACTGTCCTGGTTTGCCAGAACCATTTCGACAAGCTCATAGCCGAGCTCCCCAAAAGACGCGAGAAGCTCTGGCAGGATGAGAAAGTCGGAGATGGAAATGGGCTCGCTATGCTCGCTATCGCACCCCCTAGCAACCTCTTCCGTTGGCGGCAACTGCCGCCAATAGGGCTCTCCTATCAGGATGAGTCCTCCGGCGCACAGGCTTTTTGCCAGAAGGTGGATGGTGCCGGCGACGCCCCCGCCAATCCACGTAGCGCCGATGCAGGCGGCCACATCGGCTTTTTTGTCGGCGACATAGCCGGCAGCGTTGCCGTGGATGAATTCGACTTGGTTGGCGACGCCGAGCTCCTTCGCACGGAGTTTTGCTTGCGCGGTGAACAAGGGGCTCATGTCAATGCCGGTGCCGATAATTCCATGGTCGCGTGCCCAGGTGCACAGCATTTCTCCGGAGCCGCTGCCCAGATCGAGCATTCGGACTCCCGGTTTCAGGTGCAAGGCCGCGCCGAGGGTGGCGAGTTTTTCAGGTGTGAAGGGGTTGTGGATGCGGTGAGCACTTTCGCTGATGTTGAAAATCCGTGGAATGTCCATTGCAGAAACACCTTGTAGGTGCGAATATAACGAAAAGCAAGCGTTGGGGTGGCATATGGGCATTATTGTAGAGGCTCACCGCCACATATTAACCGTCCGAAAGGACATAAAAATAATTATAATGGAAAAATTAAGCAAAATTCTGGTGGTTGTTGGAGGTATTAACTTCCTGTTTTTTGGATTATTTCATATATCTTTTTGGTTTGCACCTCCTCCGATTGATTGGAAAAACGAACTCATAAAATTAAGTGAAATGAACAGCAATATAATGCAAATGCTAAATATCGGAATATCCGTTTTTTTGTTGGCATTTGGGTTTTTGATGCTTTTTTATCGCATAGAAATTTTAAAATCCGCATTAGGCAGGGCTTTGTTGGTTATCTTTTCGTTATTTTGGCTTGCAAGGTTAGTTGGCGAGTTTGCCTTTCCGGGGGGTTCTATAATATTTGGATTCATATTGCTCTTATGTGTGCTGATTTATCTGATACCCGCAATAAGTATGAGAACAAAGAAGCACTGACCGCCAACTGGCGGTTTGGCGCAAGGGTGGCATGACCCATGCATAAAAACAATGAAAAATTAGGTAGTTATATCACGTATTCACGGCAGTGGAAGCCGCCGCTGCGCCAAGGCGCTCGGGCGTTATTGCAAGCGGGAGACCGCGCGGTGGACAGGGATGAGCGACTTGAAAGAAAGTACAATTCGACAATGAAATAGAAAATGGGAAGTTTAAAAATTTAATTAAAAAGAGAAATAAAAGTATGTGGACAACAGAAGTAAATCGCAAAACGACAGCGACAAAAGAACAGATTTGGAAACTTTGGGCAGACGTTCCTCATTGGAATGTTTGGGACAAAAATTTGGAAACTTCCGAACTTTTTGGAGGGTTTCAAACAGGAACAAAAGGAGCCTTGAAAGCAGTCGGCGGACCGAAAACAAAATTTGTGATGACTGAATGTACCGAGTTCAAGTCTTTTACAAATAGCAGTTTTTTGCCGCTCTGCAAAATGGACTTTATTCATACAATGACCGAGACAAAAGACGGACTTGAAATTATTCATAAAATTGTAATGACAGGTTTGATGACTTTTTTCTTTTCAAAAGTTATTGGTAACAAAATCAAAGTCGGACTTCCTGTGGCAGTTGAAAAACTCATTGAAGTTGCAGAAATGAGATAAATAATGGAAGGAATAGAGTTGGAACCGTAGAAATGCCAGCACATAACTGGCGGTTTGGCGCAACGGCGGCATTAACTCAACAGAAAAAACAATGAAAAATTGAGCATTTGTCGCCTGCAACAACGGCAGTGGAAGCCGCTGGTGCGCCAAGCCGCTGGGACGTTGTATGCAAACAGGCGAGAGTGCAGTCGAGAAAGCTGTGAGAATGACAACAGAGTAGAGTAGTAATCGAAAAAGTAATATGAACGAAATAGAATTACAGTTACCAACGCTGCAACATAAGATAGCAGCAGAAAATTTCAAAAGAGAATTTTTGGAAATGCAGGAACCTGTCATATACGGGAGTGCATTGTTTGACAAAATGGACTATGAGCAATGGTTGACACTTAATACGAATAATCGTCAAGAAAGCACCGTTAGTATTGGTTGGGTTACAGCGACTACACTTTTTGCTGTTAGGAAACGAGACTTGAAAATAGTTGGCGTGATTGATATTCGGCACAATTTGGGAAATGAGTTTTTGGCGCAATATGGAGGTCATATGGGCTATTCAGTCCGTCCAAGCGAGAGAAAAAAGGGTTATGCGACAGAAATTTTGAAAATGGGAATTGAATACGCAAAATCGTTGAATATTGAAAAGTTAATGATAGCGTGTTTTTCAGATAACATACCGTCTATCAAAACGATAGAAAAGTGTGGCGGTGTCTTATCCGAGACAAAACCCTACACAGGTGGACAACCCATAAATATTCCCAACTCGGAAGAAAAAATTGTAAACGTTTATTGGATTGACATATGAACTTTTTCGCCCTTTTTGACAGAGAGACGGAAAAATGCCTGACACACAACTAGCGCCTTGGCGCAACGGCGGCACCAACCGCACAGAAAAGTCAGTGGGAAATTAAACGTTTATCGCCCCCATCAACGGCAGTGGAAGCCGCCGCTGCGCCAAGCCGCTGGGACGTTGGCAGCAATGCGGGCGGCAGTGCGCTGAGACAACGAAACACGAATGATGAATTGCAGAAAAATATGACAATTTTCCAATATGGAGAGGAAGAAGTCGAATATTTAAAGAGAGCCGACAAAAAGTTAGCGGCTGTTATTGACCAAGTAGGTATGATACAAAGAGCAGTCAACCCCGACCTTTTTTCTGCACTTCTACATTCTATTGTTGGTCAGCAAATTTCAACCAAAGCGCACCAAACCATTTGGGAACGAATGAAAAAAGAATTAGGGGAAATTTCACCTGTTGTCATTGATAGTCTGCCATTAGAAAAAATACAACAATTTGGCATTTCATTCAGGAAAGCGGGCTATATCAAATCAGCGGCGCAAAAAATTATAACCAAAGAGTTTGATATACACGCGCTTCATTCAATGTCTGACGAAGAAGTTTGTGCCAAACTTTCCGAATTAAACGGTGTTGGCCTATGGACAGCCGAAATGTTGATGATATTTTCAATGCAACGCCCCAATGTGTTAAGTTATGGAGACTTGGCAATTCTTCGAGGACTGCGAATGGTATATCACCACCGAAAAATTGACAAAGAAAAATTTAACAAATATTGGAAACGCTATACGCCTTATGCCTCGGTTGCAAGTTTGTATTTGTGGGCAGTAGCAGGTGGAGCAATTGACGGTTTTGCACCTAAAAAAACAAATAAATGATAACGATATGGAACGGGAAAACGAACCGATTGAAAAAAGAAAAAACCAACGATATGAACAGTGACATAAACAACCCAAACCCAAATACAAAATATCCTGTGCCAAATATTGATACGGTTTGTTATATAAAGCCGCTTATCAAAAATCCGAATGTGATTGTTGGCGATTTCACATATTTTAGTGATGACGAAAACCCCGAAGATTTTGAGCGGCATATCACGCATTTTTATGATTTCTATGACGACAAGTTGATTATCGGAAAATTTTGTCAGATAGCCAAAGGGGTTATTTTTATGATGAATGGCGCAAATCATAAAATGAATGCGTTTAGCACTTATCCATTTTATATTTTCGAGGGTTGGGGTGCAAAAATTCCGCCAATTAACGAATTTCCATTAAAAGGCGATACCGTTATTGGTAACGATGTTTGGATTGGCGAAAATTCTACGGTTTTAGCAGGTGCAAAAATTGGAGATGGTGCAATTATTGGTGCTCATAGCGTCGTGGCAAGCGATGTAGAGCCATATACTATTGTGTGCGGAAATCCTGCAAAACCAATACGCAAACGCTTTGACAAAGAAACTGTTGACTTTTTGCTCAAACTGCAATGGTGGAATTGGAGTATTGAGAAAATAAAACAAAATATTGATATTCTTTCAAACGCAGACATGGAAAAATTGAAAACCATTGAATACCCATGAATTAGACAAAAAATGCCAGCCTGCAACGGGTGGTTGGGCGAAATTGGGGTTATCAACCGGTTTATTCCCAAAAGAGAAGGGGATAGCCGCCGCCAGCGGGCATCTTCCATGTTGAAGAAAACTCCCAACCAAGGCCGCCCGGTGCAGGCTCAGCATAGGTGGACAATGCCCTCAATGCCTCGCTTGTCTTGGCCTCGCCATTTTCAGCAGAATCGCCAACTGGGTTGCCGTCCAAACCCAGCAGCCCTTCCCACGCAACATTGCTCTCCACGGTAGCCCCGCCAATAAAACCCACCACGCGCCCCCAGTGCCCTGTGGCCCCTGTAAGGTGGATGGAAGAGTTTATGGCGACGCAGTGGCTTAGGGTGGTGCGCTCCCGCATGTCTCCTGCAATGCCGCCTGCACTGTCTCTCGCACGGATCTCCCCCGTGCTATAGCTGTTGGTTATGGTGCTGTCGTCCTCTATAAGCCCCACAATGCCGCCTGCACTCACCCTTTCCGCTTCATCAGCTGCAGCTGTTGCCGGCCCTGTGCTATAATTGTTGCTTAGGGTACTTCGGGTTACGTAGCCCGCTATGCCGCCAGCACGCAATTGCGCATGCACTTCCCCCACGTTGTAGCTGCTGCTGAGGGTGCTTCCCCATATCTTCCCCGCAATGCCGCCTGCATAGTCGGCACCCCTCGCCTTTCCCGTGTTATATGTTTTGGTTATGGCGCTGTGGCTCATGCGTCCCACAATGCCACCGGCAAAAGTCGCCGCAATGTTTCCTGTGTTGTAGCTGCCACTTATGGTGCTTTCCCCATCCATGTCCCCCGCAATGCCGCCTGCAACTCCAGCCACCAGCTCCAGCTCCCCTGTGTTATGGCTGTTGGTTAGGGTGCTGTTTTCCCACATATGTCCGACAATGCCGCCTGCACAGCCCTGGCCACTCAGCTCCACTGCGCTATTGCTGCCAATGAGGGTGCTTTCCCGCATTTCCCCCACAATGCCGCCGGCTACGCCCTCTCGAACATCTCCCCACACCTCAACCCTCCCGGGTGCACTCACTTTCCCCGTGCTATAACTATTGCTTAGGGTGCTTGCTACCATGTTTGCCGCTATGCTGCCCACAATATGCTCTCCGTGCAGCTCCACATTTTCCAGTGCAATGTTGCTGAGCTGGGCGCCGTTGAGGTAGCCAAACAAGCCGACGTTGTCTTCTGTTCCGCTGCGAATTGTCAAATGCTCTATTGTGTGGCCCTTGCCGTCGAAGCTGCCGGTGAAGGGGCTGTCCTCTGTGCCTATTGGCACCCAGTTGCTTTGGTTTGTCGCAGGAGGGGGCAGCCTGAGGTTTTCTGTCAGTTGGTAGTGCAAAGTTAACCCATGGGGGGTGCGGGCATAGGTGTTGAAGGCTTCCATGTTCTCCTGCTCCACCGGAATGGGGCGGTTTTTTTCCTGTCCATCCATAATGGAAACGTGGGTGCTTGGGGTTTCGTCGGCATGGGTTGTACCTGTCAAGGTGAGGTGGATGCTCGCCAAGCCCTCGGCAAACGTTGTTTCTCCGTCATAACGGACGGTGACAACAAAGTTTTTGCTGCCCTCTGCAAAGCTGCTTTCCACCCCAAACGAGAGCCCTGTCACCGGGCCTATGCTCAACTCTGCCTCTTCTGCGTCAGCGCTGTTAAGCACAACACTAAAAGTGGTGGAAGTATTGAGGGGTGAGAGCGTTTTGGCTTCAGGCACAATGTGAATGCTGTGCTCAACAAGGCTGGGCACCTTGGGCTCCTCTGGGGAGCAAGCACTCCAAAATATGCCCAACAGCAGGGTACACAGCATGCCAAGGCGAGAGTGTTTCATCAAAACCTCATGGTGAAGGAGGGCATTGGTGGCTTTGTGTTTTTTGGCATTTCCCATGTTGGAATACCATTCTATACAGCTTCAGTTCCTCTCCTACAACGCCACCTCCTCTCCTGCAACTCAATGTGTTGTATGGTGTACAAAGCCCTGAACAATGCCGGGGAGGTACCATTTGGAATGAGAGCCATGCTTTCCTGACGGAGCCTGGACAGGAGTGCTGCCTGGCCGCACTTGAGGCAGCCCCACCGCCATAGGTGCCCACGTGCACATTGGCAGAGCTCTATAGCCAACGAACCGAGCAACGCCATTGCCATAGCCAACTATGCGAAAATAAACATTCCAACTGCCTATGCCTATGAGGGCATGTGGCTGCGTTCCCCGGGCGATCTGCCCAATACAGCGGCCTCTCTAAGCAACAGTTTTAATACGTCTATTCCCGGAAGGGTTTTTCAAGACGCATTAGATGGGCGTGGGCTTGTCTATCCAGCTGTATGGGTGGACGAATACATTTTCGCGGATGACTCTCCCTGAAAATAAAACCGGCCTAAGGCCCCTATTTCAGGTTTAGGCATCTGCCCAGGTCGGTTGTTGTGTTGTGGGCTGTGCAAATTTTGCTGTCAGAGCAGGGGTTGTTGTCAACGCATTCGGGTTGACAGCTGCTGCCAATGTCCAAAAAAATGTAGATGAACTCACCAGTGAGCTGCCGTTTCATGGCGGCTTGGGTGCAAGCTTAGGCGGTTGTGCTCAAGCTCCCCGGCACGTGTTTGCGAACAAGCGACAGGAATTGCTCGTGTTGTTCAGCGCTTGAGAACACTCGCGTAGGAATAACGGTGTACATTCGAGGTCCGTAGATGAGGAGGAGGATGCGCTTATTCTCAAGGACATGCGTATAGTGGCTCCAGGCCAGCTTGGACTCTAGCGAGCTCGTCTTAAAGTGAATTCCGGAATCCGAAAAGCTCAGATGGTATTTTTCCAAGAACTTGGGGTTGCGTTTGAAGAAGAACCGAATTTGGAGCGTGCGAAACGACAGCAGGTTGAACCACTCAAGGAGGGCCAGAGGGAAGCAAGCCACAGTCCACCAGCTTAGGCCGATCAGCGAAATGAGGAGGACGCCGAAGAGGAGCAAGAGGATGGCAACCCCCTTGTCTACCTTGGACCAGAAAGTAGAACGATAATAGAGGCGATCTGCTGCCAGGTGCTCGGCCAACCTGTTATCAAATTCGAGAATGACGGGGTTCATGATCGTGCTCTGCGTGCCTGACGTCAAAATTCAAACCAAAATTGAAGTAGCCAATGTATGCGCCACAATATGAGGCCGGGCCTAAAAACCATCAAAGTTTCCTTTTTTGCTGAATTGCTTTCAACCTTTTTCCAATGAAAACTTCAATCCACCCCATGCTGAATGGTTAGAAAGGAGAGTGTTATGCGACTTTTTATTGCCGAAAAACCCTCCGTAGCCAAAGCCATTGCCGGGGAGCTGGGTATCAGTGGCAAGGGGGATGGTTATATCCAATGTGGCAACACCCTTTTAACGTGGTGCTTTGGGCATATGCTGGTGTTGGCGGAGCCTGATGAATATACGCCGGATGATCTGCCGCGCGGCAAATCCGGCAAGAAATTTTGGCGCGTGGAAGAGTTGCCCATCATCCCCAAAACATGGCTGCTCAAACCTAAAGCTGAGGCCCAAAAGCAGCTGGCTGTTATTGGCAAGTTGCTCAAAAAAGCCGAAGTCATTGTCAACGCTGGCGACCCCGACCGCGAGGGACAACTGCTTGTTGACGAGGTGCTGGAGCATTTTCAAAACAGCAAACCCGTGCGCCGCTTTTGGGTGTCGGCGCAAGACGCTGTTTCCATTAAACGTGGGCTGGAGGCCTTAAAGGACAATGCTGCTTTTCACGGCTGGGCTGAGGCTGCTCGAGGGCGACAACAGGCCGATTGGTTGATGGGGATGAACCTCAGCCGTGCTTTTACGCTGCGCGCTCAGCGCGGTGGCTCGCGCACCTTGCTCACTGTGGGCCGCGTGCAGACACCAACGTTGGCTCTCGTCGTCGCGCGTGACAGAGACATTGAGGCTTTCAAGCCAGTGCCTTTTCACACCATAAAGGCTGTGGTGCAGCATGCCCATGGCAGCTTTAGCGCTGCATGGAAAGCAAAGGAGGAGCAGGTTGGTTTGGACAGCGAAGGCAGGCTTGTTGACACTGCCCTCGCCGATGCTTTGGTGGCCGCCGTCAAAAACCAAGCAGGCCATATTGTTGCTTATAAGCAAGAGGCGAAAAAGCAAAACCAGCCGTTGGCCTTTGCCCTCTCTGATATAACAGCCCTGGCCTCATCCAAGTTGGGTTATAGCGCCGAGGACACATTAAAAGCCTGCCAGGCGCTTTATGAGACGCACAAACTCACCTCATACCCGCGTACAGATTGCGCCTATTTGCCCAACTCCCAGCACGCCGATGCTCCCCACATTTTGGAGGCCATTAAACACGTCAACCCCGAGCTGGCTGAGCTGGTGGATGGTGCAGATCCACGCATTCAATCGAAAACCTGGGATGACTCAAAGGTGAGTGCCCACCATGGCATTGTCCCCACCATGCACAAAGCAAACAAAGCCAACCTCAATGAGCGCGAGCGCAACATTTATGAGTTTATTGTGCGCGCATATGTGGCACAGTTTTATCCGCTGCATGAATATATGCAAACCACCGTGGGCCTGGAAATTGCGGGCGAAAACTTTGCCGCCAGCGGCAAGCGGGTTATGCGCAACGGCTGGCGCGAGGTATATACGGTGCTTGAAGAGGAAACCGCAAACAACCCTACACAGGCATTGCCTCCGATCCGGCAGGGCGACGCTATAACTTGCACAGAAGCTATTCGGCGAGATGCCAAAACAAAACCACCACCGCGCTTTACGGAGGGCACGCTCATTCGCGCGATGGAGAACATCCACAAATTTGTCAATGACGCGGAACACAAAAAAATGTTGAGAGAAGGTGACGGCATTGGCACGGCGGCCACGCGCGCGACCATTATTTCAGAGTTGAAGCGGCGCGGGTTTTTGTCATTGAAGGGCAAACAGCTTATAAGCACAACGCTGGGGCGAAGCGCCGTTGATGCGCTGCCGGATCTTGTCAAAAGCCCTGTGCTCACCGCACTCAATGAGCGCATGTTGAAAGGTATAGAGCAGGGCACTGCCAACTTTGCTGAATTTGTTTCCAAGCAAGAGGCTTTCATTCGAGAGCAAGTAGCCCTGGCCAACGACGGGGCTGTGAGTGAGCGGGCCTCTGTCTCTGCACTCTACAAATGCACGGCCTGCGCCAGTGGCTTGGTTCGACGTGCCTCAAAAAACAAAAAAGGGCACCATTGGTGGGGGTGCAGCCATTTCCCCGCATGCAAACAAAGCTATTTCGACCTCAAAGGCCAACCCGACTATAGCAGTGGTCGCAACGGCCCATCCAAGCAACCCTGAGAGAGGCCAGTGCTCAGGCACTCAAGCCAACGCCTCGTTTGGGGGCGCCAGGCTATGGGTTTTGAGGCATAGAGCAGTGGAATAGGCAGATAGGTTTAAAGCAGGCCTTTTTGGCGCAGGTTTTTTTCGACGCGGGCATATACATTTTCGGCGACGAGGGGCAGGGGTTTGCCCGTAAGGGTGTGGAAAGCGTCCAAATAGGAGTGAGCGAGGGCTATGCGGAAGCTGTCGGGAATGGCAGGTGGGGGGCCGTCGCCTTTATAGTGCATTTCTTCAAGCAGCCAGCGGCGCAGAATTTCTTTGTCCAGCATTTCCTGAGGGAGGCCTTGGTTGAAGGAGGCCTCATAGCTTTCCTTGCGCCAATAGCGGCTGGAGTCCGGCGTATGCATCTCATCAATCAGCAAAAGCTTTCCTTGTGCGAGGCCAAACTCATATTTGGTATCCACCAGAATGAGTCCGCGCTGAGCGGCCAGGGTTTGGCCTGCTTCAAACAAAGCCAGAGCGGCCTCCTTGGCCTGGGCCAAGTGTTTGGCGGACATGAGTCCGCTTGAGCTGATTTTTTTTTCCGGGAGGGGCAAGTCATGCTGTCCGGCAGCCGCTTTCGTAGAGGGGGTGAGGAGGGGTTTTTCAAAGCGTTGGTTTTTTTGGAGCCCAGGGGGGAGCTCCAGTGCATAGGGGTCGTTGCCGGCGGCATAGTCGCGCCAGAGGCTGCCTGTCAAAAAACCGCGCACCACAAATTCCACGGGGAAGGGCTCTGCTTTTTTGACAATGCTGACGCAAGCATCAGGGCTATCCAAGAGGTGGTTGGGCACCAACTCCCGGGTATGTTGAAACCAGAAGAGGGAGAGTTGGTTGAGCAAATCCCCTTTAAAAGGCAGCGTAGAAAGCACCGAGTCAAAGGCTGAAATTCTATCCGTGGAGACGAGGAGGAGGCTGTCTGAGCGCACATAGACGTCGCGTACTTTGCCGCGATAGAGGCTCCCCAGCTGCGGCCACTCGGTTTTTTCAAGGGTGAAGGCCAGTTGTTTGCGCAAAATTTCAGTTGTCATAAAAAAGCCAAAAGGAGACAGGAGACTTAAGGTGCGGACTCCAGAGAAGCAGCTGCCAGGGAGACGAAAGCGGGGTTAAGCCTCAAGCTACCTTCTATATAGGCGGCAGCATAGGGAGATCTAGGCACTTTTTGCACATGCACCTCACCTTTCATCTGCCATTGAGCCAGCAGGCTTAAAGCCAAACAGTGTGCAAGCTCTCTCTCGGACAACCCGCGCCACTCTTCCCGGGGAATGTCGCTCCAACGCTCTCTGCGCTCATCCACCTTCAGCACCACCTCCAAAGGCTCTTCCTTGGACAACTCCACATTTAAACAATGGGCAAGCTCCAGTGGGCCTTCTGCGGCCACAAAACCTTCAGGCATAAGGAGGGGAAAGAGGGGTTGGACATGAGAAGGGCCCTGGGCCTGCTCCCTCGCTTGGCCAAGCAACTCTTCCCAGAGGGCCTGCCGCGTGGACAAAGCCTCATATTCCAAAATTTCAACAGGAGAAACGAGTGCTTTCTCCAGAGAAAGGGAGGGTGAAAAAGCAGACACACCCTCTCCACAGGCAACCCAAAGCCCCCAAGCAAGAAGCAGGCATGTCATTCTTCGTCTTAGCACACTCGCAATTATAGCGGCAAGTGAAGGCATAGGCCAGGAAAAGTGTCAGCCTGTGCAGTGAGGTGCCAAGCCTATAACAGCTCAGAGCAAAGCAAACCCTGTACACCCAAAGGCATACAGGGTTTTTGAGGTGGAGTTGGGGAATTTTCTTTCTTGTTTTTTATTTTGAACTTTCTTGTTTTTTATTTTGAAAATGTGACTTTGCAGATGCGCCTGTGGTCCGTCAAATAGAAGTTGCCTGCCTTGTCCCTCACTATCTCTTTGGTGCATTCGCTATGGCTCCCCGGCAGAAAGGCGATGGTGCTCACCACTCCCGCTGGTGTTATTTTGCGGATGCGGGGGACTTCGCCACTCTCTATGAGATAGAGGTTGCCTGCCTCGTCGAAAGTGAGGCTGTCAGGAGAACGGAAGGTTGCAGCGCTTCCCGTGCCGTCGATAGAGCTATTTTCGGGGTTTTCGCCGCCGACAAAGAGGCTCAGCGCTCCTGCTTGCGTCACCTTGGAAATGCGGTTGTCCCCCGTCACATAGAGGGTGCCCGCTGTGTCTATTGCGAGGCCAAAACCGCGCAGAAGATCAAAGCCACCGCTGTAAATGGTGCTCACTTCTCCCTGCGGCGTCACTTTGCGGATGTGGCCTTTGCCACCGCCATCGTCCATCACATAGAGGTTGCCTTGCGTGTCTATGGTTATGGCCCCAATATTCATGAACTGTGCCGTGTTTCCTGGGCCGTCGCGAATGACATATTCGCTGTCGATGAATTCGCCGCTGCCGGCAAGGGTGCTCACCATGCCCTGCGGCGTTATTTTGCGGATGCGGTAGTTGCCGTCATCCGTCACATAAAGGTTGTCTGCTGCGTCTATGGTTATTCCCATAGGCGTATCAAACCGTGCAGCAGCTCCAACGCCGTCGGCATAGCCACGGCTGCTGCTGCTGTCGTCTTTGGGTGTGCCGTCGCCGGCAAAAGTGCTAACCACTCGCTCTGGCGTCACTTTGCGGATGCAATGGTTATCGGTATCCGCCACAAAGAGGTTGCCCGCCTTGTCCATGGCCATTCCACGAGGCGAATCAAATTGTGCGGCAGCTCCAACGCCGTCGGCATAGCCCCTCCTGTCGCCGGCAAAAAAGCTTAAGTTGGCTTTGTCCGGCTCCGGTTCAAGAATGCCGTCAATAATGTCGTCGTCCTCCTCGCTTCCGCAGGCCACAAAGCCCAGGGCCAAAGCCACAAGGGACAAAAACACCCCATAAGAAACGAAACCCCTTTTTTGGCCAACAAGCCTTTGCTTCTCCTGTTTCCCAACACGCATGTGCTTCTCCTGGTTTTTTTCAAATGCCATTGTATTTTCTAAACTCTTGTTTCCTGGACCGTTTCAAAGTTAAATTGATTCTCTTTTTTTCTGAGCTCTTGTGTTGCCAACTCATTGTTATAAAGAGAAGGGTGCCCCGCTGCTGTATTGCTGCTGTGTTTCTTGGTTTTAGCTATATTCTGCTCCCCCATTCTATATTTTTATTTTTGGAATGTATAGCCTTATTTTCAAGCATTTAAACAACTGTTTTCACCACCTCAACCACTGAAACCCACAGAAAGTTTTTGTTGACATAACTGCTGCTCGCAGTAAAAATTTAAACCCTCACACACAATGTATAATATCCAACGAAGAACGATAAAGCGGATAACAACAATGAAAAATACATTCCTCATGCCAAGCCTTTTTGTGCTCGTCGCGGTTGGGTGTGGGCATGGGCAACGCGGCTTGCAAGGGCAAAACAGCGAAGTGCTATATTCCGCTGAGCACGGTGCAGAAAGCAAAACAAGGTGGTTAACGGATTCTGATTTTGAGAGCTGGGGAGAATATCAAGCTTATCTCAGGAATGAAATTCTCAAAAGAATGGATAACCAAATACTCAAAGAAAGCTTTCTTCAGGAAATGTATATCCGAAATGTGGTCCGCATTTCAAATGATGAGTTATTTGTTTTAATACCTTTCAATTTGCATTCATTGGATTGTGGAGCGCCTGATTGTTATTCGACAGATGTCAGTTTTAGTTTTAAATTGGGAAACACATTGCGCTTTCCTGAAATATTAGCATTTCAGGAACACGAGCATGGTTGTGTTCCTCAAGAAACAACATTGTCGGGCCATTTTCAAAAAATAGAGAACACTGAGCAATACCTCATCTATCATTCAGAAGAGCACAAAAGAACATTGGTTTTGCTCAATAACCCCTTGCGCCGCACAGCAGCATATTATTTCAGGAATGCTGAAAGGGACACCCTAAGCGGCCAAAACCTATTTGAGATAATTGAAAACTACAGCGACGACGAGCCGCAGGACTTGGAGCTTCTGAGAAGCTGGGTTTTGACAACCCCGGAATATTCACTTTTTCTCCCCTAAACCCAGGCCGGATGGGGTTGAGGTTTGGAATGCTCGCCCTGCTAGCCCATGCTTGGGCTGGCGCACATGGGCAGATCCTCTCTGAATTCTCGAATTCCCATAGGTTCCAAGCAGCCCACCTCCGCCTCGGCATGCGCTGCAATGTTATGCAACACCTCCTGAAAATTCTGAAAAGAGCAGCAAGCTGTCTGTGCTGCGTCAGCTTTGTTTTTGAAACAAAGTGGAGCTTGGGGCGTCTTCTATAAGTGTGGTGTATCAGCGGAACAATGTGAAAGGAAGGCGATGCACAAAAACCAAAGCCATGTGTGGGTGTTGAGTGCGTTGTTGGCCGCGTTGCTGGTGGGGTGTGCGAGTTTGGGCAAAAACCCCGTAGGTGGCTTGGCAGCGCAGCACAACGTGTCCATGGATGAGGACGAAGAAGCCAACGCGTGGGCTCCCGTTTGGGCGCTGATAAATCTAGAAGAAAAAGTGGAGAGAATCATCACCGGAGAAGGGTTATGGATCCATGAGGACCGTCGCGAGTGGACAGACAAAAACGGCGTGCGCCGCATAGAGGTGGATGGTCCACCGCACCACCCCTATTCCTATGCCGTCGAAATAGCTCCCGATGGAAGCAAAGCCTTCTTCCATGGCAATGGAAACCCCATGAAGATGATGGAAGAAACGCCCGGCAGTCGAATTTATCTCATTGATCGCAACGGCAACGGCGTTTTTGACGAGCGCGTCACCATCCGGTTATTCAGCAAAACGAAAACCGAACATGAACGGACCGAATATGTTTTTATGCAGAGAACACCCGATGGGACTTGGGGGAAGTACCTAAATAGAATCATAAAGACAACCATCCGTCATTAGTGGCGAAGCAAATCCGCTTGGCAGAGAGAGAAGGGTGGTGTGAAGAATCAACGTTGTGAATGAATTTGGCGGAGGAGAAGAGGAGAAGGACAATGAGAAGAGGCGATGTTGTGGATGAACTTGGTGTCGAGAAATGAAGAAAGGCGATGAAAAGAAGCAGTGTGGTGGTGTTGAGTGCGTTATTGGCCATGTTGTTGGGGGCTTGCGAAAGCCATGGGAAAGACGACGACGGTGGCATTTCATAGGTGCTGGAAGTCTGGGAGAAAAAAGTCCAAAGAGCGCTGGCTGGGCTTCCAACCGACTTCGATGGCGATGGTTTTGAAGAATATCTGCAGTGGACCGACAAAGACGGTGTCATCCACAATGCTTCTGATTGTGTTGCGAACTGTCATGTAAGTTTAGCATGTTTTACGGGCATTTGTCACCCTGTCGAATGAGCACTCCATCCCATTTCAAATGGATATATTGGGCGGTGAGTTGGTGC
This sequence comes from Cystobacterineae bacterium, assembly GCA_009782175.1. Taxonomy (GTDB): domain Bacteria; phylum Myxococcota; class Myxococcia; order Myxococcales; family Myxococcaceae; genus WRKR01. Next base: position 47,515 of record WRKR01000008.1, read on the forward strand.
CATGGAATACCGCGTTGAAAAAAGGGGTTGTTGATGCGGAAGCAGAAAGCGTTGAGTTGGGTGTTGTTGTTGGCATGCTTTGGGTGTGCTGTGAAGCGAGGCGCTGATCCTCATGCCGTGGTAGAGGTGGAAGAAAAAGCCCAGCCCAACGCTGAAGCCCCAAGCTCGACAGTGCCAAGCATTCAAATCAGCCTGGTGGGCGAATCTCTGGATGCTCGCAACCGCACACAAAACCCCGCTCCCAAAATTCAAGTGGATGTCCATGGCGCCGAGTTTGAAGCGGAGTTTCAGTTGGTCGAGCACAAGGGCGAACAATTGCCTTTGTCATGCGTCGCCATCGAAACAGGACTCGCCAAAAAGCAACATCAGCGCTGGGAGTGCGTGCCGACAGCTCTCGCCGAAGGAAACTACCGCCTGAGAGTCGAAGCCCATGGCAAGCATGGCAAGGCGATCAAAAAATTCTCGTGGAGTTATGACACAACGCCTTTGGATGTGAGCATCCGCATAGAAGACAAAGAAGTGTGGGGAAGAGACGACGCGCTCTATGTGCAACTAGAGCAACTCGATTGGGGGAACAAATATGCTCATGAGGCTATAGATCTAGATCAAAGCGAGCTGTTTGCGGGTGAAGGCCGACAGCATCGCGCCGCGCACGCAGCTTGCCCTCGAAGTTTGCCCGCCAAACCTCATTCCCAGTGTTTCAAAGTGTCGCTTTCTGCCTTGCCGGATTTGCCGCATGGGCCTTATCAATTGAGTTTGACTGCTACGCTCGCAGACGAAACAGGCAACCGCAGAAGCCGCACGCAAAGCTTTGAGGTGCGCATCAGCCGCGAGTTGTGGAGTTTAGCATGGGGGCCAGGCCGCGCTATAGGGAGTTTGGCCGCGCGCCCTGCTGTGACGCGTGAGGGTTTGTTGTTGATGGTGACAAATAGAATGAATGAATGGGGGTTGAAATTTTTTATCATCGCCATCAACGCAAAAGGGGAAGAAGTGTGGAGAACCAAAGAGTCCGGTATTGGAGAGCAGTTGATGCTTGGCAACCACCGAGGTATGGACGTGGTGGTGGCCAATTGTGCCAACAGAAGAGACGGGTTTTGGGTTTTCGATGCAAAAACAGGGGAAGCTTTGTTGAAAACTTGCTCGAAACTCGGTGCAAATTTTTCAAATTTGGCACTCTTGCGAGGGGGGCCCGGCAAAGACTTGGTGGTGGTGCGGGGGCGTCGTTTGGAAGACACTCGCAACGCCGACGACAAAGATGACAGCAATGTCGACAATAATAGCGACGACAAAGACAGCGGCGATGACGAAGACAACAACGAAGACACATATATCATCCGCGACACCTATGCTCTGGAGGCTTGTCGCTTTTCCAATAGATTGAACACTTGGAGTGTGGATTGCCGCCCATCTGAACCTCTGCAGCAAACAGGAAGCTATTTCGCAGGAAAAATTTTGGTACGTCAAATGCCCGAAGGTGTCGTCAGGGTATTTTTGGACTCTCTAGAGCGCTATTGGTGCGCACTGGAATGGAAAAACGGTGGTTGGAGTCGAGGCTGTGTCGATGAAGGCCCTGTCGCTGTTCCTGCTTTGGAACAACCGAACCGGCTGCAAGTGCAAGTTTTGGACTCTGAGCGCCTTTGGGTTAAATACGAGGGAAAGTGCACTCCGTTGAGTCAGCGTTTTGAGCAGAACACGCGCTCAACCTCAGACGCGAAAAAACTTCTTTTGTCGGGAACAGAGCCTGTGTTGGTGGATGCCGGCGGCGAGCTGATAGGGCTGACAAAGTCGATGTGTGAGGTGGATGAAAAAAAGTTGCAATATGTGCTTCGACGCTATTCTGTTGCCGGCAACTTGCTTTTCACGAAAAAAATGCATGCCTCCAACGAAGGCAATTCTGACTATGCTCGCAACAGCAACATTGGGCTCATGGAAGGAAGCACTCTGCTGCTTCCAAGCAAAGGCAGGGGTGTGTTGTGCTTGAAGGCCGATTTGAGTGATTGTTGGGCAGGAATGAATGCAGACGTGGATGCGAGTGGAAGCTTGCTGGGCGTCTTGCCCTTGTCCCCCACGCGCAGTGTTGCCGTTTTTGGTTATAAGGAAGGTTTGAGAAATTTGATTGCCGGCTTTCTCATCGACGCACCCGGCCTCAAGAAAGACGCGCCCTGGCCCATTTTTGGGCATGACTTGTGCCGCAGCTTTAATGCCAGCGTGCCTGTCGACAACTGCTGGGATGGGCCCAGGCTTTAACTTAAACGGTGGGGTGTTTCGGACTTCACTTGCAACAAGGAGAGAGAGTGAGCAAAAGGCATGCGGCATTGTCGGGCATATTGTTAAGCGCGTTGTTGGCAGCGTTGCTGGGTGGCTGCGCAAGCCTGGGAAAAAAACCTGCGGACAACTTGGCGGCAGAGCACAACGCGGCCGTGGTGGAGGAAGGGGGGGCGTCCACAAACAATGCGGAGGGTGCCAGGGAGGAGTTCAGCTGGGGCGACATAATGCGTCTGCTGGAGCGAAAAGAAGACATTGAAGAGGTTTTGAGCGGCAGGAAATGGATGAGTTTTCGTGAAAGCCAGGTGGAATATCGCCAATGGACGGACGAGAGGGGCGTATACCGCGTAGGAATAAAAGGGGAAGCGCGCCACCCCCTTCCCTATGTTTTTGAAATACACCCGGATGGCAGACAAGCCATCTCCTATGGCGAGGTTTCAGGCAGAAAAAACCCCCTGAAGATGGTGGAAGAAAAACCCGGCAGCCATGTTTACCTCATTGACGTCAACGGCAACGGTGTTTTTGACAGGCGCGCCACCCTTGTTTATGAGGACAATGAAACCCGCTTGGGGCAGTCGGATTGCATTTTCGAGAAGAAAACTTCCGATGGAGCTTGGGAGTTAGAGGAAAAAATAAACCGCTGGGTGGGGCATTGAATGTATTGAGTGCCGCACCCACTTCACCCCTAGGCTGGTTTTACTTAGAACTGATTTGATTATCCAGACCGGTTTCAATTTGGCATGAGGTCGAGGCGGGCGAGGCTTTTGTGAGAGGAGTGCACTTAAGTGCATGACCCGAACAAAAACGAGCCCAACGAAGAGATCATGTCAAAGTGAAAGCGGTCTAGGGTGTCCTCAAAAGTGCTGACTTTGGGTGGGTATGTTGATGGGTTTTGTTGGAGCATTGCTTTGTGACCCCGGCAGGAATTGAACCTGCGACCTACGGTTTAGGAAACCGTCGCTCTATCCAACTGAGCTACGGGGCCTTCCTTCGTGCTCGCCGCTTAACACACAAACCCCAAAGCGTGCACTTCATTGTATGAAAACCACCCCACAAAAACGAATTTTTGATCCATTTCAAGAAAAATATTCAAAGAAAATACCAGAGTTTTTCAACACGGCTTTGTTGGGGTGCCCGCTGGTGAAACAGCTACGCTTCTGCCTCCCGCCTTAGGGCGCAATGGCTTTGGTGCGGGCTATGCCGGTTGCTGTTGTAGCTTCGCAGCTCAGTGTTAAACGTTATTCAAACGTGGTTTAAACGTTATTCAAACGTGGTCTAAACGTTATTCAAACGTGTTTTAAACGTTATTCAAACGTTATTTTGCGGATGCGTTTGTCATAATAGTCCGTCACATAGAGGTTGCCATCCGTGTCTATGGCTATGCTGTGGGGGGAATAAAATTGTGCTTGGCTCCCCAGGCCGTCGACATAGCCTCCTCCTTCATCGGTTCCGGCAAGGGTGCTGACTTCTCCTGCGGGTGTTATTTTGCGGATGCGGTTGTTGTGGGTATCGGCCACATAGAGGTTGCCTAAAGCATCTATGGCCAGGCCAAGGGGGTTGTTAAACTCTGCCTCGTTGAGTGGGCCGTCGGCATGGCCTCCTTCAGCTTTTCCGGCCAGGGTGCTGACTTCTCCCGCGGGTGTTATTTTGCGGATGCGGTGGCTGTCTGTCACATAGAGGTTTCCTGCTGCGTCTATGGCCATAGCGGCAGGCCTATTCAACTGTGCAAGGGCTCCTATGCCGTCTGCCTCACCCTGGGTGCCGCTGCCGGCAAAAGTGCTGACTTCTCCTGCGGGTGTTATTTTGCGGATGCGGTGGTTGCCAAAATCGGCCACATAAAGGTTCCCCGCAGCATCTATTTGCATTCCGAAGGGGTGAGCAAAGCGTGCCTCGCTGCCTATGCCGTCGGCAAAACTTTCAAGGCCTGAGCTGTCCGCTCCAGCAAAGGTGCTTATTTCTCCGTGAGGGCTTATTTTCCGAATGCGGTGATATAGGTAGTCCGTCACATAAAGGTTGCCTTGTAGATCGATGGCAATGTCACGAGGCAAGCCCAGCAGCGCAGCGCCGTTGACGAAGGTGCTGCTTTCTCCATCCGGTGAAATTCTCCGAATGCTATAGTCCAGCGTGTCCGCCACATAAAAATGACCATCCGCACCGATGGCAATGCCGCGAGGCTGAACCCATGAGCTGCTGTTGGAGCCTGGCAAGCCACCCGCAAAAGTGCTGACAAAAGCCGTAGGCACATAGGTGAAGGCCACCTCAGAAACAGCTGTTTGGCTGCCGGTGGTGACAGAGACGAGGCCGGTGCAGTGTTTGTTTTGGGGCACTTCAATGGTTATTTCATTCGGCCTGGCAGAGAGGATGTTGGCGGCGACCCCATTCAGCGCGACGCTGTTTTCAGCAAGAACAGCGCTAAAGTTTTCTCCGCGAAGGGTGAGGGTGGCGCCAAAGGCTGCCTCGCTGGGGCTGAACTCTACAATGCTTGGGGCAATACGTGGGACAGCGTTTGGGGCGGTTTTGTCGTCGCAAGGGTTGTTGGGGCAAAGCGTCTCTTCGCTGCGGTTAATAGGGTTGCTGCTGTTGTTACTGTCGTTGTTGTCATTGCCGCTGTTGTCATTGTCGTTGTTTTCACAACTTAAAAGAAGACTCAGCGCGAGGAGGAAGGGCAGTGCTATATAAAGTTTTTTTTTCATCATGGTTTTTATGGAGGTGAAGCCCTGGTTGAGCCTTTGTTGAGAGGCTCATACACATTGCGGATTTGACAGATGGGAGCGAAAGCCATGGCTTGCGCGGGCCATGGAGAAAAAACACCCTAAGCACTCAATAGTTATTTCCCCCTTTCATGTGTTTTCCCGCTTCGTCGCCCCCCCCTTTTTTATAAAACGCATAGATGCTAAGCCTGCTGACAAAAGGCAACAGGAATATATACCCTGCGAAGCCACCGTTGCAAGGGTTCAACATGGTCTAGTGTTTTTTCTTCAGTGCATGCCTTGGGAAAAACCCTACCCATGGGGGTGGGAGGTTTTTTAGCGGGAGACTTGTGGGGCCAAAGCCCGTTAAACTCTGCCTCATGTGGCCTCCTTTGCTCATATGTCATGAGTTGCAATGCGCAGAAAACCTGGGCGCCATTGCGCGTTTGCTTGGCAATTTTGGTTTTTCGGGTTGTCGCCTTTCCAGGCCTTGGGTGAAGGACTGGGAGAGTGCCTGCCGCGTGGCGGTGGATGCTGCGCATTTGTTGGAGGAGTTTGTTGTTATGCCGAGTTTGGAAGAGGCCCTGGAGGATGTGGTTTATGCCGTGGGCACCAGCTTTAGGGCTTGTGCCCTACGAAGGCATTCCATAACCCCAGAGGAGGGGATAAAGCGTTTATGGGAGAAAAGCACTCAAGGCAAAATAGCCCTGGTATTGGGTGGAGAGCGCCGCGGACTTTCAGATGAGGAGTTGGCGCTTTGCCATGAGGTTGTCTGCATTCCCACGCCAGGTACAAAGCCCTCGCTGAATTTGGCCCAGGCAGCAGCCATTTGTTTGTTTTTGTGCGCGCAACAGGGAAAAGCCCCGCAAGAGGCCCCTATAGAGCCACGTGCACCTTTGGGGTTTTTGGAAAGGCTCAAACAGAAAATGCGCCATGCTTTGCTGAGTGCCGGGTTTTTAAACCCTCAGGCCCCCCATTATGTGTTTGAGGAGTTGTGGCAAAGCCTTGCCCGCGCCAACCTGTCCCAAAGAGAAGCCGAGTTGTGGCTGAATGCCTTCAAACATGTAGAGCGCCATAGGCTCCATGTGCCTCCCTCAACGCCCTCCATAAAATGACATTCTATAAAATGACATTCCATAAAAGGGCATTCTATAAAAGGGCATTATAGAGTGAAACCCATGGGTGGGGTGACACGCTCACTCACTCACTCACTCTAATAGTATTTTTCGGATGATGTGGTTATGAGAATCGGCCACATAAAGGTTGCCTTGTAGATCTATGGCAATGCCCCAAGGCGTATCAAAGCGTACAGGGGGGCCGGGGTGAGGTGCTCCAGGGCCGTCATCAGAGCCGGCATAGCCATCGCCGGCAAGCGTAATAACCGTCCCTGCCGGTGTGAGCAGGCGTATGCTGTGGTTGGTGCTGTCTGCCACATAGAGGTTGCCGTTTGCGTCTATGGCTATTCCGAAAGGCTCGTTAAACTGTGCCTGGCTACCCGTGCCGTCGATAAAGCCTCTCTCAGCACTTCCGGCAAGCGTGCTGACTTCTCTTTCAGGTGTTATTTTGCGGATGCGGTTGTTGCCGGCATCCACCACATAGAGGTTGCCTTCTGTGTCTACGGCAATGCCCCGAGGCATATGAAACTGTGCGGCAACCCCCTCCCCGTCGGCAAAGCCTTCTGTGCCGCTGCCGGCAAGTGTGGAAACCACTCCCTCTGGTGTCACCATGCGGATGCGGTGGTTGCTCAGATCGGTCACATAGAGCATGCCGTTTGTGTCTATGGTTATTCCGGAAGGCCAGTTAAACCGTGCATTGCTGCCTGTGCCGTCGACATGGCCATATTCGCTGCCGGCAAGTGTGGAAACCAATCCCTCTGGCGTCACCCTGCGGATGCGGTGGTTGCCAGAGTCCGTCACATAGAGGTTGCCGTCCGCGCCTAGGGTGAGATCTCTAGGCCAAGTAAACTGCGCATGGCTGCCCATGCCGTCGGCATGGCCTATTGCGCCGCCGGCAAGGGTGGTGATATTCCCTTCGGGTGTTATTTTGCGGATGCGGTGGTTCAGCTCCTCCGCCACATAAAGGTTGCCTTGCATGTCTATGGCAATGCCATAAGGTTGGTTAAGCATACCTATGCTGCTGCTCAAGGTGCTGACATTGACGCTGGGCATATAGGTGAACGAAGCGGAGGAGGTGCCTGTTTTTTCACCAACCTTCACTCTAACGGGACCTGTACACTGCGTGTTTGGGGGAACCATAACACTTATTGTCTGGGTTGTAGCCGACTCCACACGGGCTTCGCATTGGCCCAGGGTGACGGTGTTTTCTGAAGAAACAGGGCTGAAGTTTTTTCCTGTAATGTTGAGCAGGGTGCCACTGCGTGCTTGGGTGGGGGAGAAATGGCTGATGCTGGGGGAGATGCCGGGGTGCATGACACTCAGCATTCTGTTGAGGTCGCCGGTGGTGACAATGATGATGGCGCGGCGATCTGCGCGGCTGGCATTGGGGGTTACACTCACATTTACGGTTTGGCTGCCTTGGTAATATGTCGGCGTAATAGAACACCACTCGGTACAGCCTATACAAAAGAGGCTCCACTCCGTGTTAGAGTTAACCCCAAAACTTTCGGTGCCAGCCTCTTCCGAGCTGAAATGCAAGTTTTGCTGAGAGAGGCTGAGCGTGGGCACATCCACCACCTCTACAGGCCCGCAGCTTGCAAACATGAGAAGCAAAGCCACCAAAACACAGAAAACAGAAAAAATTTTTTCCCCGGCACCCATTGTTTCCCCTTTTTTGAAAGCAACTTCTTATGTTTTTGGATGAGGACTGCGCTTTATTCTACTCCAATTGCTTGTTGGGTTTCCAGCCTCCTCTCTAGGCTTTTTTTATATGCTGCAAAGCGTAGGCATTTCCCACACAGCATTTCTCTTGTGAGGTGCGAAGTGGAGCCGACGAGCTCAAACCCAGCTTGCGAAGCGAGCCTCAAAGCGGACATTTGAGCAACTCCACGGAGCAACTCCACGGAGGTTTGGCTTTGTTAAGGGGGCGCCGTTAATGGGGTGCCTTCTGGGTAGGGTTTGGGGCAGAGGGAGTTGGATAGGGTGTAGCCTTTTCCCTAATGAGTTTGTCAATATTTGCGCGCTCCGAGGCGGTATAATTTTCCACAGGGAAGGCGTTTTGTGTTGAGGTTTTGTTGATGGCCATGCGGAGTTTTTGCCAAAGGGTTGTACCGTTAATGGGGAGGGTGCCCATGCCAAGGCCTATGGCCAGGCAGAACAGGGCGAGCAGTGTTGGGCGAAGAAAGCGCATGCCTTTTTTTGCCTCAACGGGCTTGGGTGCGTCAATTTTTGGAAAGGGGTTGTGTGCAATTTAGATGAAGCCCAAGGGAAATATCCGCTGTTTCCAAGCAAGCTTGTTATGTTGTGGGGGTGGAAAAACCGGATTTTGGACGATTGACCATAGAATGCATGTTGTGGGCCTCTTTGCAGCCGGAAGTCCCCGTCTATTTGTGGAAGGGGGATTTGCTGTGGGCGGAGTTGCCCAAGCGTATTTTGCAGGCGGGTGTTTATGAGCAGAAGCTTGCGGCCTGTGTTGTGGAGACGGACTTGCAAACTGCGGAGCTTGAAGCCCTCAAAGCCTTAATAGGGGCGCAAAAGGCCACTTTGCTTTTTATGCAGCAAGGGCAATTGGCCGAGGCTGAAGTGCAGCAAGTGCATGCCCGCCAGCTGGAGACAGAGCTTGCGGAAATGCTTTCGCTGTTTTCCTGGCCCAAAATAGAGCGTCGGCCGGTATATAACCGGGAGACACAGCTTTCCCGTTATGACAGTTTTGACGAGAGCCGGGGCACCGTGCAGGTGTTTTGTGCATTTAGAGGGTGCAAGAAGCCGCAAACTCTGGAATTTTCGCGCACCAACTCTTGGTATAGCCCCACCTGCATGGCCTGTGGTCGCTCTTTTTGGGTATTTATTGCGCGTTTGCTCAAGTTGGAGGGGACGAAGAAGAAGGGGCACATGCATTATGTGCTTCATTTGGAGGATGCCCAGCACAGGAATATACGTGTAGAGTTTGGCGACGGCTCTGGTGAGCTCTGGCAAGTTGTGGAGCGGGACTACCTTGCGTTGCTTTATGCCTGGCATGCCCAGGACGCGGCGCAGACCCAAGCCGACGCCAAGGCTGGCACAGCGTCGAAGGCTCAGCTCAATGCTGTTGTCAACCTCACGCGCAAGCATGTTTTCTGGCTCAGCAAAATAGGCAATTGTTTTATTGCGACAGCTTTTCTCGGCAAGGAGGCGGAGGAGTTGTTGTTGTTCAGACGGTTTCGCGACGAGGTATTGTTGCGCCATTTTTGGGGGCGCTGGGTGGTAGCGGGCTATTATGCCATGGGCCCCCTTGCTGTACGCCTCCTCAAGACGCAGCCCTCCCTCAAAGCACCCCTACGCCGGCTGTTGCGGCGCATACACCGCCACCTCCAGTCCACAATGAAAGGCCTTTGAGGTGGTTTTGAAGGAAAAGAGGAGAGCGGGAGAATAGAGAAGGGAGCAGAAGAGGAGAATACAAGAGTGCAAGAGGGTTGAGCTTTGCCCAGAGCTATGGAATAAGGAGAGCTGCAAGGGGAGCAACATGTGAGGCCTAAGGGCGTGTTCATTGAAAATAAAAGAGTTAAAAGGTGGAGGGCGCGGTTGAGAAGGTTTTTGGGGGCGACAAGGTTTCGACGGGGCCTGAAGGTTTTGGGGAGCGTGCCGAGTGGGCTTTCACACTCGTCAAATACGGAAGCAAAAACACAAAAGCCAACGACAACGTTGAGCTGGCACTGGCTGCCTAAACAGCGCCTTGCCCGGACTGCTTGCCTTCGCCTGCGGGCAAGAGAGTCTGCAAACCCAGTGGGCTGGCTTTCGCTGCTGCGCCTGGAGAGCAGCGAGGCGAGATATATTCTGGGATGGCATGTGGTTGCTGCAGGCTGACTTGCAGCCCATGGGCCACAACCTAAAACGTCAGCTACGCACGTAGCGCCTCAACGCCAACATTCCTCGGACGCGGGTTCGATTCCCGCCGCCTCCACTTAGGCCTGAGTTTTGAGCTTTCTCAAAGTTTCATTTGAAGTAGGGTTTCAGTATATTTTTTCTAGCGTTTTCTTCTTTTGCAGCCGAATGTGTTCCACAAGCGGCCACTCCGCCGTGTTCAACGGCTTGGGCTGCCCGACTCAAAAACAGACCAGGCGCTCCAAAAGCGTGCTAGACTTAAGCATAGAGAACTATGCTTAACGCGGATTTTCAATGAAACATGTTTCAAATCAACAAGTTGCCGACCATCTTAAGCGCTTGAACCCATGGTGGACAGGTGCTGGAGCGGATGAAGAGCTGGCGAAGTTGCGTCCACGCGCCTATTTGGAGCCAGTGCATCAGCTGTTGCTGGAGCCAGGGCTGCGTCGTGCGGTGGTGTTGTTGGGGCCGCGCCGGGTGGGCAAAACCATTTTGATTCGTCACCTGATTATCCGCCTGCTGGCAGACGGTGTTGCTGCGCAACGTATTGCCTATGTGGAGATGGACCACCCATTGCTGCACGGGCAGTCGTTGGAGGCATTGGTTCGGCTGATTGAAGAAATTGCGCCCGAAGGCGAGGGCACGCGCTATCTGTTTTTCGATGAAATTCAATCTCACAAAGACTGGGAGAAGCACCTAAAACCGCTGGTCGACCACCGGCCTGACTTGCGCATTCTCGTGTCTGGTTCCGCAGCCGCAGCACTCAAGCGCCAAAGCACAGAGTCTGGCGCGGGACGTTTCACGGATTTTCTGCTGCCCCCGTTGACTTTTTCTGAGTATCTGGACTTGCGCCCTGAGCCTGCAGCCATTTTCGAGGAAGAGCCCGGCACATATATGCTGGAGGACGTCGAGCGATTGAATGAGCAGTTTGTTGATTATGTCAACTTCGGCGGCTATCCAGAGTTGGCGCTGTCGCCCCTGGTGCGCAGCAATCCAGCACGTTTCGTCAAGTCAGACATTGTGGACAAGGTGCTGCTGCGTGACTTGCCGCAATTGTATGGCATCCAGGATATTCAGGAACTCAATGCTCTGTTCACTCTGCTGGCCTTCAACACGTCAGAGGAAGTTTCTTTTGAGCAACTCTCGCAATGCAGCGGCGTGAGCAAGCTGACCATTCAGAAATATATTGAATATTTGGAAGCTGCGTTTCTGATTCAACGCGTGTTTAGAATCGACCAGGACGGCAAGCGCTATCAGCGCTCTCGCAGCTTCAAGGTATATTTAACCAATTCAGCTATGTACACCGGCTTGTTCGGCGTCAGAAAACCGGATGAGCCCGAGTTTGGTCACCTGGTAGAAACAGCTCTGTTCGCGCAGCGCTTCCATGAGGATGCGCGGCTCAACTATGCGCGTTGGGGTGCAAGCGACTATGAAGTGGATTGGGTAGAATCGTCGTTGGCACTCAAGCCGGTGGCTGCGTTGGAAATTAAGTGGAGCGACAAAAACCTAGGCAGGGCAGACTCCCTCAAAGGCTTGATAAAGTTTGCGAGCAAAAATCGTCTTCCAGTAGTCTGGGCCACCACGCGCAGCCAATTTGGCACAACCACCATTGACGGCAGCAAAATCCGCCAGTGGCCCGCAGCCGTGCTGGCCTTCAGCTATGGCGTGCGCGCAGTGCGAGGGCGTCTGGCAGGTTATGAAGCGCAAGTCAAAGGTGTTGTTGAAGCAGATTAGGGGCAAGAGCCATCTTCTCCCCAAAAGTCCGCAGGGGTGACACAGTGTTGGAGGCCAAGAGCGTGTGTCGTGTTGTTCTACTTTGTGAAAAGAGCCGGGTTCCATTTTTGAAAACAAGTGCTGCTAAGCCCATAGGTAACCAAAGTTCGGCTCTAAAAAAATGCTGCCATATAAAAGCTTTGCTCCCCAGTTCGATTCCCGCCGCCTATTTTTTTGGGGGGGTGACAGACGGTTCGCTGAGTCAGCGGGAGGCAAAAGAGGTGGGTTAAGGCCGCGGACATTTCAGCCTCCTGGGGGGTGATTGCCGACTTGTTAACCACAAACCTAAGTTGTAGCTCATTTTTGACGAAATATGAGCCGCAACACTTTTTATGTCTCATCGGTGAGACAAAAATCCAGTCTTGTCTCATTTTTAACGTTTTTCGAGACAAGATTGGCTTTTTATCTCACGAGTGAGAGATTTTCTGTGCCTTCAGCCGCACACAGCAACGCGTCAAAAGCATAAATGCCGACACGCCCGCCTCGGCCTTCTTGCAAAATTGACAAAATACCTTCTTTTCTCAACAGCTTGAGAAAACGCGCTGCACTGGGTTTGGGGATGCCCGAGCGACCATAGAAGGCAGGCGCAGCAAAAATCGGCGATTGGAACAAAAAATCCACAATGCGCATGGCATGCTGGGAATGTGTCAGCTCAGTCACTCGAAGCTTGAGCCTGTCATGCAACGCCAAAATGGCATGTGCTCTGCGCTCGTTTTCGCCAGCCTGTTCTTGGATGGCCTTCAAGAAAAACATACACCACTCTGTCCATGCCCCATCGCGTGACACCGCCCGCAAGCGCTCCTGGTATTCCTGTCGGTTTTGTTCCAAATAGCCGCTGATATAGAAATCCGGACTGCTCAGGAAACGTCGCTCGTGGAGAAAAAGTGGAATCAGCATGCGGCCCAACCTGCCGTTGCCATCCATGAAAGGGTGGAGCGCCTCGAATTCGAGATGCACGAGAGCCAATTGCACCAACATGTCTGGCTCATGAGTGCTTTTGAAATAGCGCTCCCACGCATCCATGCCCGCGCACAGGTGCTCAGGCGCGATGGGAACAAAGCTTGCCGTTTCGGGTGTGCAACCTGCCGGGCCAATATAGTTTTGCCCAGAGCGATAGCTACCAGGCATTTTGTCGCGGCCACGCACGCCTCGCATGAGTATTTGGTGCGCGCCACGCAAAACCTGCTGCGAGAACGGGCGGTGCTTCATCTCATCCACACAGGCGCTCATGGCGTGTCGATAGTTGAGCACTTCCTTTGCATCGTCACGCTTGGATTGAGTCAAGGCTTCCGAAATGCTGCCTGCTTCAACCTCAAGCACTTCGCTGATGGTCACCTGCGTGCCCTCAATTTTCGAGGACAGCACGGCCTCTTGTGTGGCCAGCGGCGTACGCAAAATGTGTGCGTTCGGAATGGCAGAGAGCAACCCATCATAGCGAGCCAACCTCGCGCTGGCCGGGCCAATCAACGGAATCAGCCGAGCCCAGTCCAGAGCCGCAGGTGGAAATTTGTCGAGGTGATAATGCACAGGTGCTGACATTGAGTGCACTCTAATTGCACCGCGCGAACAACGCCACATGCAACAACTTCCATAGGCTCTTTGGGTATTTTGTCAGGCCCGCTTTTTCACTTGGAAGGGGAGGTTTTTGTCTGCCGGGTACAGATTTTTGAGTGGTTTTTTAACATTTCAAAAGGGGTGTTAGACCTTCTCATGGCTATTCACTCCAAGGGGAAATGTGCCAATTAGTCCGTTTTTACTTAGAACTGATTTGATTTTACAGACCGGTTTCAATTGAGGCGAGCTAAAGCTCGCCTGCACTACGCTCCATGAATGAAGAAAAAGCATGCTTTTTCTTCATTCCCTCCGCTCCGCTTGGGCATGAGGTCGAGGCGGGCGAGGCCCCAATTCCGAGGGGAAGGCGCGAGGGGAGTGCACTTAAGTGCATTCCTTAAGCGAAACCGGAGCCCTAACGGAGCGGAGGGAATCATTTGAGAAAGCATGCTTTCTCAAATAATTCCCGGAGCGGAGTAGACGAGCGAAGCGAGTCTCACGAAGAGATCATGTCAAAGTGGAAGCGGTCTAGTCGTCGAGTGCTGGGTGCCAGTGAAAGTCAACGCTCTTGCCATGCCCACGGGGGCATGTCCAAAACCCAGTGGCGGAAACCGACCCATGCTTAGGACAATAGAAGCAGCCACAGCCAGCACAGAATCCCGCACCGTCATAGAACCCGGCGGCTCGAATCGCCTCCGCGCTGGGTGCGTTGGAGAACGCTGCCACTATCCGCTCGGCCCGCTCCAGGTCGATCGCGTCACCCACCCAACCATTGCTGCCGCCCGGCCCGTCATAGAGGAGCTGGTAGCATTCCGATATACGGTATTTGGCGAACGCCTGCCGCTGGTCCTTCTCCCAGAACGCCCACTCCGTTGGCAACGCATGCGGTGGGATGACTTCAATGGTCGCTGAGGGTTGCTCGCAGATTTTGCATTTGGGCCTGAACAGCATGATGTCGGATGGTTTGGGTCGGCCTAACATTGGGGTGATTGTTGGGTTGGCAGTGCTGACATTCGGGTTTTTCGCCAGCCCCTGCACCCAAATGTCAACAAAACCTGACATTGTGTCATGTTTTAAGCAACAAAATGTCAACATTTGCTGACATGCCTACGCTGTTGGGCAGCGAAGGCCGCAAACATGGAGCTTGTTGCAGCGGGTAGGCGGCGATCGCTGGCCTGGCGTCACAACCAAGGGTGTTAAAGCGCTCGCCTATTCACAAGTGAGGCCTTTCATGGCGGCAAATGTCTCATTTGCCTTCAGGAAGGGCTCGCAAATCTGCTCAGTAACGCCAATTTTATTAAAGTTTTTGCAAGAGCTGTCGTCAGCACCTCTGACAAGCTCGCAACAGCGGATGGTGCGTGCACATATACTGTTGCCCTCCTTTGCGGAGGCGCTGTTAAGGCCAACTCCGAATACGTTGACAGCCACAACCACGGCTGCAACGCCCACACCGAGGATTGCTCCGCCAACACCGATCCACAGGCCCATTTTGGCGCCTTTCGGAACGGCCACGGAGTTGCCGACGGGAACAGACATGCCTTGGGGTGTGATCACGCTCTCCAGAATGGCGTTTGAGCCGTTTGTGGGATCGACGCGCACCGTGGCCCAAGCCCCGGGTTGGAGGATTGGAATCTGCAACTCTGACGCCATGGCGTTGACCATAATCTGCTGGAGTTGAGGTGTGACAGGGTTGTTTTCAAGCTGCACGGTCAGGTTCACTGCAAGAAAGCGAGATGCCCCTGTCTGCATGCTCATACTGCCCATTTGTATGTTTATAATGCGGGCGCGCACAGGGATGCCTGTGGTACGAAGACGCTCTTCATTCTTGGATTGCCCGCCCATCTGCTTGAATATTTTGAGGAATGCGAACAGTACTGATCCAATAAGGAGCACTGCGCCAACGATCATAAAGAGGGTATTGAAGATCATGGCAGCCCACAAATGCGTTTCGCTTCATCAACAATCGCTAAATATTCCTTGTCCGCGGCGCTGACGGCTTTGGCAGCGGCACCTAAGGACTCGGCAAAGCCATTGGGCGGAACCCAGTCGGGTTGCGCGAGCTTGGCTGAGCCGTCACGATACTGGGTTAAACCCTCAATGTGGCTCGTCCTTGCTGCGACAAACCGAGGTTTCAACTTCGCAAGCGCCTCATTTGTGACTTTCGCAGCATGGATTGCTTCAATCTGACGCTGCATGGCTTCCATGGCCGCGTTACATAAGGCCTCATCCGCAAACTCACTTTTATCGTTCTTGAAGGCCTTTATTGCGGCGCTGTCGATGATCATAGCGTTGAAGAAGCCCAAACACTCATCAAGCTCTTGCTGGCTCTTGCCCTTTGAGGTGCAGCTGGCTAAAAACAGCAATATTCCAAACAATGTCCATTTCATGGTGAAGTTGCCTTGCATGAATGGATAAGGCACACAAGGCATTTTTGACATTTGTCAGTAAGTGTCTGTGCGTTATATGGTTATTGTCAACCCTCTCCATTTTGGCGTTGAAGCGGGGCTGTTGATCTGATGAAAAGCATGGCATGACGCCTGAGCATCCGGTGCGTTCGACTTCGCAACCACCGCCACAGCCACCTTCCATGGGGCCGCTGTGGCCTTATCCCACCATAAAAAGGAACAAAACTGATGACGAAGACTATGCATCCGGCTGCACATTCATCCAGATAGCCATTCTGCTTCTGCTGTGCAGTCTGTTGGGCATGGGTATTGAGTTTATTTTGTATGGATCCGTTGATTTTCTCCCGGAGAAGAACTTTAACTGTAGCTCGTTCCTACCAGGGGTGCCGGTGCTGCTGATTATAGGGGCAGTTTCCATGTTCGAATCCAAAAGAGCTTTCAATCGGCTGGTGCGCGAAGGCATCTGCTGTTGGGGGCGGGTGATCAGCGTTGAGCAGACAGACAATATACCAGCTACAACTCGATCAACGAGCGTGCTCATCCACGTTGAGCTATTTGCTGCCCATGTGGCCAATTGGCAAACTTCTCATTCAGTGCCTGGTGGAACGCGAGTGAACAATAACATGGGTTTTTGTTGGTCCATAGCTAACTCTAAAATTTCCTATGTGCAGCCAGGTGCTTGGTGTGCGCTCTTGGTTCATCCGCACGACCACTCGAAGGTGTTTCTCGACGGATTTGCCACCCAGGACGGCCAATTTGTCCCAAAGCAGTGAGCTTTCACCTATCATTTAAACACCATTTAAATATAATTTAAATATAATATATACGCAATTTAAATGCTCGAATATAGTTCAAACGCAATCCAAATATAATCCGAACACAATTTAATATAATTCAAGCATGATTTTTAAATACAATCCCAATGTAATTCAAATGTAATTTAAACATAATTCAAATGTAATTTAAATACAATTCGAATGCAATTCAAGTATAATTTTCAAATGCAATTTAAATATAATTCAACACAATTCAAATGTATGCATGTAATTTAAATATATGTAATTTAAATAAAACTCAAATTCAAACGCAGTTTAAATATAATTTACACTTAAATATAGTTTATACTTGAATATAATTTATGCGCAACACAGCATGACGCAAAATAAAGCAAAACAGAGCAGCACAACAAAGCAACACAACAGAGCAGCATGCCTTATGAAAATAAAACGCTTTTTGCCGTGGGTTGTTTTTCTGATGATGGCTTTTGGCCTTTCTGCATCCGCACGAGAGCTTGTGAATGCGACCCTCTCGGCAGACGGCAAAACAGCTTATGGGGTTGTACAGCCTGCCACCTTTCACCCTACATTATATGTGTATGCTGCTGATCTGCAGGAAAACAACATAACAACCTTCCATGAAATACCTGCGGGTGTTTTTCACCGTACCTATATTTTCAACCAAGGCCCGGACACCCTTTTGGTGGTTCCGCAAAAGCCGGACTCAGACAACAAGGCAAAATGCCATGTCTATGTGTGCAAACCCCACGGGCCTCCACAGCTGATGGGCGGTGGGGAGGGTTTTTTTATTCGCCCCACAAGCAAACCCGAGGTGTGGCAAAACAACGCCGTGCTGCTGGGCGAGGACGCAAGCGGCGCCCATGCGCTGATGTTCATTCAAGAGGGGAAGCCCACTGTTTTTGAGCTTCAGGGGAGGGAAGAGTTTGCGGCAGGCATCCAGAGCATGCGCTATGCCACCTCAAGCGGAATGGGTTATATTGAAGTGCGCTTATACAATAACCAGACATTCCACCTCTCCCCCTTTTTGACAAGCGCGGGTGTTCCACTCATTGCAGAGGCAAAGCGCTTCATGGGCCCCATGAAAGGGGATACCCTATTGCGCTTTAGCAAAGAATATTATGGGGAGAATAAGAGGTTGGAGCTGGAGAGGCAAGGAGATGGCTCGGCAAAATTGTTTGCGGTCTCTTTCCTCAATGCGCGCTCCTTCAGGTCGCCAAGCAAAACCCCTCTCGCCTCAGAACCCCTCTATCATGCAAAGGTTTTCAACCAGGATCGCGAGCTACAATGGGTTTGGGGATATAGCAACGTCAATCCCCAAAAAGCCTCCGTCATAGGGTATGTCTATGACAGACAGAGTGAAAGCCTGACCCCGCTCCCCGGTTTTGACAATGTGGGTGTTGACAATGCGGGTGTTGACAATGCGGGTGTTGACAATGCAGGTGTTGACAATGTTCATTTGAATTTAAACAACATGGATTGGAGCCGTGTTCGCTCTATCATCTCTGTGTCACCTCTCATTTTTGAAATGGGCAGTGTGGATAAAAGTGATGCGCTGATGGTCCAATGGGACAAAGGCACCTTTCTCTATGCTTCTCAATTGGATTTTTCTGAAAAACCTAAGCCACAGCTGGCCGCTGAGGCTTCGGGCAAGCCGGCAGCGCCGTTTGCTGAAGACTTTTCTGCCCAGCCGGTGCCAGATGCCGATGCGTTGTCTGCCCAGCTGAGGGGGCAGTGGGGCAGGGTGGCGGATAGCTTCCTGGGCCATATTACAGTCACCACAGCAGCCATAGCCGGAAGCGTTCTGCTGGGTTTAGTGCTGCTTATTGTGTTTTTGCGCCGGTCTAGAGATGAGCTTGGGCCGGGTTTGTTATCGGCCCCACCATCCAAGGCTGCTGCTATGTATTTCCCCCCGCCTGAAAGCTCCAGCAATGCCCTATGGTGGGTGGCAGGGCTCGTGGCATTGGTGGGGGTGGGGGCCGTCGTTTTTATGCGCCAAGCAGAGCCAAGCCCTCCCCCAAGCCCTCCCATGGTTGCTGAACCTATGGCTGAGCCTATAGCCTTAAAGCCGTCTCCTGCAGATGAGCCAACAGAGGACTCTACCCCCACTTTTGAAGAGATGGCACCGGAGCAAAGCTCTGAAAATGTCGAAAAACCTGAAACCCTATACCCTGAAGCCGCGCCTTATAAAGCTTCAAAACCCAAAATGCCTGATGAGCAATTGGATAAACCCACAGGGCGAAAAACAGGCAAGCCAACCGGGACAATGGCACGCAGCAAAGCCGAAGCAGCCCCAACGCCTCCCTTAAAGGAGCATAAAATGGTGAGCTTGGTGCGTCTGTCTGCGGATAGGAGAAAGAGCAGATTGGCGGTGGAGGTGAGGACATACAGCACAACCTATGCGCCTTTTCAGGGAGTTTCAGGCATGTTTGTTTCAAAAAATGGCCTTTCTGAATATACCAGCAGCAAGAAGAGGAGGGATATTGAAAACTGTGCCAAGGAGCAGGAGGACAGAGATCCAAAGCTCACAGGTACAATGGAGGTGAAGGTAGATGCGGAGTGGAACATGCTGAATTCCCAAAGGACTGTGCAGGTGCGCTCGGTTTCCCCCAGCCATTTCCAAGGTACATATTTTGCTGACTGCGTCACCCAAATTATCCAGGGTTGGCAACATGAGAAAGCCCCTCCCATTTCGTCTGTGACGGAAACCAGGCGGCCCCTCAATGCGCAGCACCCTCAACGCTCAGGAGGAGAGAGCTAAGGGCTGAGAGCTTCCCCGGCATTATGGAGTGTATTCTCAAGAAGCAGGGGAGCTTTGCATGCGTGAAGCAAGCCCCAACACAAACCTACATTTCTTGACAAAAGCCCTCTCCCACCTATGTTGTGAGTATGGGGTTTTTCAGAAAGTTGTTTTCGCCCACACAAGAAGAGTTGTCCGAGGGGTGGCGTCGCCAGGGAGAGAAGTTGCGCCAACAGGAAGAGGAGTTGCAGCGCAAGGAAGAGGACATGCGGCGTTGTCCCGAGGCATGGTATGCGGCAGCGCCGTGCCCGGCGCACGGAACCACCCACCTTAAAACCCTGCTTTTTAGTGTTGGAGAGGGCTCAAGCTTCAGATATGCGAACAAGGGAGAAGTCTTGACATATATCAGGGATAGTTATGGTTATGACAATCCGTCTCCTATCTTTATTGTATGCCGTGCGTGCTGCCGCATTACTGGGGGGTTCGTGGCCTGAGTTTGTTACTTTGTTCCGCCTCCCGGCGGGGGGGGGGGTTGTTTTTGGTTTTGGTTTTATTTTTTCCCCTCCGGGGGGGGGATGTCGCCTCCGGCGAAGGGTTTTTTCGTTTTTAGTTTTGTTTTTTTCCCTTCGGGGAGGGAGTGGGCCTGCGGCCCGGCTCATTTCGCCCTGCGGGCGCACCTTGCCTTCGGCAAGTCACTTTTTTTGTCTGAACAAAAAAAGTAACCAAAAAAAATCACCCTGCCGGGGGCTTACGGATGGCCCCAGGAAGGTTTTAATACGAGCAAC
>WRKR01000009.1 GCA_009782175.1 Cystobacterineae bacterium
TGAGCCCCGCAGGGCCCTCGGAGAGTGGCTTTTTTTGGTTACTTTTTTTGTCCAGACAAAAAAAGTGACTCGCCGGGAGGCGAAACCTCCCCCCGCTGAAAGCGAAATGAGCCGGGCCGCAGGCCCCCTCTGAAAAACAACCCTTGCCAAAAACCCTTCGCCGGAGGCGACAAAAAAAACCTATTTAAAATGCCCGCCGCCAGGCGAAAAAACAAAACCAACAGCGAAAAAACTCTCCTGAAGTATTTTGCTTCCTCAAACAAACAAAGAATGCTATATTCTTTTTGCTGCGCAAAAAACGCGGTTGGGCCTCGAAACCCCAGTTAAATTTAAAGGTGGCGGGAGCCACCGGGAGATGCCGAGTGGCTCGTTGCTTTTGAGCCCCCGGTTGACCCGGTGGCCTGAGCGGGAGGCCGTAAGGCCTGCCGGTTTTTTCCTTTAAATTTGCCGGTTTCGAGCTCGTTTAGGCCACCCTGTGGGTGGTTGCGCGAGTTTGCCCAGCTTCTCCCTTGGAGGGCAGCATTGCTGTTCTACTTTTGCAGACGGAGGAGCGGTTAATGCGTGAAGGAAAATTCAACGAAGGAAACTTAAACCAAGGAAATTTTTTAAACGATGCTGAGCGCCGGTTGCTTTGCGGCATAGGCGCCATTTTGGAAGTGCTCAGAGCAGAAGGTTTTGAAGAATCCGCCTTTGTGGCGCAAAAAATTTCTACTCTGCTTAAGTGGCCAGGCGGTGGCGTGCACCTGGAAGACATTTTCACCGTGCTGTGTGACGCCATAAAAAAAGAGCACGCTTGCATAACAAAATATTTGAGCTCCCTCTTGGGAATGCTGAACGAGTCCATTGCTGAAGCCAAAATGCAAGCCAAAAAGGAAGCCCTGCTGCTGTTTTTCCCTGAAGCCACGTCGAAGCAGCCCACCGGAAAGCGGAGCTGAGCATGAAAAACGACGAAGCCTTAAAAATGTTGAAGCTGCTGAGCGGTGCGGTGCGCCTCAAAATATTGCGAGCCCTTGCCGAGAGCGAAAAAAACGTAGGCGAGTTGGCGCGCATTGCGCGTGTGTCAAGCAGCACGGCCTCTCAGCAGCTGATTGTGCTGCGCAAAAGTGGCGCGGTTGCGAGCAGAAAAAGTTCGCCGATGGTTTTTTATTCCCTTGCTGACGAGAAAATTTCTGAACTCCTCAAAACATTGGAGCGGCTATATGCACCGAAATAAAGAGAGTAGCATTTGTTGGTAGGGATAGACCGGTTTCAATTTGACATGAGGTCGAGGCGGACGAGGCCCCAGTCCCGAGGGGAAGGCGCGATGAGCAAGCTCCCTCCCCCCTCCTTTCCGTCATCAAGCTCCACCGGAGCTTGATGGTGGAGCTTGCTGACGGAAGGGTGGAGGTAGGGAGTGCACTTAAGTGCATGACCTGAGCGAAACCGGAGTCCAATGGAGCGGAGGGAATCATTTGAGAAAGCGTGCTTTCTCAAATAATTCCCGGAGCGGAATAGACGAGCGAAGCGAGTCTCACGAAGAGATCATGTCAAAGTGGAAGCGGTCTAGTGCTGTGGCCTCCAGTTGCTGTGTTGTGTTTCTTCTTGGGTTTTACCCTGGGCTACAAGGGTTGTTAGGGGGGGGCTGTTAGGTGCGGGCGGGTTTATGCTGGAGGCAGCACCACATGGAGTCCACCTCCGGGGACAGCCCGCGCAACAAGCTCCAGTAGGGCGGGCTTCCGGAAAAATAAACAGCTGACTGCAAAAAAAGAGCAACCTGGAGTGCGTGTTGCGAATTGCAACCCTCCATAAAAACTTTCGTGCAAAAACAAATGCTTACAAATGTTATCGCACGGGGTGTCACAGCTGTTTTCCATGCCATTCAAAACTTGGTGTCGGGATATATCTGAAAAGTCCGACTTTAACCGAGAGGAGGTGAATGCATAGGGAAATGGCGTATTTGGGCGTTGGTGGCGTTGTTTGGAAGAAGGGCCGGCTTTAAAGGCCAATTGAACTATTAAAACACTTTATTGAATTAAAAAGGAATCAACAATGGAAGTATTCAAAAAGAAAGCAGTTTGGCTGAATGTGGTTATATTCAGCTTGTTTGCAGCTTGTGCGGAAATGGGGGAAGGCGAGGCCTTTTGGGGTGGCGAAGAGGCGGCCGTTTTAGAAACTGGAGAGGCGGCCGTTTTGGAAACTGAAGAGGCGGCGGCTCTGGAAACCGGGGAGGAGGTGGATTTTGAGGGCAGGCTTCCTGACATAAACAGTGCTCTCCTTAATCCATTGGATATATTTAGGCTATTCTCTACCACCACTGTTACAACGGTTGCAGGCGGGCCAAATTCTAAAGCATTTATTGGCCTTGGTGGCATTGTGAGGGATGCATCCGGCAATCTCTATGTGGTGGATAATGGAGCTCGCAAAATACTCAAGGTTTCTCCTTCAGGAGTTATCTACACCTTTGCCGGAAGTGGCAGAAGCGGCTCTTCCAATGGCCAGGGAAGCAGTGCGCAGTTTTCATTGCTTCACGGCATCGCGATAGACAAGGCGGGCAATCTTTATGTGCTGGATGAAAGCAGCAGCAACAGTAGGATCCGAAAAATCTCTCCGTCGGGCTATGTCAGCACCTTTGTCGATATCAATAGAAATCCTCTCTTGTTTAACAATTCTCACGGCATCGCCGTGGATTCGATGAACAACCTCTATGTGACAACGGCGACAGGCATCCAAAAAATTACACAAATAGGTACATTCCTTTTAAGCCCAATAGGAATGAACAGCCAATGGATTGATACGTCTTCGATTGCCTCACCTGGGGCCATCACCATCGACAAGGATGACAAACTTTATGTGATCTCCAATTACAACAGCATCTATAGGGTGGTGGGGAAGGGAGTTATGTGCGTCTTGTGGGGCGGCTCGGGAGCAGCTGAACCGCTCTGGGGTTATGGTATTGTTGCAGATACAAAAGGAAACCTTTATGTGACGGATGTAACCAGGCACCGAATTCTAAAGCTTACTCCTGGGGGATTTGACACCATTGTCACTCCCCTTGCCGGAAGTAGCAGGTGGGGCTTTGTTGACGGTGCTTCTGGCACGGCACAGTTTCATGCCCCTAGTGGCATCACAATGTCAGGCAACACCCTCTATGTGACGGAAGAGAACAATAAGGCCATTCGGAAGATCTATCTGGGCGGCGAAGATCTTCGCTAATAGCCCCATCCCAAGCCCTGCATGCCACCGCGTATGCAGGGCTTTTTCTAATACCTTCACACATCCACCCAGGGGATATGCTTGAGCCTCGCATAACTCGCCATCGGCCCCCTTCAACCTGAAACCCCTCTAAAGCCCGCGACATTTTTGAGCACAGCCCTTGGGTATACTTTCATTGAAGCAGACTGTGGGTGTTTTCAAAGCAACAGGCCTTGACAACTTGTTGCAGAGCAACACGCAGAATAAAGTTTGGGTTTATTCATTCTTAACTTCGAATTATCTCAGGATACACTTGCCTAACTCAATAAAATAAAACAGGTTTTTCATTTTCAAAAGTATTTTGTTATTTCAAGGGAAACTTTTTTGAAAATGAGACGACCATTAAATGTGCGTGTAATTCTAAGAAAACACACATGTAGTTTTTTGTATTTGGTTTTTGCAGTATAATACCAACGAAGAACAGAAAAGAGGATGGAAAATGGGCGTCATACAAAGAAAAAAAGAAGAAAAAATGGACGTTGCCGAAAGGCAACGTTTTGTTGTTTATGGTGTGTCAATGTTATTGTCCCTGGCCTTTTGGGCCTGCGGACCTGAGAAGGACGACGACGACAACCCAGAGCTCCGTGTGGATTTGGCCAGCCTTCATTTTGGCGTGTCAGCCAACCAAACAAAAAGCTTCCACATTTTCTCCAACACGGATTGGAGCCTCAGCACAAACGGTGCAGATTGGCTCAGTGTGGAGCCAAGCTCCGGCAATGGCAACGCAGAGGTGAGGGTGACGGTGTTGCAAGCCAACACAGGCAGCACCGAGCGCTCTGCCCAGGTGCTGATAACGGCCGAAAACCTCCAAGAAACAGTAGCCATAACACAGTCTGCACCTGGGCTTGGGCCTGAGCTCCGTGTAGACAGGACCAGCCTGGATTTTGATGCAGAAGCAGGCAGTGCAACGTTGATATTGCAATCCAACACGCCATGGAGCGCAAGCTGCAGTGAAAACTGGTGCAGTTTGGATATGGCTTCCGGCAGTGGCAACAGAACGGTGACGGTGAGCGTGTCGGCAAACACCAGCGCGGACGACCGCTATGCCACGGTGGAGATAACAGCCGAAGGGCTTGAGCCTCTAACCGTGAGCATTATGCAGCGCGCCTTCAACTCGGAACTCAGCGTGAACCCTCAAAGCCTTCACTTTGCTTCGGGAGACACAGCCTCCAACAACTTCAATGTTTCTTCCAACATGGCTTGGAGTGTGAGGTGTACACAGGACTGGTGCACGGTGAGTGAGGAGCTGACTCAAGGCAGCCACAATGGCACGGTGAGGGTGACGGTGCAGCGAAACGACGGCACCACCGAGCGCTCTGCGGATGTGATTGTTGCAACAACAGGCAATGCGAATGAAAGAATGGTGCGTATAACACAGGCCCCCATCATGCCCACCATCAGCAGCTTCAGCCCCACCCAGACGGGCTATGGTGCTGAAATGACTATTTATGGCAGCCATTTCAGCGACGTTAGAGCAGAAAATGTGGTGCGCTTGGGCAGTGTAGAAGTTCCTGCGGGCAATATTACCTTCGCGTCGCCCACCACCATCCGGTTGACCGTTCCTTCAAGCAGCCTCTGCAGGGTGGGCACCACCACTCCCTGCACCGGTCGTGTGCAAGTGACGGTGAATAGAAAAACCGTCACCTCCACGGGCACCTTCACCTATGTGCTGACCGGAACGGTGAGCACATTTGCCGGCAATGGCACGTCAGGCCTTGTCGACGACGCGATGGCTGCTGCGCGGTTTCGCTATCCTAAAGGCATCGCTATAGACCCATTATATGGCCATCTCTATGTGGCGGATAGCGCTAACAATAGCATTCGCAGGGTAACAACAGCTGGAGTGGTTAGTACTTTTGTCCTCGGGACGGGTGGTCTGAATGTCCCTAGTGGTGTCAACATTGTTTCAATGAGCGCCCTCTATGTAGTGGACAAGTATAGTCACCGCATCCGCCGCCTAACACCATCATCTATCTGCTCATCCATGCCGGGCTCAGTGGCCTCCATATGGAACTGCATACTCCCCTCCATTTCCACGATCGTCGGTGGTGGCAGCAATGGCTATACTTCAGGCTTTGCTGACAGCAGTGGAACCAATGCACTGTTTTCCTATCCTTCTGATATCGCAATAGATTCAGAGGGAAATCTCTATGTGACGGATACCCAGAACCACTGCATTCGCAGAGTTTCATTGACCAACGCGGTCACCACACTTGCCGGTAACTGCAGGAATGCAGGTTTTGCTGATGGCACGGGAGCGGTCGCACGGTTTAATGAGCCTCATGGCATCACCATCGACTCAGCAGGCAACCTTTATGTGACTGACACCGTCAACCACCGCATCCGCAGAATAACACCAGGCGGAGCGGTCACCACCATCGCTGGCAGTGGCACTGCAGGCCATCTCGACGGCACGGGGACTGCCGCACGGTTTTATTATCCTAGTGGCATCACCAGAGACTCCGCGGGCAACCTCTATGTGGCGGATGAATATAACCACCGCATCCGCAGGGTGAGCTCGGCAGGCGTGGTTAGCACCATCGCCGGCACCGCTACAACAGGTCTTGTCAACGGCGTTGGAAGTGTTGCGCGGTTTAATCGTCCTTATGGCGTCGCAGTAGATGCCGCAGCCAACAACCTCTATGTGACAGATGGCGATAACCACGCCATCCGCAGAATAGCCTTGGAAAGATAGGCGTTGGAGCAAGGCCTTGTTGAGCTTGCTCAACGCTGAGTTTGTTAAACAAGGCCTTTCAACAGTGGGGACGAGGTTTGGGCCTCGTCCCTTTTTTGGGCTTCATCTCTTTTGCTTCGTCGCCCACAAAGGAGAGAAGGGGGGGGAGTGGTTATTGAAGGGGAGTTGCTCTGTCAGGAGCATTTCCCTGCAGAGCACCTTTGGTTTGAGGCGCAGGTGTTTCCGCAAAGGCCGCAGTTGTTTGGATCTGTGTTGAGCTCAGCGCGCCCCAGCTTTTCTGTGCAGCAATGGCGCGAAGGCGTATGGACGGACTCAATGCACACATAGCCCCCGCCTCCACAGTCCTCATCTTCCTCGCAATAGAAGGGCATGCTTTCATCAAATTCGACTTTGCAGCTGCTTGCCAAAAGCACCAGCAGCCCTAAAACCCAAGAGCGCAGTTTCATCAAAACGTTCCTCCTATGTTGATGACGACGCCCACTTTTCCGGTGACGTCGTCCAGGGGGTTTTCGGCTATTTTTCCTGGCGCAACAAACATCCAAAGGGTTCCCCCGGCAACCATGGCGCCCCCGCTCCCCACAAAAATGTTGGAGAGCAAAGCATAAAGCTTCGCCCGGTTGGCTTCCTTGCGCGTAATGTCGATGATGCCGTTGCCAATGCTGTCTATGCCTTTTTTCTCGATGGATTTGGCGGCAAGTCCAAAATAAACACCTGTACCCGCTGCTGCCAGGCCTGCAATGGCGACATAGAGGCCTGGGCGTACATAGAGGGGTTTGTTTTTTCTTTGAGCTTCAGCCCCTGTCTCTTTCCACGCTCGAGGATCAAAAGGCTTGTCCAGAGGTTTGGCAATAAGCAGCACTTTTATCAGCTCAACCTGGTTGGGCTGAATGTTCACTTCAGCATTAAACGGCAAAAACCCCTCTGCCTCTGCCAGCAAGGAATAGTGGCCTCGCTCCAACAATTTTTCGAAAGAGCCTTGGCCAATTTCCTTGCCTGAAAGCGTTATTTGCGTCGATCTCTCAAAAGCATCCACCACCAGCTTCCCCAGGCCTGTTTCCAAGTGTGCCGTCATGCGGCCAAAGGCACTTCTGGCTCTGGAGAGAAATTCTGCTTCTGTTTTGGCTTTAGAGGGTTTCACCAAACCGGTGAAGCCGCTGGTTTGTTGTTTTTGCTCGCGCTCTGGGCTTTCAGCGGTTTCTATGGCCAGCTGCTCCATGGTAGGCTCATATCCCCAGAGTGTGAGGAGGGAGCCTGGTCCCGAAGGTGTCAGAGAGGCGGTGAGGATGCGATCAACGCCCAATGTAGCAGCCAGCAACTCCAAGCAAGCTTTGTCCCTGCATTCGGCAGGGGTTTTCTGGAGTGTTTTGAGCACAGGCAACACTTCTTTGGGGCCCAATATATGAGAGAAGCGGCCTTCTCGAGTGGCTGCAGAAAGCTCGCGTTGGAATTCGGCGTTGAGGCGTTTGGCTCGTTCCGCTTGGCGGCTCCCTGCAGGTTGAATGCCCACAAAAGCCAGGGAAGGGGCGAAGCGGTTGGTGGGAGAAGCTTCTTCCGTCAAGTCCAACTCCAGCTCCAGCCCCTGTGCTTGTGCTTGGGAAAGCCAACCAAAAAGACAAACGACAAAAAGGTAAGGACGCATGGGGAGCCTAAATTTCAGGTGAAGTGGTGCTATAGCTTCTTAAATTTAACTCAAACTCTTTTGGATCTCTCAAAAAGCGCCACTCCTTGCCATGGGCTTCTATAAATTTTTCCTTGGCGAAATAGCGGATGGCGTTTTCCAGGTTGGGTTTGGACAAAGCCTCAGCCATGGTTATTTTTCCAAGGAGCAAATCCGCCTGCCCCAGGGCAATGGCTTTTTTTAACAACTCTTTTGAATCCACACTGCTGTTTTTTTCCATGGTTTGAAGGGCCATGGCCATCAGGCGATAGGACTCGAGATAGTCACGCAACAGGTTTGCCAAAAATTCCAACCTCAAGACGGCAAAATTTTCTGTCGCAAGCATATAATTGTGGCCCACAATGGACAAGAGCCCCAGCTTTTGAAAGCCCGCCCATTCTAAGTCAAAATTTGGCCTGGGGTGAGAGACAAATTCAAACTGGAAGAGGGAGCTCAGAAACAAAGCGCGTTGGTTGGCATTTTCAAGCCTGGGCTCCTCAGGGTTGTTTTGAAGGGCCAAAGCCAGCATGGAATAGGAAGCAAACCAGTGGAGCAGGCTGTTTTTATTGAAAGAAAGCTCCAGGCGTTTTTCTTCTTGGACTTGGAAGATGGTGTTGTTTTCTGTCTGAATGCGGCGTACCGTTTTTTCTGCAACAAAGCGGTGCAGGGTTTCTTCTATGGGGCCCAGCACACAGGGGGAAGAAGGGGCATTGCCCAACGAGGCAGAGAGGGGCGCACCCATGTGGGCTGCCAAAAGCCGCAGGCAACCAATTTTCTCGGCAATTTCATCCCCAAGCAAGCCTCGTTTTCGGTGAGCGAGCAAAGCTGTTGCCAGCAGGGCATGCGGCGTAATGGTGGTGGCCTGGGCAATGGCATGCATGACTTTGGAGGCCAAGCTTTGCACCAGGGTCGATTTTTGCTCTCCTTTTATGTTGGAGCGCTGCAGGTTGTGCTCCTGCATCAGCGTTGCCAGGGAGATGGGGTTGCCAAAGCGAAGGTGGATGCTGCCATAGCGTTTGGTCAGCACTTTGGAAGAGGCCAACAGGCGGCCAATATCCTCATTTTTTTTTGTTTTCCCTTTGAGCTCTGCCGAATAGCTCGACAGCTCCACCACACGCTCATAGTCAATGGCAATGGGGATGAAGTGTAGATCTTCCCGTACACCCTCCAGGACAGCATCCACCAACCAGGAAAACAAACCCATTTTGGGAGCGAGGAGCTTGCCATTGCGAGAGCGGCCACCTTCAGGGAAAAACTCGTGCATAATGCCGTCCTGCACAAGTTTTTTTAAATAGGCTTTAAAAGCAGCCGTATAAATTTTGTCATCCCTAAAGCTGCGCCTTAAGAAAAAACCACCGCAGCGCCGCAAAAAAGTCCCCAAAGGAAAAAACGAGAGGTTGGCCCCGGCGGCAACCAGCGGGGCACTATAGCCACGTTGCCACAACACAAAACTCATCACCAAATAGTCCACATGGCTTTTGTGGCTGGGGACCAAAACCACAGGGGTACGCGTGGCCACCTTCATGGCTTTTTCCAACCCCACCTCATCCACCTCTATTCCATCATAAATTCGATGAAACACCAAAGAGAGCAGAGGGGCTGTCAATGCAAGCACCGTGGAGTTTTGCTTGGCGGCAATGGAGCGAAGCGCACGGTTGGCCTCTTTGTGTACAGCCTCAACACTTTTGGATTGCTCCTGGGCAATGAGGGAAAGACGGTTGCGAAAGTCGCGATCTCTCGTGGTTTCCAGGAGCAGGCGCTCTCTGGATTTGATGGGTGGCCCGAAAACGGCACGTGTTTCTCTGGCCAGGTGCACGTTTAAAACGCCGCGTACTCTGTGGGCCAAGCGGGGAAGGTCGGTGGTGTCCGCTTCCTGGATGAAGGCGCTGAGGTTGATGGGCTCTCCTATGCGGAATTGTGCACGGTGAAAATTGGTGAGGAAGGCACCCAGAGAGTGCAGAAAACCCGGGTGCTCAGGTGAGCCGAAAAGGCGGTCGAAAAACCCCGGTGAAATTTTTTGTGTTGATTTTTCCCAGACAAACAACTCAGGCACCAGGAAAATGGGTTTGTCCAATTGGCCTGCCAGCTCCACCAGGGCGGGAAATGGATCTTCCCGGACCAGGGTTCCCCCGGCTTTTCCAAAAACAGTTTCCTTCAGGAAAACCAGGCCACACCCTCCGTTGAGGAAGGCTTTTTGGAAACGCTCCTCAAAGGGGCCACTGAGGTGGCAGCGGGAAAAGGGGCGCGTAAACCAACGGCGCAAATTGGCAACGGCACGGACAGGGGGCATAGAGTGGACCAACATGGCCCAGCTGAGGTAGAGATAGTTTACCCAGGCTGTCGTCCTCATGACGTGCACCACATAACCTGTTTGGTGCAGATGACTTAACTCTGAAAGCGCTGCCGCAGAAAAGCGAACCCGCTTGAAAAAACGTGAAGACAATTTCCAACTGAGAGGCCCAAACTCTCTCTTAAGTTGCGCTTGAACGAAATGGCTCTCTCGTGCCATGGACAATTCGCCAACTCGCTTGGTCAAGAGATCTCCTCAGCACGCAATAAAAATACTCCCTGTTTTGAAACAGAGAAAAGCAATGGATTTGCGCTCAGCCTTGGGGCAACAGCCTTCGGGCAGAGAGCAAAAACAACATAAACCCGCCCTCTGCTCTTGGGCAGAGAGCGGCAGATAACTGAAACCATCGACCACGTTAGACTACATTCTGGTCTATTTATAATGGCTCTGCTTAAAAATTTACATCATTTCCTCTTTTCTATCTATCTCCTCGTCTCCATTGACATCATTGACGGAAGGATAGGCTTTGATGCGTTCCCTCGCTATTTTCCAAGCTTGTTGGACTACCCAGGACAAGGAACGATCCTGTCGGTTCGCCTCATCCTGAATTTCTTTCAGCATATCTTCTGGAAAATATAATGATTGTTTCCTTTTATCTGTACCCGCCATGCAATAAGTCTCCATTCTAACTGCCAGTTAAGAGGTTAAAGAGATCCATGCCCTCAAGGAACGACGGCGCCCCCCTCTGCACCGGCACTCTTATAATCTTCAGCTCAGCAATGTGCTCATCAAGTATAACACGAAAAAACATCTTTGTGAACAATTGTGGATAAAATCAAAAAAAAGGTCTATAAACAGCATGTTTAGAGCCTCATAAGGAGAGCCTCGGCTTTGAGCAAGCACTCAACGTACCTAAAGAGGCCTGAGCCCGTCCAAGCCCGCCTCAAAGCGCTCCAGCAGGCCCATAGAGCTCCAATAAGGCTTTTTAAAGCTCCACACTTTAGTTAAACTTAAGGCCTTTATTTGTAGACCCCACCCGCAGCCCAACCCGCCGCAGTTTAACCTGCCACAGCTCAACCCGCCACAGTTTAACCCGCTATGCCTTTGAACGGTTTATTCTCTTTAAGCCAAGGAAAACACTTGCTTTCTTTTGAGAAAGCCTTGTGCAATGCCTATATAAAATTGAATTTAAGCAAAGAGCGCCTCTTGTTGGCTGTTTCAGGGGGGGCTGACTCTCTGGCTTTGTTGCTTGCTACTTGGCGTATTTCCTCAAAACTGGCTTTGCATATGGAGGTAGCCAGTGTCGATCATGGCTTGCGAGAGGAGAGTGCGGAAGAAGTGGCTTTTGTCCAGGCGCTTTCAAAGAGGCTGGGCGTTGCGTTTCACACACAGCGTCTGAATATATGCGGACAGGTAGCGCTGGAAGAAGAGGCGCGTCGTCTGCGTTATGCTGCTTTGGAAGAAATTCGCCAGCGCCAGCGCCTCCACTTTGTGGTGACGGCGCACACGGCCTCGGATCAGGCCTGCACCTTGTTGATGAAGCTCAGCCGGGGGGCAGCGCTCAGGGGTGCCAGGGCCATTTGGCGACGGTGGGGCTATGTGGTGCGCCCCATGTTGTCCATGAGGAGAGCAGAGGCAGAGCATTATGTAAGGCAAAGCGCCTTGTCACCCGTCATGGATGCGATGAATGAGGAGCAGCGCTTTTTTCGCGTCAGAATGCGACGTGTGGTGCTCAAGGCGCTTGAAAACGTCGCCGGCAAATCCGCAACCCTTCATTTGGCTCAGTTTTGTCAATATGCGGACGAAGACGAAGCCTTTTTGCAACACCAGGCCTTGCAGGCACTTCAAAACATCCACGTGTCACCTGCAACTTTGGATGCCATGGCCTTTCTTTGTTTAGAAAAACCTTTGCAGCGTCGGATTTTAGCTGCATTCCTTGGCGAAAATGGCTTGGAAATCAACGCCAACTCCATTGAAAATTCCATGAGGGCCATCCAAACAAAAAAAAATGCGACTTTGGCGAAAGATCGCCTTCTCAAAGTTGAAAAAGGACTTATCTTCATTGCAGCAGCCCCACCGCGCAAGAAACGTTGCAAGAAAGGCTGATTGCCGTGAGCTATTGTCCTGAGGTATTGTGCTGGAGTATTATACTAAGAAAAACATAAAACTTGTCCGGAAGAGGGGCAAAACCATGCTCTTCATTCAAGGGAGTTTTTAGCCAAGCAAAGGGTTGTGGATAAAGTGCGCTCAAATTTGAAAAACATGGGCATTTGGGTATTGCTCATCATCCTCTTTGTTGTCGTCTACAACGTTTCTACGAAGAGTGAGAATATCCAGGAAATTCCGATCACGGAGTTTCTTGAAAAGGTGAAGGAGAAGGAGTTTTCTGAGGTTTCTGTCAAAGAGAATGTGTATACGGGGCACCCCCACAACAACAGCGCAAAGAAACGCTCTATTGGGCCTGTTGCGGATGCCAGCATTTTGCAGAAGCTCTCCGAGGAAAGTGTGGTGGTACGCTTTGAGCGTGACGATCAGGGTGGCTTGTGGCTGGGCCTTCTTGCGCAGACCATTCCCATCCTCCTTGTGGTAGGCCTCTTCATTTTTTTCATGCGCCAGTTGCAAGGCTCCAGCGGAAAGGCGATGAGTTTCGGCAAATCCAAAGCAAAGCTTTTGTCTGAAAGCCACAACAAGCTGACCTTTGCGGATGTTGCAGGTATTGATGAAAGCAAAGAGGAGCTTGAAGAAATAATTGCATTCCTGAAAGATCCAAAAAAGTTTACGAAGCTTGGGGGTCGCATTCCCAAGGGCGTGTTGATGATGGGGCCGCCAGGGACAGGGAAGACATTGTTGGCCAAAGCGGTTGCCGGTGAGGCAGGCGTTCCGTTTTTCTCCATTTCCGGATCCGACTTCGTCGAAATGTTTGTAGGCGTAGGCGCAAGCCGCGTGAGAGATCTCTTCGAGCAAGGCAAGAAAAACGCTCCTTGCATTATTTTTATTGATGAGATTGATGCGGTGGGTCGACACCGGGGAGCCGGTTTGGGCGGAGGACACGACGAGCGCGAGCAAACACTCAACCAACTCCTTGTTGAAATGGATGGCTTTGAATCCAGCGACGGCGTTATACTCATGGCGGCCACCAACCGACCGGATGTTTTGGATCCGGCCCTGCAACGCCCAGGACGCTTCGACAGAAGAGTCGTCGTCCCCCGGCCTGATTTGCGCGGAAGAGCTGGCATCCTCAAAGTACATACGAAGCGCACCCCCTTGGCCGCAGATGTGGATTTGGACGTTATTGCCCGAGGAACACCCGGAATGACCGGGGCAGATTTGGAAAACCTCGTGAATGAAGCCGCTCTCTTTGCCGCACGCAGAAACAAAGAGCGCGTGGAGCTTGTTGACTTTGAAACAGCCAAAGACAAAGTCTTCATGGGCCCTGAACGCAAGTCGATGATCATGACGGAAAAAGAAAAACTCAACACCGCCGTCCATGAAGCAGGCCATGCCTTGGTGGGCAAACTGCTTCCCGGGTGCGATCCGGTGCACAAAGTCACCATCATCCCCCGCGGACAGGCCTTGGGTATTACGTGGTCTCTTCCCGTGGAAGATCAGCTCAACCGCTATCGCAGAAAATTGAAAGATGAGCTCAGCATGCTTTTGGGAGGGCGCGTAGCTGAAGAGTTGGTGTTTGATGAAATGAGTGCAGGCGCGTCCAATGATATTGAGCGGGCTACGCAAATTGCACGCGCCATGGTGTGCCGTTGGGGGATGAGTGACAAGCTGGGCCCCTTGTCCTATGTCAACCGCGAAGGAGAGGTTTTTTTAGGAAGAGACTTCGCTTCACGCCCAGACTATTCAGATGAGACAGCCAAAAACATTGACGAAGAAGTGCGCAGCATTGTTGTGGGGGCTTATGAGCTCGCAAAAACATTGCTCTCAGAAAATGTAGAGCTGCTCAAACGCATTTCAGATGCCTTGGTCGAATATGAAACTTTGGATGCGGAAGACTTGGAATTGCTCATGAAAGGGGAAGCACTGACACGTGAAAAACCCCCGCCGAGGTTGACAACGCCTCCCTCCCAGGAAGAAAAGAAAAACCGAAATATTTTGGACTCTATTGATGGACTGAGCATGGAGCCAGGAAAGGCCTAGTAGATCCATAGCCCCCCCATGGACAACCCATTGCCCGTGTTGCTGTCTAAAGAGCGAAGCTGGCGTTGGCCCTCAAAACCAACGTTGATGGGAATTATAAACCTCACCGCAAACTCCTTCTCCCAGGATGGTTTTGCAGAGCATATAAACCTGGCTGTGGCCTATGCTCAAAAGCTGCTTCACGAGGGGGCCGATTGGATTGACATGGGGGCCGAATCCACTCACCCCGGCGCAAAGCCCGTGGAGGAGTCCATTGAAAAAAAACGTATTTTAACGGCCGTTCACGCTTTTAGGGCGCAAAACAAAAACGCTTTTTTGTCCATAGACACCATGAAGGCTTCTGTTGCAAGAGAAGCACTTTTGGCAGGCGCGGACCTTATTAATGATGTTTCTGGAATGTTGGCAGATACAGACATGCCCCAGGTGCTTGCCTCTCAAAAAGCAGCCATATGCATAGGACATATGCCCGGTACACCCCAAACCATGCAGGCTCAACTCATGGAAGGCAACATTGTTGAGGAGCTGCTTGGTTTTTTTTCCAGACGCATTGAGGTCGCCATGGAAGCAGGCATCCCCAGGGAGAGCATTCTCATCGACCCATGCATTGGCTTTGGAAAATCCTTCAAGCAAAATTGGTTGCTGCTCCAAAACTTGCCTCGGTTCAGGGTGCTGAATGTACGCGTGGCTGTTGGTTTTAGCCGCAAAGCTTTTCTCGGGGAGCTGGCCCACGCTCCAAGGCCCAGCGATCGCGACCAGGCAACTGCCGCCATTGTGGCTGTGCTGGCAGCTCAATCCGCGGCAGATTTAATCCGCGTCCACAACATAGCCTTGGCGAAAACAGCACTGGAGGCAGGAACACAACTTGCTTCTCAGCCTCTTCCTGCATAAGGAGCTTCCATGGCGCGGAAACTCTTCGGAACAGACGGCGTTCGCGGGAAAGCCAACTCACAACCCATGACGGCTGAATTGGCCATGCAGCTGGGAGCTGCACTGGCACATTTCATTCAAAACGGTGGACACCGACACAAAATTGTCATCGGCAAGGATACGAGGCTTTCTTGCTATATGCTTGAGCAGGCCTTGGCCAGCGGCATTATGTCCATGGGCGTTGATGTCGCTTTTGTGGGCCCCCTGCCAACCCCCGGCATTGCCAATATTACCACCTCCATGCGGGCAGATGCAGGGGCTGTCATTTCTGCCTCCCATAACCACTTTGATGACAATGGCATAAAATTCTTCTCAAGAGATGGGTTTAAACTCCCAGACGAGACAGAAGAAGAAATTGAGCAGTGGTTAGAGCAAAACTATGCGAGTTGCCAGCGCCCCAGCGGAACACATATTGGCCGGGCTGTACGCTGGGAGGATGCGCGTGGACGTTATATTGTTTTTTTGAAAAATACTTTCCCCAGAGAGTTAACCTTAGAGGGGTTGAAGTTGGTGGTGGACTGTGCCCATGGGGCTGCCTATCGCGTTACCCCCGAGGTGTTGGAGGAGTTGGGTGCAGAGGTTATTCGCCTGAATGTTGCACCCAATGGCGTCAACATTAATGACAACTGCGGAGCCCTCTATCCCCAAAAGTTGCAAGAAGCCGTTTTGCAACAGGGTGCCAACCTCGGCATTGCCTTGGACGGGGATGCAGATCGCCTCGTCTTGGTTGATGAGAAAGCTCGGCTCGTGGATGGCGACGCCATTATGGCCGTTTGCGCCAGAGAGTGGTCCCTTCAAAAAAAACTCAATGCACAAACCTTGGTGGCAACCATAATGAGCAACATCGGCCTGGAGCAGGCCTTGGCCACTTTTGGCGCCAAAGTTGTACGCACCCAAGTGGGCGACCGTTATGTCGTCGAGCATATGCGACGCCACAGCCTTAACTTGGGCGGCGAGCAGTCCGGACACATTGTTTTTCTCGATCATGCCCCCACGGGCGATGGGACTTTGGCCGCCTTGCAAATTTTGGCCATTTTGTGCAGACAACAAAAACCTCTCTCAGAGTTAACTTCTTTTTTTCAACCTTCGCCCCAGGTTTTGCGCAACTTGAAAGTTTCCCAACGGGTTGACTTGGGAGCCTTGCCGAAGCTCCAAGCCAAACTCCAAAGCGTTGAAGCGGCACTGGGCAAAGAGGGCCGCGTTTTTGTGCGGTTTTCAGGCACAGAGCCGAAAGTGCGCATTTTGGTGGAGGGCCCAGACGAAGCCAAAATTCAAGAGCATGCCGAAGAAATTGTGCAACTGCTCAAAAAAGCTTTGTCCAAGGAGAAGGAATGAAAAGAGCACGCCTGGGTTTTAATGTGGACCATATAGCCACTGTCCGCCAAGCCAGACTTTCCCTGTGGCCGGACCCTATAGGCCTTGCGGCCATTGCTGAAGTTGCCGGAGCAGAGCAAATAACTTTGCACCTGAGGGAAGACCGCCGCCATGTGCAAGAGCGGGACTATTTCCTCTTGAGAGAAACAAAGAAAGGCCTTTTAAACCTCGAAATGGCGGCGACTCCTGCCATGCTGGAGTTGGTGTTGAAGCACCCACCGGACATGGTGACTTTGGTGCCAGAGCGCCGACAGGAGTTGACGACAGAAGGGGGCCTGGAGGTGGTCGCTTGCGAAGAAGGGCTGAAGAAGGCAATACAAAAATTGAAAGAGAAGGGGGTGGTGGTTTCCTTGTTTATAGACCCCAACCTCAGGCAAGTGGAGGCCTCCTTGAAAGTGGGGGCCCAGCGGGTTGAATTGCATACGGGTTGCTATTGCAATGAAAACAACGTGCAGCT
This sequence comes from Cystobacterineae bacterium, assembly GCA_009782175.1. Classification (GTDB taxonomy): domain Bacteria; phylum Myxococcota; class Myxococcia; order Myxococcales; family Myxococcaceae; genus WRKR01. The sequence continues at coordinate 16,781 of WRKR01000009.1, forward strand.
GCGCCTTAAAGAGCAACAACGCATTGGCGAAGCAGCGCGCCATGCCCTTCAGCTGGGGCTGGGTTGCGCAGCAGGCCATGGACTTGACTATGCCAATGTAGCTCCCATTGCGGCCATGGAAGAGATAGATGAGCTTAACATTGGCCATTCCATTGTTGCACGTGCCCTCTATGTGGGCATGGAGCGAGCCATAAAGGACATGTTGCAATGCATGCTTCGCCCTTGAGACAAGCCTTAAATGCACGACAGATGCAAGCCTTGGAGCGCTGCGCAGAAATATTGGGAATGCCCCCCTCCATTTTAATGGAAAACGCAGGAAGAGCTTTGGCAAAAGCAGCACTTGAGTTGGCCAAACCCCACTCCTGTTTTTTTGTTGTTTGTGGGCCCGGCAACAACGGAGGAGACGGTTTTGTCTGCGCCCGCGTGTTGGCAAGCCATGGCCTCAAAGTATTTTTGACTTCCTCCCGCCCTGTTGAGCAACTCAAAGGGGATGCTTTGCGCAACGCCAAGCTATGCCAGGTTTATACGGACATTGTTTGGACGGATACCTTGGACTTAAACCAACTCCGCCCGGAAGATCTGGTGGTGGATGCTGTGTTTGGTACCGGTTTGTGGCATGCCCCTCAAGGTGTTGAAGCCTCCCTCATTGAGGCCATTGTTTTAAGCCGACGAAAAGGTGCCAAAGTGTTGTCGGCCGACTTGCCTTCTGGCCTGCAGGCCGACGAGGGGCGAGCGGACTTTGCACATGTGCAGGCAGACTTAAGCCTTGCTTTGGGAGCCCCCAAACCTTGCCATTTCCTCTACCCTGCAGCCATGGACTGCGGCAAGGTGCTGAGTGCGGACATAGGCATTCCGCTGGCGGCATGGGAAGCCATTGTGCAGCCAGGCCTTTTTTTGCTTGAAGAGACGACAGTCCGCCCCTTGTTTTCCAAACGCCCTCAGGACAGCCACAAGGGGAGTTTTGGACATGTGCTGGTTGTTGCAGGAAGCCCCGGGAAAAGTGGTGCAGCCTCCCTCTGTGCAAAGGCCGCTTTGCGCGCCGGTGCAGGCCTTGTGACGCTGGCCTCTTCAGAGGGGGTGCTTTCTCAAGCACTCCATAACACGCCTGAGTTAATGGGGCATGGCCTCCCGGGAAAAACTGCTTTGGGGCTTTTCCACCAGGAGCTTTTGTTGCACCTGGGGCAGAACAAGGCTGCCATCGCCATAGGCCCTGGCATTCAAACAGGCCCGGAAACCGCCGAGCTGCTGTTTTCTCTCATAGCCCAAACACCCATCCCCGTGGTTTTGGATGCGGATGCCCTCAATGCCTTGCCCTATGCTCAGCTGGAACGCCTCCAAAGCGCTCGCTGCCAACCCATACTGAGCCCTCACCCGGGAGAAATGGCCCACCTGATGAATATGTCCACCTCCGAGGTGCAGGCACGACGCGCTGAAGCGGCCATGGATTTGGCACGCCGTACTTTGGCTTTGGTGGTGCTCAAAGGCGCCGGCACACTCATTGCGAGCCCTGAGGGGACACTCACTGTGAATACCAGCGGCACTCCAGGCATGGCAACCGCCGGCAGCGGAGATATATTGACAGGGCTGTTGGTAGGGCTTTTGGCTCAAGGCATGTCCACGGTGGAGGCATGCCAGGCAGCTGTTTTCCTGCACGGGGCGGCAGGGGAGTGGGCTTCTTGCCAACATGGTGAGCGCGGAATGTTAGCCAGCGACATTTTGGAGGGGGTTGGCCACACTTATGCCGAGTGGAAGTTGTGAAAGCCTCCCTTTTAAGCCCAGAGCTGTTGATAGAAACGCCTGACAAAACCCGCAGGCTCGCCAAGCACCTTGGGGGCTTGCTTGCCCCGGGGCATTGCCTTGCCCTGTGTGGCCCTTTGGGGGCCGGGAAAACACTGTTTGCCAAAGCCGCAGCAGAAGGCATGGGTTTGCCTTTTGAGCTTTTGTCCAGCCCCAGCTTTGCCATTGTCCACAGCTATGAGAGCCCCCGTGGGCTTTTGTCTCATGCTGACTATTTTCGCTTGGACTCCTTGGATGAGCTTTATATGGCAGGGGTTTTTGAGCTTGACTGGACCGGCAACATTTCCTTGGTGGAATGGGCTGACAAATTCCCCTCTGCTTTGCCTGAAGAATTTCTTCTTCTCTCTTTTGCTTTTGTTGAAGGGGAGCCTCAACAACGAAAACTCTTCGCCTTGCCCCATGGAGAAAAGCATGAGGCCTTGCTCAAAAGTTGGGTTGAGTTTTTTTGAAGTTTGAGCGGTTTTGCTCCTTGGCGTTGGGCTTGTTTTAGGGAAATAAGAATAAGAACGGATATACAACCTGCTTAGAAAGAGTTGGCATGAGCCTCACAGAAAATAATGTACGAAAAGCCCTGGCTGAAGTTTTGCTCCCCGGGACGGAGACGAAATTGCTGGACACGTCCATGCTTGAAGGGCTGAAAATAGAGGGCGACAAATTGTCTCTGACACTGAAGCTGCCTGCTGCTGACATCAACAAAGAAGCGCTCAGGCAAAGCCTGGACGCTGCATTGGGAAAAGTACCGGGGCTTGCACGTTTTCAAATAAGCTGGGCGTTTGCCAAAAAAATGCCCCCACCTTTGCTTGCTGGGGTGCGCCACATTCTCCTGGTGGGGGCCGGCAAAGGAGGCGTAGGCAAAAGCACCATAGCCGTCAATTTGGCCTATGCATTGGCAGCGGAAGGGGCAAAAGTAGGGCTTTTGGATGCCGACTTTTATGGCCCTTCTTTGCCGTTAATGTCCGGGGTGAAGGAGCCTCCCTATAGCAAAGATGGCAAAACCATGGAGCCCTTGGAGGCGCATGGGGTGAGGATGATCTCCATCGGTTTTTTGGTAGAGCCCAACCAGGCATTGGTGTGGCGTGGCCCCATGTTGCATGCCGCGCTGAGCCAGCTGATGAGGGATGTCAACTGGGGAAGCCTGGATTGGATGGTGGTGGACTTGCCACCAGGCACAGGCGATGTGGTGCTGAGCATTGCCCAGCACGTTCATGCCTCAGGCGCCATTTTGGTTTCTACGCCGCAGAAAGTGGCTTTGGCCGATGTCATCCGAGCCAGGCAAATGTTTGCAAGCATTCAGGTGCCTGTTTTAGGCATGGTTGAAAATATGAGCCGTTTTATATGCCCATGCTGTGGCACTGAAACCCCCATTTTTGACGCTGGTGGCGCCCGTGCCGCGGCCAAACAAATGGACATTCCTTTTTTGGGAGAAATTCCCATGGATATGAAAATTCGCCAAGGAGGAGACACAGGCCTCCCCCTCGTCCTCGGGCACCCCGAAAGCCCGGAAGCCAAACAGTTTAGAGCCATTGCCAGGCAACTGGCGTTGAGTGTGAAAGAGCGAAACCTGGAAAGCCCCCATTGAGTTTCCAAAGGCCGGAGAAAAAATTTAAAATAAAAGCCCTAAGCCATAGGTGAAGGCATTGTTTCGAAGTTTTGTCAGGAGATAGCAATGGAATCAGAAGAAGTTTCAGAAAACCAAGAGAGAGGCGTTGTCTCCGAGCTCATTCGAAAGCTGGCAGTAGCAGGGTTGGGGGCCGCCGTATTAACAGAAGAGGGGCTTCGTCAATTGGCAGGGCAGTTGCGGCTTCCCAAGGATTTATTGAGTGGAATTTTGTCACAAGCCGACAAAACCAAAGAGGAGTTGGCGCGCATTATTGGAGAGGAAATCCGCCAGTTTTTAAATTCAGAGTTGGCGCGTGAGGGCATGGCAAAATTGCTTGAAGACATGAAGCTGGAGGTGAAGGCTGAAATTCAGTTGGTTCCAAGAAACAAAACGGGGCCAGCAGAGCCTGCTAAAAAAGCGAACCCAAGGAGGGGAGGGTGAAGCGTTTGGGGGTATTGTTACTCCTGGCCCTCGGCGGAGGCTGGCTCTGGTATGGAGCCGGGGGTTTGTTTCCCTCAAAACGCACCCTCAGGTGTACACTGGAAAGCCCCCCTCCCGTGCTGCAGGCTGAATTCCAACTTTGGCGAGAAGAAACTTTGTTGTTTCGCTCTGTGCTGCAAAACCTGAGCAGCCACTCGTGGACCCAAGAAGTACAACTCAAACCGGGGCGCCACTGGGTGCAGCTGCTCACGTGGGCTTCAGAAGGACAAAGCCCACACGTCCACAAACAATTTTTGGAGGTTGGCGACCAAAAAGAGTTGCACCTCCGCTTTTGACAAGAATTTTTTAGAGAAACAAATTGTTTAGAGAAACAGGGATGACGGACTTTTCCAAGCTGAGCACCTATAGCCCCTCAGGCCACGTGAGTTGGCGCTTTCCTGTGAGCATGTGCTTGTTGGGCTTGCCTTTCCTCGCCACGTTGGCTTGGCTTTATGCCCATGCATTGTTGTTGTCTCCACCTGTTTTGCTAAAACCCATCATTGCGGTTTTCTTTTTGCTGGCCTGTGCTGTTTTCGTCCCTTGGGCAATAGAGAAGGGGCATTCGCGTTCCATAGCCGCAAGCACAATAGCAGCCATTCTCTTGAGCCTTGCCTTCATGTGGATACATTGGCTGGTCATTTTTGGAGGGCTGGAGAGCGGCGAGGCCATGCGTTTTGCATTGAGCAGTCCTTGGGGAGGACTTCACATGCTTTGGGAGTTGGCCGTCGCAGAGTCCAAAGCAAATCCACGCATGCTCTCTCCTGTGGTACGCTGCATGGTTTGGGTTGCAGAAGCCGGGCTCTTCGCGCTTTTTATGGTGTTTTTTTCACGCCTTCAAACGCGCAAGCCCTATAGCGAAACGGCAGGCTGTTGGGCCACAGAAGAAAAGCTGGGTGAGTGTGTTCTTTTTTATGAAGCCACCAACAAAGAGTTGTTGCTCAAAAAGCTTGCGGCGCAACGCATAGGCGCGCTTTTGGGCATGGTTCCCGCCGACAGAATGCAGCCGAATTTTGTTGCTTCAGAATGGTTCACCGTGAAGCTCACTGGATATAAGGCCGAAGGCAACGCGCAAGAGCGCTGGTTGGATGTTGAATGGCTTAGCCACCAAAGGGACAGTGAAGGAAAAATAAAGACGCGAAGCAGTGAGTTGCTCAAAGCGTGGATATTGACGCATGAGGAATATGCTGCATTGGCCAAGCATATGGGCACAGAGTCACCTTCGTCTGAAACCACGGAGAAGCCGACGCCTCGGGAATTAAGGCCTGCTGTCGAAGCGCTGGAAGCAGGGGACTTTGGCAAAGCCATTGCGATGGCAGAGCCCTATAGAAAGCACTCTGAAATACCCGTGCGCATGGATGCCTTGCGTTTATGCGCGCTTGGAAAAAGCCGACAAAAGCAGTGGGTGGAGGCCTATGCCGCCTTTCATGAGCTTTTTGAGTTGGAGCCCAATGTGCACAATGCCATGGAATTGGCAACAACCTCCGTTATGGCCGGAGAGTTGCTTCGTGGTGAGGCCTGGTTTAAACGCGCTGAGGAATTGAATGTTGAGTTCCGAGACACACCCCCACCTCAATTGAGGACGCGCTTCCTCTCCGCTTTGGAGCAGGCGAATGAGCTTGCTGCGGCCAAGCCTCATGTGGATTGGCTTGCCGAGGGCTATAGAGCACTGGCTATTACAGACAGCCATTTTGTTTTCACAAGAGGCTTTCCTTTTTTTGGAGTTTTCCTGGAAAAGTCTTTGCCCATATTGCAAGCCTCATGCTCAGAAGCAGAAATCCGCACCTGGTATGAAAAACTTCGCGAAGGCGTTGACGAAGAAGGAAAAACGGCCGTGGATGCTTTGCTCAAAGCCGCTTTTGGCCATTGAAATTTTGGCCATTGAAAACCGAAGGCTTCGTCTGCGCTTCAAAGCCATGTTTTTTCCTGGGCTTTTTTGTTGAAAGCCATTCTGCCCATTCCCAAGCCCGCACAAATAGACTATTCACCCTGCATGTTGCCTTCAGAAATTCCGCTCTCTTTAACCTTTGATGATGTTTTGCTTCTGCCCGCGAGGACTTCCTTTCTTCCCCAGGAAGCGGATTTAAGCACGCGCTTTACGCGTCATTTGTCTTTGGGGATTCCGTTGTTGTCTGCTGCGATGGATACGGTGACTGAATCCCAAACGGCCATTAGCATGGCACAGGAGGGAGGCATAGGCATCATCCACAAAAACATGTCTCCTGAGCGGCAGGCCCTTGAGGTGCTCAAAGTCAAAAAACACGAGAGTGGGATGGTGATAGATCCACTCACCATCCACCCTGAAGCCCCCTTGTCTGCCGCCATTTCACTGATGGAGACGCATGGCATTTCGGGAATTCCCGTTGTGAAGGCCTCTCAGGTGGTGGGAATTTTAACGACGCGTGACGTGCGTTTTGAGTCCAGGCTTGATCGCGCTGTCTCTGAAGTGATGACGACAAAATTGGTGACGGCGATGGAGGGTGTCAGCCAAGAAGAAGCCATTGAGTTGATGCACCGCCACCGCATTGAAAAGCTGTTGGTTGTCAACGAGGCGCGTGAAATTAAAGGGCTGATCACCCTCAAGGACATTGAGAGGTGGAAAACCTATCCCCATGCGGCCAAGGACAGCAAAGCCCGTCTCTTGTGTGGGGCAGCGGTGGGTTTGTCTGCGGACAGGGAAGAGCGCATGGAGCGTCTGCTCAAAGCCGGCGTAGACGTTATTGTCATCGACACAGCGCATGGACACAACCAAGCGGTTTTGGAAGCTGTCCGGGAAACCAAAAAACGTTTTGGCTCCGCTTTTGAGTTGATTGCCGGAAATGTAGCGACGGCCCAAGCAACAAGAGCGCTTGTTGATGCGGGTGTGGATGCTGTCAAAGTAGGCATTGGGCCCGGCTCCATTTGCACCACGCGGGTTATTGCGGGTGTGGGTGTTCCGCAGGTGACGGCCATTTGTGAAGCGGCCAAAGCCGCCAAAGGCAGTGGTGTGCCCATTATTTCAGACGGGGGAATTAAATTTTCAGGGGACATTGTTAAAGCCATTGCAGCGGGTGCGCACACGGTGATGATTGGCTCCTTGTTTGCAGGTACAGAAGAGTCCCCGGGGGCTACCATTTTATTTCAAGGCAGAACCTATAAAGCCTATAGAGGGATGGGCTCCTTGGGGGCGATGAAGCAAGGGGCGAAGGATCGCTATTTTCAGTCAGAAGTGAGTGAAACCCAGAAGCTGGTACCCGAAGGGATTGAGGGGAGAGTCCCCTATAAGGGGCTGCTTTCCGTCAACATCCACCAGATGTTGGGAGGCCTTCGCGCAGGCATGGGCTATGTGGGTTGCAAAACCATCGAAGAGCTGCGCAACTATGAGGGTTTTGTTCGGATTACGGCTGCGGGCCTCAAAGAGAGCCACGTGCATGATGTTATTATTACGGAAGAGGCCCCCAACTACCGCATTGGAGGCTAGGCCGCTTTCACTTAGAACTGATTTGATTATCCAGACCGGTTTCAATTGAGGCAAGCTAAAGCTTGCCTGCACTCCGCTCCATGAAGGAAGAAAAAGCATGCTTTCTCAAACTGATTCCTGGAGCGGAATAGACGAGCGAAGCGAGTCTCACGAAGAGATCATGTCAAAGCGGAGCGTAGGGAAGAATGCGAGAGCGAAGCTTTCGCATTCTTCCTGGAGCGTAGTGCAGGCGAGCTTTAGCTTGCCTCAAGTGAAACCGGTCTAGCGACCTCTGCGGGATGTTGGTTTTGTGGGGCCGAGTTTTTGCTCTGCGTTGTCCAGGTTGCGCAGCAACTCTTGTTTGCCATCCAAGTCGATCGCTTCAATGGCGCGGCGCAATATGGAAAAATCCACACGCGTCACAATAACCGTTGAATTTCCCTTAATTTCTTGGACGGTTGGCGTTTCTGCCAGGTCGCGGGTGAAGCGTTCTGTTTCAATGCGCACGTCGGTGACGAGCCTTGAGCAGGTTTCCTGGCTGTCTAAAATGGCTTGAGAGCCCTCTTGGTATGCCAAGTCAGAGTTGCGGGCGATAATTTCTTCCAGTCTGTTTTTGCGATCTAACAAGGAGAGATAGAGATCGACATAAGTTTTAAGTCGTTCCGTTTCGTGTTTGCTCTCATCCCTGGCTTTGAAAAGCAAGTTGGATGCATCATCACAGCGTGCGCCCAAAAATTCGTCAGAGGAAAGCAGTTTATCGATGTTGGTTTTCTGCGTGGACTCATCCAATCTGGAAATTTCCTTGGGGCAAGCTTGAATGAGAAGAGCCATGGCTGCGAGGATCGAAATTTTTTTAAGCATTGTCGGATAAGATCTCATAAAACACAACATTCTGAAGTTTTAAGGGGTTTCAAAATGGATTTCAGCGGTCACTATGAAGCCGTCTATTTTAATTCATTTATTGTTCGTCGGGAATGTAAATTTTTTGCTAAACCCTCTGGCACAAGTGTTTTGAAAAGCACTCATAACCCAGAAAGGATTTAAAGTGAGCTTATTTTTCGGAATTTTCTCCAAGGTGCGTGTACCATGAGGGAGAAGCCGGCCCAGGAGGTGGCTAAGGAGGCCATTTTAGCTATCCATAGCCAAGTAGGGGAGGGCAAAGTGTTGTGTGCTCTTTCCGGAGGCGTAGACAGTACAGTGACGGCGGTGTTGGTGCACAAGGCCATAGCTGAGCGTTTGCAATGCATTTATGTAGATACAGGCCTGATGCGCGAAGGTGAAACGCAGGCCGTCGCTCAAATGTTTGCGCGCTTCAACATACCGCTTGAGGTGGTGGACGCTCGAGAGCGCTTTATGAAGCAACTTGCGGGCGTGACGGATCCTGAAACCAAACGCAAACGTATAGGTGCTGAATTTATTTCGGTTTTTGAAGAAGCCGCTGCCCGGTTTTCGGATGTTGCGTTTTTGGCGCAAGGCACCATCCTCTCTGATGTGGTCGAGTCCAGGCCTTCGCACGGGGGTGCTCCCGTCAAAAGCCACCACAATGTGGGCGGCCTTCCGGAGCGCATGAAGCTCAAACTCGTTGAGCCCCTCAAAAACCTCTTCAAAGACGAGGTGAGGGAGCTTGGCAAGCACCTGGGGCTTGAGGCTGCTTTTGTAGAGCGCCAACCCTTCCCGGGGCCGGGTTTGGCTGTGCGCGTTTTGGGAGAAGTCACCAAAAGCAAGCTGGCTGTGCTGCGCAAAGCCGATGCCATTGTGCAAGAAGAGGTGGCCCACTTAGAGCACAAACCCTGGCAAGTGTTTGCAGTGCTTTTGCCTGTACAAAGCGTCGGCGTTGTGCGCGAAAGGCGCACCTATTGCCAAACATTGGCTTTGCGCGCCGTTGAAAGCGAAGATGGCATGACAGCCAAGCCCACGCACCTGCCCTGGTCCTTTTTGGACTGTGTCTCACAGCGCCTGCTGGCAGAAGTGGAGGGCATTAACCGCGTTGTCCTGGATATTTCTTCCAAGCCGCCTTCCACCATTGAGTGGGAATAAGCGTGCGCCTGGCTAAGCTCAACTCTGCTTGAGGCAAGTCTAGCGATAAGCTGTGCCAACCAGGGCTTCTATTTCTGCAATTTGTTTGGGGATCATCGAGCTTAAAACAATGGGCTGTGTCTGTGTACACAGCACATTGTCCTCAATCCTTATGCCCCCAAAGCCGCGCCCGCCATTCATTTCCAAATAGCGTTCCGCCTCTTCAAAATCTATAAACTCCCCAAAAGTATTTTGGAATTCCACAGAGCGAATTCTCTGTGGAATAAAATAAACCCCGGGCTCCACAGTGCACACCATTCCCTCTTTGAACTCAACATTCATCCTCAAGAGGGGTTGGCCTGAAGAAGTTTCTGCTGATGGGGATGAGGGCTCAGAGAGTATGTCCCCGAAGTTGCCCAGATCATGCACATCCAAGCCCAGAGGGTGGCCTATGCCATGGGGAAAAAAAACACCCAGCGCCCCCACCGTCAAAATGTCTTCTATGCGGCCTTTGAGCAAGCCCAGCTCCAACAAACCCTCTGCCAATATTTGTGAGGCCAAATGCTGCAAAGCAGCAAAACCAACCCCCGGGCGTACCGCTTCCAGGCAACGTTGGTTGGCCGCCAACACCACCTTATAAATGGCCTTGGCTGTCGCCGAAAATTTTCCCGAAACGGGCCAGGTGCGCGTTATGTCCGCAGCATAGCCGCTGGGCCTCTCGGCGCCTGCGTCCACCAACAGCAAATCCCCTTCTTTTAAACGGTTGGAGCGAAGGGTGTTGTGCAACACTTCCCCGCGTACACTCAAAATGGTGGAATAGGCCTCTTGGCAAGCATGCCTCGTGAAAGCAGCCAACAAGTGGGCATATACCTCATACTCAAAAATGCCAGGGCGGGTATAGAGCATGGCTGCAAGCTGCGCCTCATGCGTTATGTGGGCCGCGCGACCTATTTCCTCTACCTCGTCCTCCTCCTTGCATAAACGCATGCTCCCCAGCGCCCTCAATAACTCGGGAGGGCCCAACTGCCCTGCTTTGAAAAAGGACATTTCCTGGCCTATAAGCTTTTGCGCCCTCTGCGTTGTACGCTCATCTGCCACCGCCAAAAAATGGAGTGGGCGCCCCCTCCTCAAATGCCCTATATGCTCTTCCAGACGCTCTACCTCGAGGACTTCGTCTACACACAGGCCCTGCTTCAAATCCTCAAAAGAGGGGCGAGGGCCCGACCACAGGGCCGCCTGCAGTGTGCGCTGTGGGGCAAAAAAACTCACTTTGCCATTGTCTGAATCAAAAAACGCGGCACACCCCGGCTCACAAGGGCCAAACAAATAGAGGAAGTTGCTGTCCGCTCGGAATGGGTAGGTGGTGAAGGGTGCATTCCTCGCTATTTCTCCCCCTGAAAAAAGCAGCAAGGGCTGTTGGAGTTGGCTTAACAGCCGTGCACGTCTGAACACATGTCTCATGGGCGAGAGATTAACGCATAAAGAGAGGCACCCTAGCTTAAAAATGGAGTGCCAACTCCAGTTTGAAATTGGCCATGGCTTTTATAGGAGGCGAGGTTTTGCGAGGGGAGTGCACTCTCCTGTAGGAGCTTCAGCAAAAACAAAGTATAAAGCAGCTTGGCGACGCCGTATGACGGCAAAAGGAAGGCAGCAGCGATGAAAGCCATTTGTATGACGGATACCTCCGGGCCCCAAGGGTTGAAGCTCCTCGAGCGCGCCCAAGGCCCGCTTGGCCCTGAAGAAGTCCTCGTTGAAGTGAAAGCCAGCGCCCTCAACCGGGCGGACTTGCTGCAAACACGCGGCCTCTACCCCGCTCCCTTCGGCGTGCCCGCGGACATTCCAGGCCTGGAGTTTGCCGGCAAAGTGCTGCACACAGGAGAAAGGACACAGCGCTTTCAGCCCGGAGACAGGGTTATGGGCCTTATAGGCGGAGGTGCCTGGGCAGAGCGCCTGGCCGTGCACGAGGCGGAGCTTTTGCCCATACCTTCGCACCTTAGCTTTGCGGAAGCCGCCGCCATTCCCGAAGCCTTTATGACGGCTTTTGATGCCATGGTGCTCCAGGGGGGGCTTGGCCGTTTTGGCCGTCTCCTCATCCACGCCATAGGCAGTGGTGTAGGCACCGCAGGCCTGCAAATAGCGAAGGCCATGGACTGCTCCGTAGCAGGCACCTCAAGGACGGCGGACAAATTGGAGAAGGCCAAGGCCCTGGGCTTGGATGTGGGGGTGCTGGTTGAAGAAAAGCCGGCAAAGTTTGCAAACAAACTCAAAGCCGAGTGGCCCGGCGGTGCTGAAGTGGTGCTGGAGTTGGTGGGTGGCCACTATGTGGCAGAATCCATACTCTCCATGGCCCCCGGTGGACGCCTGCTTTTGGTGGGCCTTTTGGCAGGCGCAAGCGCTGAGTTGCCCCTGGGGGCGGTGCTGACAAAAAAAGTGCAGCTTATAGGCACCACGCTGAGAAGCCGCCCTTTGGCTGAAAAAATTCTGCTTGCGCGTGCATTTTCTAACTCGGTGCTTCCCCTGTTTGAGAAGAAAATGCTTTGGCCTGTGGTGGCCAAAACCTGCGCGTTTTCCGAAGTGGCCACTGCGCTTTCGGAGATCTCCAAGAATGACTTTTTTGGGAAAATTGTTTTAGAGTGGTAGGCCTCTCCTGCCCCAGCGCCTCCTGCTCCAGGGTTGCATTTTATTTTGACATGCTTTCTTCGTTGGACTTCGTTTTTGCTTAAGCTCACCCCCTCAAGTGCGCTCCCTTCTACCCACCTTCCGAAAGCCCGCTCCACCGGAGCTTCTCTCGCCTCCATGAGCGGTTTATAAAATACCAGAAAACGGTCGAGCCCTATTCAACCCCATTCCCCTGCAATATTCAGCCCTCTTTCCCCTGTACTGCCATGCCTATTTTAAACCCGGATGAGCCTGCCGCTGAAGGCTCTGGCCTCTTTGGCCTTCCCTTCTCCCCGGAGGAGGCCAAGCTTGTTATTGTCCCCGTACCTTTTGATGCGACCACCTCCTATGGGCGTGGCGCCGCCGCCGCCCCCGAGGCCATTTTGAAAGCCTCCCACCAGGTGGATTTGTTTGATCTGGAAACCGGCAAGCCCTATGCCGCCGGCATTGCCATGTTGGAAATACCTCAGCAGGTGAAGGCGTGGAATGAGCAGGCCCATGCGCTTTTGGCCAAAGCCCCGGGCGCGCCCTGCACTTTGGATGCCATAAACGCGCTGTGCGAGAAACTCAACCACTGGGTATATGCCAGGTGTGCAGACTTGCTCTCCCAAGGGAAACATGTGGGGGTGCTGGGTGGGGACCACTCGACGCCTTTGGGCAACATTCAAGCGCACGCGGAGAAATACCCGGGGATGGGGGTTTTGCAGATTGACGCGCATGCGGATTTGCGGGTGGCTTTTGAGGGACTCACCTACTCCCATGCCTCCATTATGCACAATGTATTGGAGCGCCTGCCGGAAATTTCCATGCTTGTACAAGTGGGCGTGAGGGACATGGGTGAGGCGGAGGCCCAACGCATCCACGCTGAGCCGCAGCGGATTAAAACCTTCTTCGACATAGACATTGCCGAGCACCGCATGGAGGGCCTTCCCATGCACGTGCTTTGGTCCCGCGTTGCGGCCACGCTGCCAAAGCACCTTTATATTTCCTTTGACATTGACGGATTGGAGCCAAGCCTCTGCCCCAACACCGGCACACCCGTGCCTGGAGGCCTCTCTTTCCACGAGGCCTGTGCCCTGCTCAAGGCGCTGGTATCCGCCGGCAAACAGGTGGTGGGCTTTGACTTAAATGAAATAGCCCCCGGGGACTCAGAGTGGGACGCCAACGTAGGGGCCCGTATACTTTATAAACTTGCAGGGTGGCTCATCAAAAGCCGCAACCTTTAAGAGAGAGGGCTTTCTCTTTATGTTTTGCCACGCTGCGTTTTGCCACGCTGCGTTTTGCCACGCTGCGTTTTGCCACGCTGCGTTTTGCCACGCTGCGTTTTGCCACGCTGCGCTCAAGCCAACAGGGAGCGGGCCTTAAAAGTCCCCGAAAGCTTTGTCAATGGCACGTCGTTTCTCCTGAAGTGCCTTAGAGGATGAAGCGGGTTGTTTGGTGCCGGGGGCTGTTGTACCAGGGGAGGAGGCGCGTGGAGTTTTTGGAGGTGCAGCCGGCTTTTTGGGAGCCATTTTTTTGAGGGAGGCGATGCGGGTTTTGAGCTCCTGGCTATAGTGGCTGTCCGCGGATATGCGTATAGCGGCAAGCAAGGCTTCTTCCTGTGCGGCCAAAGCAGGGCGTATAGTGGAAGGCTTTGTTGAAGAAACTTCTTCCCAGGCGTTTTCCGCTGTTTTCCATTTGGGCAAAAACGCGGTGAGTTGCTCAGCAAGGAGGACTTGTTTGGCCTCCCTGGCTTGTTGGAGCGCATTTTCAGCAAACCCCATTTGGAAAGCTTCAAGGGTGTTGGGTGGGCTTGGAGCAGGAGCCTCTGGAGCCGTGGAGCTTTGGGGCTGTGGGGCCTTTTCAGCCGGGGTTTTTAAGGGCGCGTTGAGGGCGTCCATGGGGTTGGGAGGGGGCACCTCCCAAGGAGCTTCAGAAGGCAGGGTGAAGGCAAGAGTTGGAGGCTCTGAAGAAGGGGGAGCAGGCATGATGGGGGCCTCTATAGAAGAGGCGGGGGAATAGAAGAAGAGCTTCAACAGCACCATGGCAAGCAGGGTTGTGAGGCTGGCGGTGAGGCTGGTAACCAGCACCGTATAATAAGAAACCCCAGCTGCGGGCTTGTCCGGCAGCATTTCCTCCAGAGGCTCATCCTCCAGGGAAAGAGAGTCCTTAATCCGCAACAGGGAGGTGCCAATAATAATGGAATCACCGGCAAAAACCTCTGTCTCACTCACTATGCGTTGTTGGTTGACATAAGTCCCATTTTGGCTGCCCAAATCTCTCACATAGAGGTGGTCCCCCAAGCGTTTGAGTTGGGCATGGCGGCGGCTGACGGAAGGGTGTTTCAAGCACAAGTCCACATTTGAAGCTCTGCCGGTAATGCAGCTGCCTTGCACAATTTGAAAGGCTTGTCCGGCTGCCGGGCCTTGGTCAATCAGCAGGAAAAGAGGCTGAGTGTTTTGCTCCTCGGGGCTAATATTTGTATATAGGTGGGGCGCGTTGGCTTCAGCCAGAGGGTTTTCTTTGGCAAGCGCAAATAACTCAGGCAAAACTTTTTGGAATGAGTCCCGTTCCAGGCTTTGAACGCCGTGCTGAGGCTTTAGAGCCTCGTTATTTGGGTGCGGAAACGCAGGTTTGTTGAGAGGAGCAGTCATCAGCTAAGTCATGTTTTCCGGCCATAACACTGAAGGATACCACAAAGCCCCAAGAACCGACTATACCCTCCCAGCAATATGATCGAACCTATGCCCATTGCGCCCATTCGAGTCTTCAACACCATGAGTCAGAGCAAGGAGGAGTTTAAACCTCTTCGGGCCTCACAAGTGAGTATATACGTTTGTGGCCCCACAGTCTATGACTTTATTCATATAGGAAATGCCCGGACATTTACGGTTTTTGATACCGTTGTCCGCTTTTTAAGTTTTGTTGGGTATGAAGTTAACTATGTGCGAAATTATACAGACGTAGATGACAAAATTATTCAAGCCGCCATGCGTATGGGAGAGCGTCCCCTGGCGTTGGCAGAGCGTTTTATTGAGGCTTTTGAGGAGGATGCGGCCCATTTGAAGTTGCTTGTGCCCAGGGTGGCGCCCAGGGTTTCTATGCACATGGAGGAAATTATAGAAATGGTTGGTGTGCTGGAGGCCAAGGGTTTTGCCTATGCTTCCGGAGGGGACGTTTATTTTTCGGTTTCGAGTTACCCTGGCTATGCTGAGCTTTCCAAGCGTGAGTTGAAGGAGATGCGGGCCGGGGAGCGCATAGCCGTGACGGAGCAGAAGCGGGAGCCCTTGGATTTTGCATTGTGGAAGGCGGCAAAACCTGGGGAGCCGAGTTGGCCAAGCCCCTGGGGGCCAGGGAGGCCGGGGTGGCACATAGAGTGCTCAGCCATGTCAGCCAAATATTTGGGGGAGACTTTCGATATACACGGGGGTGGCGGAGACTTGATTTTTCCTCACCATGAAAATGAGCTTGCACAATCTCAAGCGGCCTCAGGAAAACCACTGTGCAATTATTGGATGCATTGCGGATTTTTGGATTTGGCCGGCGCCAAAATGTCCAAGAGTTTGGGAAACACCATAGGCCTGCGCGATGCACTTTCGCGCGTGGACGCAGACAGCCTGAGGTTTTTCTTTTTGTCGACACACTACCGTAACCCCTTAAAGTTTTCCGACAAGTCCCTGGGAGATGCCCAGGCGCGCATAGGTTATTTTTATGAGAGTTTGCAGCTTTTGGAAACGCTTGCTTTGCCACCCACCACAGAAGAGCCCAAAGCGGAACGCCCCTATTTAGAGGAGTTTCAAACGGCCATGTGTGATGACTTCAACACGGCCTCTGCGCTGGCTGTGCTCTCTGAGCTGTTTAATGAAGTAAACCTGCTTGGACGCAAACACCTGCCCCATAAAGCCAACGCAAAAACATGGGCGAGGCTGAGCCATTTGCGCTCCCAGGCGAAGGCCATGGGAAAAATATTGGGCCTGTTTGAAGAGGAGCCTTCCGTTTGGCTGGACAGAAGAAAGCAGGCTTTGATAGCGGCGCGAAAGGTGGATGTTTTAAAAATAGAAGAGCTGGTGGCCTTGCGACAAAAGGCAAGGGAGGCGAAGGATTTTGCGCAGGCAGATGTTTTGAGAAGAGAGCTGGGTGAGCTGGGCGTGGAGCTACGTGACACGCCCAAAGGCCCCGAGTGGAAACTGGTTTAATATGAGCCGAACAAGCTTTCAACTGGTGAGCACATACCAACCCAAGGGAGATCAACCCCATGCCATTCGCCAGTTGACAGAGGGCCTCCTCAGGAATGACGCACACCAGGTTTTGCTGGGCGTCACAGGCTCCGGGAAAACCTTCACCATGGCCAACGTTATTGCCGCACTCAACAGGCCCACGTTGGTTATTGCGCACAACAAAACCTTGGTTGCGCAGCTTTATGGCGAGTTTAAGCATTTGTTTCCGAACAACGCGGTGGAATATTTTGTCAGCTATTATGACTATTATCAGCCCGAAGCCTATGTCCCCGCTTCGGACACCTTTATTGAGAAGGATGCCTCCACCAACGAAGAGATTGAGCGCATGCGCCATGCCGCAACGCACGCACTCCACACGCGCAGAGACGTTATTGTGGTGGCTTCCGTCTCCTGCATTTATGGCCTGGGGACAGCCCGCGTCTATGTGGACATGGCCATTCAACTGAAGCGGAGGGAGGTTTTTGGAAGAGATGCCCTCATGCGTCGCCTCGTGGAATGCCAATATACGCGCAATGACATGGACTTCCACCGTGGCACCTTCAGAGTGCGCGGAGACAGCATTGAGGTTTTTCCTGCCTATGAAGAAGAGCGCGCCATCCGCATTGAGTTTTTTGGTGACGAAATAGAACGCATTTCCGAGTATGATCCGCTCAGAGGAACCCTGCTTTCTGAGCTGGAACAAATCCGCATTTTCCCGGGAAGCCACTATGTCACGGATGATGTACAACGCCGCCAAGCCATTGTCAGCATACGCGAAGAGCTCCAAGAGAGGCTTTCGGAGCTGAGCTCTGCCAACCAATTGCTGGAAGCACAGCGTTTGCAGCAACGCACGTCCTATGATCTGGAAATGTTGGAACAGCTTGGGTTTTGCAATGGCATAGAGAATTATTCCAGACACCTCTCCGGCCGACCCGCAGGTGAAGCACCGCCCTGCCTCATTGATTATTTCCCAGAGGACTTGCTGGTTTTTGTGGATGAGTCCCACCAAACCATTCCGCAAATTGGCGCCATGTACCGCGGTGACCGCTCCCGCAAAGAAACCTTGGTCCACTATGGGTTTCGCCTCCCTTCCGCGTTGGATAACCGCCCCCTCAAGTTTTCCGAATATATGCGCCTTGTCCCCCAATCCATTTATGTTTCTGCAACACCTGCGGAATGGGAACTTGAAAAAGCCCAGGGCGTTGTTGTTGAACAAATCATTCGGCCTACAGGCCTTGTGGACCCTAGGGTTGAAGTCCGCCCGGCCAAAAACCAGGTGGACGACCTGCTCGAAGAAATCCACCTCCGCGTCAAAAAAAACGAGCGTGTGTTGATTACGACGCTGACAAAGCGAATGGCGGAAGACTTGACAGAATTTTTGTCGGAAGCAGGCGTTCGCGTTCACTATTTGCACTCAGACATTGAAACCATCGAGAGAACAAAAATAATTAGCGAGCTGAGGACAGGTGTTTTTGACGTCCTCGTCGGAATTAACTTGCTTCGAGAAGGCCTCGATATGCCCGAAGTCTCTTTGGTGGCTATTTTGGATGCAGACAAAGAAGGTTTTTTGCGCTCGCATGTCTCGCTGATCCAAACCATAGGGCGCGCCGCTCGAAATGTGAATGGTTTCGTGTTGCTCTATGCAGACAAACTCACGGACTCTATGCGCAAGGCCATTGACGAGACAGAGCGCCGAAGAAAACGCCAAAGCGAATTTAACCTCCAACATGGAATAACGCCGCTCTCAACCCAGAGAAATATGTCGGACTTGGCACAATATATAGAAGGAGAACAAAAAGGCCATGCACCCATTTTGGAGATGAATGGCGTGGGAATGACGGCGAAGGAAATTCAACTTGAAATGGAGCAAACCAAAAGCCGCATGTTGAAATTTGCCGACGACATGGATTTTGAGCAAGCAGCCGTTGAGCGTGACAAACTGGCTTTGCTGAAAGAAATGGATTTGGGACTTAAACCGCCACTGCGAAGCTTGCTTTTAAATGTGGAACAGAACAAGCCATTTCCAGAAAAAACAAAGCGAAGCAGAGCACGGATGCGACGGAGATGAGATGGACAGGCTGCTCCACATCCAACAGCAAACCCAACTGAGAGAGAAAATAAACAACCTCCCTCGAGCGCCGGGTGTCTATTTGATGAAGTCCGCTTGTGGCGACATTATTTATGTAGGCAAAGCCATCAATTTGCACGCTCGCGTTCGCTCCTATTTTTCACAAACCCCCTCGGATGGACGAGCTTTTGTGGCACTCCTTGACAAAGTGCTTTTTGACATAGAGGTGGTGGTTGTCCATTCTGAAAAAGAGGCTTTGCTCCTTGAGAATGAGCTGATTAAAAAACACCAACCCAAATACAATATTCGGCTGCGTGACGACAAAACCTATTTAAGTTTGCGCGTGGATTTGCGCCATGAATTTCCAAGAATTGAAGTGGTCCGAAAAACAAAGGATGATGGTGCAACCTATTTTGGCCCCTATGGGTCGGCCACGGACATTCGCGAGGTTTTGCGGATGATACACCGGTATTTTCAGCTGCGCATTTGCACAGACAAAGCACTTGCCACAAGAAAACGCCCCTGCCTGGCTTATCAAATGGGCAGATGTCCAGCGCCTTGTGTTTTTGAAGTGCCCGTCCATGAATATAGGCGCAATGTGGATGCGGCCATGTTGCTTTTGGAAGGACGCTCAAAACAGCTGGAAGATTTTCTCAAAGGACGAATAAAACAATGCTCCAATGCGTTGAAATTTGAGGAGGCGGCAAGGCTTAGAGATCAGCTGAGTGCATTGCTTCGGAGCCAGGAGAAGCAGCTTGTTGTTTTGGAGGGTTTGGATGACAAGGACTTTGTGGGTTTCGCTCAAAACAGCCACATGTTTTCCATTTATGTGTTGCAACTTCGCCAAGGGCACCTTGTGGGTGGACGCCCTTTTTGTTTTAGGCAGCAGGGAGTTCCTGTCGAAGAGGTTTTGTCTTCTTTTTTAAACCTCTATTATGCGTCGGAAAACTTCATTCCGAAGCAGATATTGTTGCCGATTCAGCTGAAGGAAGACGAAGAAGCCTTGGCTTTGCTTTTGCGTGAAAAGAAAAAGGCAAAAGTTGAAATCCGCATGCCTCATCGAGGAAAATGGTTGAGCTTGCTCAAAACAGCCCAGGAGAATGCCCACAACAACCTGAATGAGCATGAGCAAAAGGAGGAGGATGTTGAAAAACTGCTGGCGGAGCTTCAGCAAAAACTGGCTTTAAAAAAACTTCCGCGTTGGGTGGAGTGCTTTGATGTTTCTCACTTCCAAGGCAACTCAATAGTCGGCTCGAAGGTGGCGGCCATAGATGGCAAGCTGGACAAGTCGCTCTATCGCCGCTTTCACCTCAGGACGGTTGTGTCCAATGACGACTTTAAAAGTTTATATGAAGTGGTTTTTCGGCGACTTAAGCAAGGGAAAGAGGAGGGGGCGCTTCCGGATTTAATTGTCGTCGACGGGGGGAAGGGGCAGCTTTCTTCTGCAATGGCGGCGGCGAGAGACTTGCAGGTGACGGATGTTGAGTGGGTGGGGCTGGCCAAGAGCCGCTTGCTTGGCCAAGCGTTGCCTGAGGAAATGCCCCAGAAAAGCGAGGAGCGCATTTTTCTGCCGGGCAGGAAAGAAGCTTTGGTGTTGCCTCAAAGCCTGGCGGAGCTGCTTTTTTTGGTGCGCCTTCGTGACGAGGCGCACCGTTTTGCAGTGGCTTTTCAGAGAAAAAGCGCCCGCAAGCAAGCGCTCCGAACGCGGTTGGATGAGGTTTGGGGTGTTGGGGACGCCAGAAAGAGAAGCCTTCTCCAACATTTTGGCAGCCATAAATGCTTGGAAAAAGCGAGTTGCGCGGAAATAGCTCAAGTGGCGGGCATTGGAGAGCAGCTTGCAGCGAAAATATTTAATTCTCTACATAAACCAAAAGCGTGAGAAGAGAATTTGGAGCTATAAGGCGCCAGACCAAATGTATGCAGGAAAATTTTCTCGAAATTTCGTTGAGGGTTGACTTATGCTGGCATAAACCTTTGTTGTTGAATTCACGCCAAGGAAAAATTCATGAGGTTATACCCTAAAGTTATTCCCAACATAGCCCGTGAAATTGTCGCACGCTTAATGCAGGATGGCGACATTGAGGTAGAGCCATTGAGGATTGCGGATGCGGAGATGGATTTTGTAGCCATCATGCGTGAATATTTGGCCGGGGAGGAGCGCGTCAACAAGGCGGCACGAGAGGCGCTTGAGCGGCGTGGATACGATCAATCCAAGTTTGGTCAGCTGAAAAGAGAAATGGCCGATGTTCGCGGCTTCAAAACGGGCGATGAGGGCATTGAATATATTATTGAGCAGATGATAGAGTTTTTGCTGATCAGCCGAAACGTTGAAGAGGTTTTTTCAGAAGACAATGTCCTTAGGAAAAAGATTTTTGAGTTGATGAAAAAACACCTCAGGGTGGATGATGATATTGACAGAGAAGCCCGGGTGCGCCTTCGACACCTCCAGGAAGGAACACCTTCCTTCGAGGTTGAATATTCAAAAGTAGTCGACCAGCTCAGGCGCTCCAGAGGGCTCATTTAGGCGCAAAGAGAGAAAGAAAAAACGGCTCCCTCACTGTGCCTGTTGCTTTAGGGGCAACGTAGGCTTCCTATTCCTCATGTTGTTGAGCTTGCAAAACAGGGCCCAAAACAGGGCTCTTGAGCAGCTCCCCAAGCGCAAAGCCTCCGTGGAGTGTTGGGAATGTCCGCTTCAGTTGGCATGATGTCCCGGGTGGAAGGAGGTCCTTATGTTGGGGGCTCCCCGGGCACATATCGAACAATTTCGACCACCAATTTGCCCAATACGAGGTCCGCTTCAATCAACAGTGGAATGTGTCGCTCATCCGCCGAGACAAAAATGCGAATGTCGCGCTTGGGGGCCAAGCTTCCATCAAACTCAGGGCGAGCTAAAATGAGCACAGCCTCCATGGTGCCAAGGCGGGTTTGCAGCTGTTGTTTTTGTGCAACACGTATTTTCAGGTTGAAGTTTTTTCTCCCCGTGAAAATGGGCAACTCAAAAGTTTGGCCTTTGTGCAAAGCCTGGTGGCGCAAGAAGAGTGCTGCAGCAGCCACCTCCGTGGTTTCTGGGTTGATGGTATATCGAGTTGAGTTGGGGGATTCGCCTTCTTTTTGGCGGGTGACGAAAGCCGTATTGCTTTGGTGGTTGAGCTTTATTTTTTCGCGTCGGCGTTTTTTGTTTTCGTCGATGAATAAGTCTATGCCAGTACTTTTTTTCGTCTCTGGGTTCCAATAAGTGACGAGCTTGTCGTTAATTTGATAGGGCTGAAAGGGCTTGGTCCTGCCGATGAAAATGACAGGCCATACCCGCTGCTCTGCTTGCTGAAGGGCTGCCCCCACTTTTATTTGCGCCTCTCCCATGGGGATTCCAAAATAGCTGACCTCATAGGAGCTTGTCTCCCCAGGAGCAAAGGGGGTGCTCTGCGTTGCCCATGCTTGCATGGCCAGGCATAGGCCTATGCAAAAGGTTTTTCGCACACTCATGTCCCTTGGGCTCCCCTTCCAGCGTTGTTGGGACGTCCCCCAAAGAGAGCTGTGCCCACCCTCACCCATGTTGCCCCCTCTTCAATGGCAATGTGAAAGTCCTGAGTTGTCCCCATAGAAAGCTCCTTGAGTTGATGTGCGTGGGCCAATGCCGCCAAAGCTTTAAAATAGGGTCGGCTTTTTTCAGGCTCTTTAGAGAATGGTGGCAAGCAAGAAAGTCCGCATATGGACAGTCCACGCAAAGTGGAAAGGGCTTCGAGGAAGGAGGCAAGCTTTGCCGGTTGAATGCCGCTTTTTTGAGGCTCATCGGCTACATTGAGTTGAATGAAGCAGCGCAGAGGCTCACCTTGGCGTTGCTGGGAAAGTTTTTCTGCAAGGCCCAAGTCGTCAAGTGCATGGAATGCCCAAGCGGATTGGGCAATATATTTTGCATTTTTTTTTTGCACAGGCCCAATGGCGTGCCATTTGAGGGCATGGAGTCCATGGAGTTGCGCAGCCTTATCCCTCAGCTCCTGAGCATAATTTTCACCAAAGTGCAAAAGCCCAAGCTCCCACGCTTGTTGGATGTGGGTTGTGGGTTGGTATTTGGATACGGCAAGCAATTGCACAGAGTGGGGAGCTCTGCCTGAGCGCAAACAAGCTTGGTGAATGCTGGTTTGCACTTGGGCGATGCGCTCGCAAAGCATGCTCTGGTCGCAGCTCATGAGTCAGAAGGAGAAGGCCTTTTGAGTTTTTCGGGAAAAAGCTGCGGTTGCTCTTGCGCTTTCATTTGTTGAATGAGCTCAGCCTGTGCTCGTTGCATCCTATATTTTTGCAATATTTCCCGGAGGTTGTTTTTCTCGTTCTGAAAACCCTCCTCGGTGGGGTGTTGGCGTTCCAGCACCTCCAGGACGAGAAGATCGTTCCCTAAGGTTTGGATTTCCCGGATGGGGCCTGGTGTTGTGGTTTGGAAAATGAGGCGTTGGAGGGCTTCATCCTCACCCAGTTTGGGGATGGAGCTATAGTTGATGCCAAACAAACCCGTAGAAACCGCTGTGGGCTTTTCCTGGGCAGGCTGTTGAGGAGGGAGGGAAGCGCCAAGTTGCCCCAATTCAGCAGGTGTAGGCGGAAAAAGCAGCTCCAAAGGTTTTCCATTTAAGAGTTCTGCCAAAGCTTTTTGGGCTTCTGTACGTGCGAGCATTTCACTTTTTTGTTGGGTCCACAGCCTGAGGGCAATTTCCTGCTGAACCGCTGGGAAAGGCTTGGGGTGGCTTTCGCTGCGCTCTTCAATTTTATAAATAAAATAGCCGTTTTGGGTTTCCAGAAGGGAGCTTGTTTCACCCACTTTCATATTAAAAACGGTATTTGCCAGCAGGGGAGGCAATTGGGGAGCCTCCACCCAGCCCATGTCTCCGCCCTTGTCTTTGGTTTCCAGCTGCTCGGAGGAGTTGCGTGCCAGGCTCGCAAAATCGGCGCCTTGTTGCAGAGCAGTCCACAGTTCCTCTGCTTTTTTTCGGGCCAGCTCGTCTGCCTCTTTTGGCGCAGGCTCCGTCGTTTCAGGCGTGCTTGCCGGGCGCTCAATGAAAATTTGGCGCAGCCGCAAACGCTCCGGCTCTGTGTGCTCTGCAATGTTTTTTTGATAGTCCTCCTCGAGGGTTTTTAAGTTTTTTTCAATAAATTTAGAAAGTTCTTTTGGAGTTGGCTTGCCGATGTTGACGGCCAGTTGAGCTGGAGAAAAGCGCACAAAGCGCACATCGGCTTTATTGGCGCTCAGCAGATATTCGGCATGTATTTCCTCTTCGGAAACATAGCCTAAGTGGCCGAGGAATTGGTATAATTTCTCGCGAGCCATGTCGGCGCGCAGCTCTTGTTCAAAAGCGACGGTTGTGCGTCCTGGGCGGGATTGGGTAATTTGTTGTTGGTAGGTTGTTGGATCGAATCGGCCTTCTTTGTGGAACCGCGGATATTGCTGCAAGTGGGCAAGCAGCTCTGCGTTGGAGATGGCAATGCCCTCGCGGGGAGCTTGTTGCTCCAAGAAGGCGGCATCAACCAATCTATCTAAAATACTGAGATAATAGCCCTCGACGAATGTGGCGAGTTCAGGGCTGCTTAGGCGCTGTTGCGTTTCCGGGTCGATGTTTTGGCGAATGTCATTCAGCGTAATTTTTTTATTGCCGACAAGGGCGACAACTTCACCCGAAACCTTTTGTGCTGTGGTTCCCCGCTGTCCAGGGCCGAACTCCAGGGTGAAGACCGCGGCTAAGACGAGAATGAAGGTGAAGATGGCTATGCGTTTGAAGTTGAAGGGCTTGCTCATAATTTGGAACCAAAAACTCGAAAATGTCAGGATAGAGCTCTAGAATCTACACCAGGAACATGCAAGTAGTTCATGCAAGTGGTTAAATATCTAAGTAGCCGAAACGAACAAAACCTTTTATGCGCCCTCTTTTAAAGCACAACAAACAGAAACTGCTGGTGGTATTTCTGTTGGTGGGCCCCCTGTTGGCTTTTTTGACGACGGGGCACAAGGGCAGGTTGCCCAATGAGGTTGACAAGTGCTTGCTGAGTGCTGCAGTCCCCATCCAGAAGGGTTTTGAATGGATAGGCGCAGGTGTTTTCCGCACAGTGGAAGAGCATTGGGCACTCAGGCAAGCGCGGGAGGAAAAAACCCAATGCACGGTTGAGCTGGGGGAGATGAAGTCCAAAATGTATTTGCTGGAGGAGACGCAGCTGGAAAACCAGCGTTTGCGGGAGTTTTTGGCTTATACGCGCACAACACCGAGCACAGAAATTGTCGGCCGTGTTATAGGCATCAACCCCTCGCCTCATTTTTTGTCTTTTCGAATGGATAGAGGCGAAAAGGACGGTGTTCGCGTTGACATGCCTGTGGTGACACCTGCGGGAATTGTTGGGCGTGTCGTGCGAACCATTGCTCATGCCTCGGATGCAATGTTGGTGAGCGATCCGCGAAGCCATGTTGCTGCGGTTGTCCAACGCTCGCGCGTGCGTGCTACGGTCGTTGGGACAGGAGGAGGAAAGCTGCTCAGTGTCACCAACGTGTTGCGGGCGGATGATCTGGTCGAGGGAGATGTGGTGGTCACCTCAGGGACGGATGGGATTTTTCCCCCGGGGCTTATGGTGGGCACCATTCAGAATGTGCAACGCGGGACGGGGATGTTTCTGAATGCGGATGTTGAGCTTTCTGCGGATTTAAAACGTCTTGAAGAGGTTTTGCTTTTGCCGGAAGCTGCCGTGGCCTATGGGTTTGGAAAGGAAGTTTTGAAGTGAGGGCTATAGTTTATTTGTTGCTGGCCTTGGTTGTCCTGGCTGCTCAGTCTGTCATCGTCAAGTCCTTGGGGCTTCAATTGACGCGCCTGGAAACAACGGCTGCATTTGTTGTTTTTGCAGGTCTTCGCTTGCCGGGAGCCAAAGGTGCAGCGCTTGCCTTTGCCATAGGCTATATGGCCGATGTATTTACGGGCCGCCCGACTTGGCTTTATGTGTTTTTGGGCGTTTTGGGTTTTTTGTGCACACGCATGCTTGTGCATTGGGTTGAGGTTCGAAAACCCATGCACTACTCCTTGCTCACCGCGATGGTTTCTTCGCTGTGCACCCTGTTGGGTTGTTTTTTGTCATGGCTTACGGCCAAACCCAATGAGTTGTCCGCATGGCCCTTGGCCAGTTTGCCTTTTGAAGCCTTCGTTGCCCTCTGTTCTGCCGCCTTGTTGTGGCCATTTTTAAATCGACTTTATCCTCGTCAAGAAAGCAAAGAAGTTTATATCCATTAATATTTTATGCGCCTTGGAAAACATGCTGCCGGCAAAGAGCTGCGGGTGCGCTATATTGCCCTGGGGGCTTTTTTTATGGTGGGGCTGCTTATATTGGTTATCAGCCTCTATCGCCTCATGGTTGTGCGCCACGATGAGTTTCTTGCCTTGTCTCAAGACAACCAGTGGAAGGACGTGCGCATCCGCGCGCCGCGTGGGCAAATCCGAGATTCAAGAGGCCAAATTGTTGTCGAAGGGCGTCCCTCATTCAACGTATATATAACACCTACTTTTTGTTTGGAGTGCATTCGAGAAGTATTGCCTCGGTTAGCGGAGTGGCTTCGTTGGGATAATGCGCATTTTGAAAAAATCTCTAAGCAGATTCAGGAGGCGACAGGCCTCTTGCGCTATCAAGCCATGATGGTTTCCGGCGATCTAGCCAGAAATGAGTTGGATATACTCAATGCGCGTTTGCAGGAGTTGCCTGGAGTAGAAATTGAAGTTGTTCCACAGCGGCACTATAGAGCCAAAGCGCTTCTTGCTCACCTAACGGGTTATATGAATGAAGTAACCCGTCAAGAGCTTGAAGACAGTCGGCAGAAGACGAGAATAGAGCGTCCTGTTTATGCACCTGGAGATTTTATTGGGCGTACAGGGATTGAGCGTGCATTTGAAGAGGAGCTTCGCGGGGTGGATGGTTGGAAAAAAGTGGTTGTTAATGCGCGTGGCCAGGTTGTGCGCGATGACCAAAACAACATTATTGAACGTCGTGAGGCTGCTCCTGTTCCGGGGAATACGGTGGTGTTGTCTCTTGACTTGCGCCTGCAGGCCGCTGTGGAGCAGGCCTTTGAAAAAGCTGAAGCCGGCGTAGCCGTTGTCGTTGATGTGAAGACGGGGTTTTTGCTTGCGCTTTTTTCGAAGCCCTCGTTTGATCCAAACCTCATTGTTGGGCGGCAGTCTTCAAGAGTGCTTGCTGAGTTGTTTAATGATCCGATGCAGCCCATGTTGCTGAGAGCAACGCAACAACATTATCATCCAGGTTCCATTTTCAAGCCGATCAGTTTGCTGGCAGCGCTGCGCACAGAAGTTATGAATGAGCATACGCTTGTCAATTGCTTAGGGGGATATCGCCTGGGTTCACGCACCTGGCGTTGCCACAAGGATTCAGGGCATGGATTTGTCAATGCAAAGTCAGCCATGCAGAAAAGTTGCGACACCTATTTTTATAGAGCGGCCGATCTCATGGGGATTGATGCCATAGCAGAAGAGGCGAGGTTGTTTGGTTTAGGTCAACCCAGCAGGTTGGGCATTTCATCTGAGGCAGCGGGGGTTATGCCTGATTCTGCTTACCATGACAGCATGACACCTGGTGGCTATTCAAAAGGAATGGCTCTCAACACCGCCATTGGTCAAGGAGACGTCAACACCACGCCTTTGCAGGCCGCGATGCTCTATGCCGCCATTGCAAACAAAGGAACACTCTTTCAACCTCAACTTGTCAGAAGGGTGGAGTCTTTGGATGGACGCGTTTTGAAAGAGTTTTCTCCAAAAATAGTCCACCATATTCCAATGACAGAAAAGGAATACCGTCTGATGGTCGACTCTTTGAGTGCGGTGGTTAATGAAACAGGAGGGACGGCGTTTCGATATAGGCTTTCTCATATTCGAGTTGCAGGCAAAACAGGAACAGCTCAAGTTGCTCGCCTTGGAAAGAAGCGACTGAAGAAAGAGGAAATTCCTTTTTTTCAGAGAGACCATGCTTGGTTTGCCGCATTTGCTGCTGTCGATGAACCTGAGATTGCCGTTCTGGTTTTGAATGAGCATGGGGGGCATGGAAGTTCAGATGCTGCTCCCATTGCGATGAAGATTATTGAAAAATATTTTGAGCTCAAAAAATTGGATGAAACAGGGCTCGGCTCTCCAGAGTTTCCCTACAAAACGGATGAGGTTCCTCCGGCATTGCCGGGCAATGCTTCTCAATTCGCACAAAATAAGTTTTCGGAATTGAATAAAACTCATGAAGGTACGCATTGAAAAACGGATGTTCGCAAACTGGCCGTGGAGTTTGATTGGCTCCATGTTGCTTATTGCTGTTATTGGTTTGTGGAACATGGCGTCTGCTTCGCGTGCGTCTCATGCACCTTTGGCAGGTGCTCAAGCCAC
Source organism: Cystobacterineae bacterium (assembly GCA_009782175.1). Classification (GTDB taxonomy): domain Bacteria; phylum Myxococcota; class Myxococcia; order Myxococcales; family Myxococcaceae; genus WRKR01. The sequence goes on from WRKR01000009.1 coordinate 44,424, forward strand.
GTTTCTTGTGGTGAGTTTGGTTGCGGCCATCATCGTTGCCTTGTTGGACTATCGCTGGGTTCGGCGCATGGTTGTGCCTGTTTATTTTCTCAATTTGGCTGCTTTGGTTGCGCTGAGGTTTTTTGGACATCAAGCCAAGGGAGCCACGAGTTGGTTTCTCATTGGACCGTGGAGTGTGCAGCCTGCCGAATTTATGAAGCTGAGTTTGGTGATGATGTTGGCAAAGTTATTTCATGACGACTTTAAGCCAGAATCTCCAACCTATGGTTTTAGGCGGTTGTTGATTCCAACCATCGTCACTCTTGTCCCAGCAGTGCTTATTTTGAAGGAGCCTGATTTGGGGACAACGCTGATGATGCTTCTGACAGCGATGAGCATGATGGTGTTTGCCAAGCTCCGGTGGACGGTTGTTCTCACATTGTGTTTGGCGGGAATAGCTGTTGTGGGTGTTTTGTGGAATGATTATGTTCGAGAACAGTCTGAGCCACGATGGACTCTTGTCCGTCGAGGCTTGAAACCTCACCAGGATGTTCGCGTTTCAGGGTGGCTTTCTCCGGAGACAGACTTGCGCGGGGCAAATTATCACCAACACCAATCGCGCATTGCTGTTGGCTCCGGTGGTTTAACTGGAAAGGGTTGGCAAAGAGGCTCTCAATCGGGCTTGCGCTATTTGCCGGAGCAGCATTCGGATTTTATTTTTTCGGTGTGGGCAGAGGAACAAGGCTTTGTCGCTTGCCTGGCTTTAATCATCTTATATGGAATTGTTTTTGTTTCCATTCTGCTGGTGGCTTATGGCTCGAGAGATCGCTTCGGTGCATTTGTGGCCGTTGGGTTTTCCGCAATGTTGTTTTGGCAGATTTTTGAAAACATTGGCATGGGAACGGGGCTTTTGCCTGTGACAGGAATAACGCTTCCCCTTTTTTCATATGGAGGCAGCTCCATGCTGAGCACCATGCTAGCGATGGGTCTGCTGATGAACATCAGCATCAACCGACGTCGCTAAGCCGCTTCCACTTTGACATAACCTCTTCGTGAGGCAAGCTAAAGCTTTCCTCAATTGAAACCAGTCTGGAGAATCAATTCAACTTTGAACCAGCCTAGCAAATTTTAGACGGGGACACGGCTGTTTTGGGGGAGTTTGCAAGCGCTTCGAGCAATTTTTCTTCAGGTGGTTTAAGCCAGTGAAGGAGGTGCTCTGCGACGCGAAGGGAGGTGGGGGTTGCTCCAAGCTGGGCAGCCAGCGCCTCTAATTGCTCAAGCATTTTTTCTCGAGCTTCACCTTCCCAGAGAGCGAGCGCATGAGCTGCAAGGTTTCGAGGGGTGGCTTTGAATTGTGCCAATTCGGGGACCATGGGTTTTCCGAAAGCCAGGTTAGGCAAGCTGAAATGTTTTATGCGTATAAGGCATTTGGCGACACACCAGTTGAGAAATGACATGCGGTAGGCCACAACCATAGGAATGCGCATGAGTGCTGTTTCCAAGCTTGCTGTTCCGGAAGTGACCAATGCGACATGGGCTGTAGCGACGACTTCGCTCAGACGCTCACTGCGGAGGTGGTATGGAGGAATCAGCTTTTGGAGGTGTGGAGCAAGCATCTCCTGGGGGAGGTTGGGTGAAAGAGGAATGACAATTTCCAAACGAGGTATGTGTTTAGCGATGAGGTTTGCGGCCTTGACGAAGACGGGGAGCATTCTGTGGATCTCCATACGTCGGCTTCCCGGGACGAGGGCCAGCAAGGGAGCTCTCAAAGAGAGGCCTAGCGTTTTTTTGAAATCTGCTTGAGGTTTAATGCTTGGCATTTGTTCAGCAATGGGGTTGCCGACGAAATGGGTGTTGACACCGCTTCCTTTATAGAAGTCAGGCTCAAACGGCAAAATACACAGCAGGGAGTCGGTGACTTTGGACAGGGTTTTGATTCTGCCTTTGCGCCATGCCCACACGCTTGGGCTGATGTACCAGACAACGGGGATTTTCATGGCTTTGAGGCGTTTGGCAAGGCGGGTGTTGAAGTCTGGAAAATCCACCAGCAGCGCAACCACAGGCTTTCTTTTTTGAGCTTCCAGAGAAAGTTTTTTGAGTGCACCAAAAATTTTGGGGAGTTTGGGGATGACGGCGCTGATTCCCATGACGGATATTTCATCCAGAGGCACCAACAGCTCCACACCCTGAGCTTGCATTTTCCTGCCCCCCATTCCAAAGAAACGAGCCTTTGGGCAAAATGCTTTGAGATAGGCAATAACGCGGGCAGTATGTTGGTCTCCGGAAACTTCTCCGGCAACAACAAGGACATCCATGCTGCAGAATTAATGGTTAGAGCCAAACAAGTAAAGCCTTCGAGAGGTGCTATGCAAGAAAACGTGCAGCAAAGCATGCAGCAAAGCATATGGTCTTCAGTTATAAGTCTTTTGGTTTTAGGGAAGCCTCACTGGCGCAGCCTGGCCATTTCGTTTGTTTTCATGGCAATTCTTGGCATGGCGACAGGGCTTTTGGCTTTTTTAATGGGCCCGGCCATTCAGTTTGTTTTATCGGGTGGTGCAGAAGGCCTGGGTTTGTTGTCCCGCTATTGGCCTGAGGTTGCGGCTTTGCCCAAGGAGAAATTGGCTTGGTTGTTGCCAGGCATAGCCATTGTGGTGGGGGCGGTGAAGGGCTTGGCCTATTTAGGTCAATTTTATTTTTCGGGTTGGTTTGGTGAATTGACGGTTTCGGATTTGAGGAGGCAGTTTTTTTTAAATGCCTTGCAACTGAGTCCAAGCCAAACCAGCCAGCTGCAAGTGGGGGATTTGCTCAGTCGGTTTTCCACGGATATTTCTGCTGTTGAAGCTGCGGCCACGTGGACCATTGCTTCTTGGTTGAGGGATTCCATTCAAGTTGTGGTGTTGTTGTGCGTGGCATTTTTTCTTTCTTGGCAACTTTCTCTTGGGTTGTGCCTTGCCATTCCCCTTATTGTTTTCCCTGCAATTCGGTGGATGCGGAAGTTGATGGCGCGCATGCGTGAGAGCCAAATAAGCCAAGGCGTTGTTGCCGCACAAGTTGCGCAGAGCCTAGCGACGCTTCGAAGTTTGCAGGCCTATGGAGCTGAAGCTTTTGAGCAGCGTCGTTTTGAGAAATGTGCAACGCAAACAAGCAAAGCTCTCAGGCATGCGGCGTGGACGCGCGCCAAAGGGCCGGCGTTGATGGAAATTCTTATAGCGATAGCATTGGCTGTTATTTTGGCCGGAGTTGGCAGTTTTTCGTGGCTGGAGACCGACGTGCTTTTGTCTTTTGTAGCGACATTGCTTCTCATCTACCACCCTGCCAAAGAGTTAGGCCGCCTCAGCCAACTTGCGATTCCGGCAGCGACGGCGCTTGAGCGCATTTTGGCGGTTTCACCCAAGAAAGAGAAGGAAACGGGGCTTCCTTCAAAAGCATCCTCCCTAAAAATGGAAGAGGGCATTGTGTTTGACATTGTATTTGAGGATGTGAGTTTTTCTTGGGGAGAAAGGCAAGTTCTTGAGCACTTAAGTTTTAAAATTCCGCAGGGAGGCATTACCGCGTTGGTGGGGCAAAGTGGAGGAGGAAAAAGCACCATTATTCATTTATTGATGGGGTTTGAGAAGGCTCAAAAAGGTCGAATTTTGATAGGAGGTGTTTTATTGGAAGAGTTTTGTTTGCAAGAAATACGTTCCAAGTTTGCATTGGTGACGCAGGAGGCGATGTTATTTTCTGGAAGCATTTTAGAAAATCTTCTGCTTGCAAAGCCCAAAGCCCAATTGGAAGAAGTGGAGCAGGCGTTGAAAGTGGCTCAGTTGCATGAGTTTGTTTGTCAGCTTCCGGATGGGCTTGACACACGCATAGGAGAGAAGGGGTTTTGGCTGAGCGGAGGTCAAAGACAGAAACTTTGCCTTGCTCGCGCATTGTTGTCGGATGCCCCCATTTTGGTTTTGGATGAGGCCACCAGCAATTTGGATGCAGAAAGCGAGCGTGAGTTTCAGATGGCTTTAGAGGAGGCGTGGAAAGACAAAACGACTTTTGTTGTTGCGCACCGCATAGCGACAATTCAAAAAGCAGATCAGATCTGTGTTCTCGAAGGAGGCCGCATTATAGAATCAGGAACGCATGCCGAGTTGCTCACTTCTGGTGGAATTTATGCAGACTATTGCGCAGGCCAAACAAGGAGCTAAGGATGCGAGCTCTTTATGTATTTTTAAGTTATATTACATTCTTTTTGGTTTCTCCCCTTCTTTTGCTCAGCCGCAAGACACGCATGGGATGGAAAGAGCGCTTGGGTTTTTATCCAAAAGAATTGTTTTTAGAAAAAATGGAAGGGTGCATTTGGTTTCATGGGGCCAGCGCAGGAGACTTGTTGAGTTTGTTGCCGATGGTGAAGCTCATGCGCAAGCAATGTCCGGACCGAAAAATTGTGCTCTCAACCTTGACGAACAGTGGTCGTTTCATGGCACATAGCCGCCTTGAGAAACATGTGGATGCCATTGTTTTTGCTCCTTGGGATATTGAATGTGCCGTGCGCAGGGCTATTCGTCACATTTCCCCGGAGCTTCTTGTGTTGGAATACACAGAAATGTGGCCAAACCTCATTTGGGAAGCGAAGGCTCATGGAGCAAAAATAGCGCTTACCAATGGGCGTTTTTCCAAAGAGCGTCTGAGTGCCTATCGTCTTTTATTGGCATTGTCTGGAATTTCACTTTCTGCATTTGATGCATTGATGATGCGAGAGAAAGAGGGGCTAAAACGAGCTCGTCTTTTGGGGGCACGCCCTGAGGCGACTGTGGTCACTGGAAGCACGAAGTTTGATGTATTGGCTGACACGGGCTCAGAAGAAGAGCTGGAAGCACTTCGTTGTGCATTTGGTTTTCCTGCGGGTGCACGAATTTTAGTTGCGGGAAGCACACATGAGGGAGAAGAAGAGTTGTTGTTGGATGTGTTTTTGCGACTGCGTTCAAAGTTTCAGACGCTTCGACTTGTTTTGGCTCCTCGTTATATCGATCGTGTTGATCGAGTTTGTGATTTGGCGAGCCAACATAAATTGAAAGTGAAACGGCGCAGCCGAGCTGTTTCTGGAGAAGTGGATGTTGTTGTTTTGGATACAATGGGCGAGTTGTCAAAAGCATATCAACTTTCGGAAGTGGTTTTTGTTGGAGGCTCTTTTGTTTCTCGAGGTGGGCAGAACATTTTGGAACCAGCAGCTCAAGGGCGGGCCGTTCTTTTTGGTCCCCACATGAAAAATTTTGAGGATTGCGTTGCTGTTTTGGTTGGCAGGGGGGGCGTTCAAGTGAACAGCAAGGAGAATTTAGAGAATGTGCTCTCTAAACTTCTCGCTCAGTCAGATGAGCTCCGGCAATTGGGAAAAATGGCGAAGGCAGCAGTGGAGCAAGTTTCTGGAGCAAGCGAGCGCAACGTTTATTTTTTAAGAGAATGCCTTAAAACGCATGGGGACTAGCTTGCGCATTTTGCATTTATTTGCGAGCCCATTTTTTAGTGGTCCTGCCGAGTTTATTGCGCAACTGGCTTTAGCTCAACGAAGCCTTGGACACTCTGTTTCTGTTGCGATTGACAGAAGACGTCAGCGGGCACACTCTGAAGAGCTGGCAGCAGCTCGGTTTCGCTCTTTGGGTTTATTGGATGAGTCTGGTCTCGAGTTGTCTGTTAAGCCTTCGTTTTGGGGTCCATGGAAGGACGTTGCTCGGCTGCACTCATTGAATGTGGATATATTGCATTGCCACTTCAGTCACGATCATTGGGTGACGCGTCTTGCGAGGCCCAAATGGGGTGTATTGGTGCGTTCGTTTCACGCGCCTCGTTCATTAAACCGTTGGACGCCTAAAGCGGATGCATTTACGGTGGCCACACCCGAAATGCTGAAGGAACTAAAGCTCCGTTTCCCAGGTGTCAGCAGCATATTGCATGCGCCTATTATTGATGATGCGTTTGTCCCTGCGTTGAGCATTTTGGCTTTGAGGAAACAACTTGGATTTCAGGGCAACCCGGTTGTTGGGATGATTTCAACATTTCAGGAATCTCGCCGACACATGCTTGGACTCAGCGCATTTAAGGCGTTGAGTGCAGAATTTCCGCAAGCTCAGTTTGTTTTGGCTGGAGACGGTGTTTTAGAGAATAAGTTAAGGCTAGAAGCGCGGCGACTTGAAATAGAAGAGAGCGTCTTATTTTTGGGTTACCAAACTCAGGAAAAATTTGTTGAGGTGTTAAAAGCGCTCGATGAGGTTTGGATTTTAGGGCTAGGGAATGACCATGCGGCGAGGGCGGCGGTGCAAGCACGTGCTTGTGGAGTCCGCATATTGGGTGTTGCACAAGGAGCCTTAAGTGCTTGGGTAGATGAAGTTGTTGAGCCGAATGAGGAGAGCATTTTGAATGCGCACCGAAGGAAAGGGCGAAGAGAAGTTGTGGTGCCATCCAAATGGGAAATAGCCAAGGGGATATTAGAACTTTATGAAAAAGCTCGAGGGAGAAGTGCATTCCAAACTTGAGCAATTTTGGTATAAGCCGTTGCAAGGCTTTGGCTATTTTTTTGCCTTTCTGCTTTTGCCTTTCTCATTGTTGTTTGCATCCATTGTTGCTTTGAAAAATTGGATGTACACGTTGGGAATTCGAAAACCCAAAGTTGTCTCTGGGGCTTTTGTGGTTTCCGTTGGAAACATTCATGTTGGAGGAGCCGGAAAAACACCAGCCGTTATTTTCCTCGCCAATTGGATGAAGGCTTGTGGACATAAGGTTGCCGTTCTTTCAAGAGGCTATGGAAGAAACTCTCGAGAGATTTTTTGTGTGCGCGCAGAAGAAAAAAGCGTGCCCAATGCTGAGGCAATGGGTGATGAGCCGAGGATGATTGCTTTGCGTTGTCCAGGTGTGTTTGTTTGGGTGGGTCCCAATAAGGTGGAGTTGGCCAAGCGTGCTTGCAAAGCGGGGGCAAACTATCTCATTGTTGACGATGGTTTCCAAACGCGAGGCTTGCACAGGGATGTGGATATTGTTGTTTTGGATGAAGCTGTTGGTTTTGGCAATGGCCATTTGCTCCCTTGTGGGCCTTTGCGAGAAAAAAAATCATCCTTATGTCGGGCAAGTTTTTTATGGCTTCGAAAGACATATTCAACCAACCGACTTGGAATGTCTTCTCCAATAGAGGCAGAGCATTATTTGTCGGGTTTATGGAATTCTCATCAGCATTTTCCTGTTGAGCATTTGAAGCAAAAACAAGTTTTCGCTTTAAGTGCGTTGGCCAGACCATCAGCCTTTATACAATCCTTAGAAAGGCTAGGTGCAAATATCGTCGGAAATTGTTTTTTTAAGGATCATCATCCTTTTTCAAAAGAAGAAATAAGTTGTGTTGTTAAACAAGCGGAGAAAATGCAGGCACTCCTCATAACGACAGAAAAAGATTTTCAACGTGTGGCTTCTTATCCAGAATTTTTGCCAAGCATTTGGGTGCTCACCATGGATGTGAAGCTGCTCAATGGAGCGCCGCTTCTTGCGAAAGCCATGAAGCTTTCTGTGGATAAATTGCCTGGACCGCTTCCCCTTTGACAGAAGCTCTTCGTGAGGCAAGCTTTAGCTCGCCTCCATTGAAACCAGTTTGGCAAGCTATAGGAGTCCACGCCGTTTTGCTTCTAAATAATGGTTAACTGCGGCAAGAGGCAATTGGTCGTGTTCAACATCCGCAACAACAGTTCCCTGACGCTCTATTTGTTTCTTGAAAAGCTCCCGACGTGAGAGCGTTTCAGAAGCCACGGCATATTGCCAAGCTTCATCTGGAGATTTTGGAGTTTGATAAAGAATGTCTCTATGGATAGCGTCTCTAATATTGAGGCAGAGTGAGAGGTGGCGTTTTGTCAAAAGAGGAAATACTTTGTGCATATTTCCAAAATGTTCTTCCTCTCCAGTGTCCGTGAAAACACATAGCAACGAGCGGCGTCTAATGCGTTTGCTTGTTTCAAGAAAGAAATGGTTCCAGTCAAAATAGGAGAGGTGCAAATTCACTTTATAAAGTGCATCGGCAATATATTTATAGTTTTCTCTATCGCTTCGTGGTGGCACATAAGAGATGAGCTCGTCTGAGAAAACAATGAGCCCAACGCGGTCTTTGTTTTTAAGTGCAACGAATGCAAGAAACAGCGCTGCATTGATGGCATGGTCCAACTTGGATGTGCCTTTGACAAGAGGAGCCATGACTCGGCTTGCATCAACAGCAATAAGCACCAACTGTGAGCGTTCTGATTCATGAACGCGTGTTGTGGGTTTGCGATGTCTGGCAGTCGCCTTCCAGTCTATATCTCTCAGCGAATCTCCGGGCGAATAATCACGCAAACGAGAAAATTCCGTTCCACTTCCATCCTGTCGAAAATTGCGTATGCCGAGGTTGGAAAAATTGAGAAGAGCATCTGCAGTCAATAATTTTTGAGGGCCACGCAAATCTGGGAAAACGGTAACCCATTCAGGAAGAGGTATTTCAATTTGTTTCCATACCGCTCCGAGCGGCCCACGAATACGAATGTGCAGAGTGGAGAAAGCAAAGCGGCCACGCTGCAGAGGTTTTACCATATAAGAGAGGGTGGTCCATGTTTTGGGTTGAATATCTGCCTTTAATTTGCGCGTGGCGCTCAAAAACAAATCAGGAAAATCATCAACCAGGTCGATTTGAACAACTCGTTTGCTGTTATGTCGGACGCGAATTTTTATTTTGTTAGAAACGCCAACCAGCATTTTAGGGGGCAAAATGCGGGAAGCGTCAATCTGGATATTTTTAAGAAGCCAACCATCGACAAGAATAAGGGCAACCAAAAAAGCATCTATTCCAAGGACAATGCCCAGAAGCCCTGGAAAAAATCCTCCAAGCAGTGTTGGGATGGATAGCAGTGCCAACGTTGTCCAGAGCCATCGTGAGAAGATCATCACTTCACCTGGGGACATCGATTTTATCAACGACTTGGCTCAACGCGTGTTTCGCTGTTTCTCCACCAAGCTCAGCGTCAGCAGAAAGGAGGAGGCGATGCTGCAAAACAGGGTGGATGAGCGCGCGTACAATGTCTGGAGTTACAAAATCAAATCCTCTTAATGCAGCCAAGGTTTTTGAGGCGAGCAGCAAATGCACTCCAGCTCTGGGGCCAGCTCCCAGACGGATGCTGGAAGATTGGCGAGTTGCAGTTAAAAGTTGGCGAATGTATTGGAGGATGCTGGGTTCGACGCGAACATGGATGAGTGCTGTGCGTGCTTGCAGAATTTCACTGGGGGAAACAACAGCATTGATGGTGATATGGGTTTCTTTTGAATAGGCTCCAACATTTGCTGAAGCCAAAATGGCGTCTTCCTCTTCTTCCGTTGGATACCCAATTTCTATTTTGAACATAAACCGGTCCAATTGTGCCTCAGGAAGAGGATAGGTTCCTTCGGATTCAATTGGGTTTTGAGTTGCGAATACACTGAAGAGAGGGCCAAGAGCTATTTGTTTTCCTTCGATGGAAACCGTGCGCTCTTGCATGGCTTCCAGCAATGCGGATTGGGTTTTGGCAGGGGCGCGGTTAATCTCATCTGCAAGCAAAATATCTGTGAAGATAGGCCCATGCACAAGTGAAAATGCCTGAGTTTTTAAGTCAAACACGCTGGTCCCTAAAATATCCGCAGGCATCAAGTCCGGCGTAAACTGAATGCGCTTGAAGCTGGCATCGATGGATGAGGCCAGCGTCTTGGCCATCAATGTTTTTGCAACACCAGGAACGCCTTCAAGCAACGCATGGCCTCTTGACAACAGAGCGCAGAGCATGAGCTCCAACGCATGCTCTTGCCCCACAATGAGTTTGCGAAGCTCATTGAAAACCAGCTCTCGAAAACGAGATATGGTTTCAAGCGATTGTTGGGCGGGGGTTGACACCAAGCTATCCAGATTCATTTTCTTTGTCTTTCTTAGCGAAGAAATGTTGTCGAATGGCAGTTGCTTGACGTGCAAGAGCAACCAGCGATTTGTTTGATTGAACTTCAGTGGCTGCCTGGCTTAAAGCCGCTAAAGCCTGGGCTGCTTTTTTTTCATGCAGAGCGTTTAAACATTCAACAAGCGCTGAAGTCTGCGTTTGCAGCTGAATAGAAAAATGTTGGCTTAATTCTTCTGAAAGCCGTTGTACAATGGCATTGGCAGCGTGGGAATAGTGCTTGCCTGCCTGCAACACATGACTTTGGCCCTGGAAATAAATAGTGCTTTCATATTGAGCCACACCAGCAGAGGCCTTGGGACGTCCAAAATATTTGAGAGAGAAAAACCACAACATGGCAGCTAAAATGAGTTGGAGGATGACATATTGAAGGTTGTGCCCGGTGCCCAGTTTTGCGATGGTGATTTTTTCCTCAAAGCCGTGGTGAAATTCATCAAACAAAATGGTTCGACTTTCTTTTGCGAGTGTTTGCACCATGCGCAACCAAAACCCCGCATTGTCTTCAGAGAGGAGGTTTTGGTTGGCAGCCAATGCAGGGGCGGCAATAAAAATGAGTTTCCCTTTTCCCCGAGGAGCGATGATGGCCGCGTGTTCTGTCCCCTGAGGGGTGTTGACAGAGAGCAATGGCAACGCTTTTGTTGGGTTGAACTGAATGAAATAAGTTGGGGTGGCTTTGAGTTTGTTAACCCCCATTAAATAAGGGCTTGGGAAAGCCGGGAACAAAATTTCCGAGGGAAGCTCGTCTTCTTCAACTTTAAAGAGCTGAATGTCGAATGCGTTAAGAAATTCCTCTGTTGCCTCATTGGGCAGAGATTCAAGGCCAGCGTTTTGAGGGTGGCTGTCCTTGGTTGCAGAACCGTGGATGACAAAAACCACAGTCATTCCATTTTGGATTAACCGAAGAAGAGTGTCGACTTCGCTTTCTGAAGTGCGCCATGCAGGCTCATCCTGAGGTTTTTGGAGATTTGCACCAAGGATGATGAGGGCGTCTTTTTCAGACATTTGTTTGAAGGGTATTTGGCTGCGCCGGACAGGAAGGTGGTTGGATTGGGCAAGCAAGAAGATTCCGCGCGCACCATCAGGCAGAGCGCGGTAGGTGGATAAAGTTTCCGCGTGCTCTGAGCGTTTTGCACTGGAAGCGAGGTAGTTCCACACAACATAGCTCGCGAGGAGAATGCCCACAGCTATCCATGGAAATCTGTCACGCACTGGAGCTCTCAGCAGTTAGAATCCGTTGGCACAGATTTTTGTATTCTACAAACGTAGAAGCGTTTATGGCTCGGCCCCCATACCACGAAAATTCAAACCCCAGAATGGCTCGTTTAAAGTCTTTTTTGGTTTCTTGTGAGCCGCGGAAACGCTCTAGGTTTTCAAAGTTGCTGAGCGTTGGCTCAAAATCAAGTTGGCCGTTATTTTGTGTTTGAACCAGAACCCCCCAATAGAGGCTGCGGATGGCTTCTCGGAATTGCCCTTCTGTGCATAGTTTTTCTGCATGAGCAATCCAGTGAGAAACAGGTTTCGTGAATGCATGCTCAAGCTCATTTGTTTTTGAAAGTGCTGTTTCCTGTTTGTCAGAAGTCTTTTTTTTGTGAGGAGAAAGAAAAATAAAATAGAGGATGATGACGACGATGGCTAACCCAACGACCAGTGCAACAGTTGCCCATCCTCCAATGGAGAAATTTTTAAATGGACTTGCTGGCTCATAGGATGAGGTTTCATGAGGAGTATTTTTTTTAAAAAACTTGTTTAGAGTTTCCAAGAGCCATTCAAACAAGCGTCCCAACCAAGAGCTCGTATTTTCTTTTTTTATTGGGTTTGAAGGCTTAGGTTGTGCCTGTTGAAATTCGTCTTGGCTTAAAATGCGCTCTGCCATTTGGGTGGGCTGCGACTCTTCCACAGTTGCCGAATGCTTAATGAGCTGCCTGAGGGGTTGAATGGCGAGTGCAAGCTCTCTTTGAATGAGTTCACAGCTCTCTTCTTCGCTGAGAAAATCAATCCAATATTCTGTTGCTTGTGGGGATATTTGGTGGGCTTGCTCAATGAAGCGAAGAACGGGTTGGAATGTTTGAGGGCAGTTTTGTGTCAATGTCTGCAGTTGCTGATTCCACGCGGAAGAAGCTTCCGCGTTTGCCAATGTTGGCAAAAAACAAACCAAAACCAAAGAGGTGCCTATAAACTTGTTTCGCCTTGGAAGACGTTCAATGGCGCCTGACAAATCCAACCCTTCTCGTCGCGTGCGTGCACTGGCCAGGAGCAAGCTTGTCAGACAGGCTCGGATAGGCTCAAAAAGCCCAAAAGCAACCATGGCAACAATGAAATACCAGGAGGGGTTTTTGGAGGAAGTCAGTTGCACAAAGAAACTGGTGTTGATGCCAATGAGTTGATTGAGGAGTTCAAGCCCCCATGCGGTGGATTGAATAAGGCCTAATATTATTATCAAGTTGGATAGGCTAAACAAGCTGAGCCCCATGGTTTGCGAATGGAGGGGAGCCAGTGCTCGAGAGCAGGTGGAATATAGGGACCAGGTTTTTCCTTGGCCTTGTTGCGCGACGCCATAGGCCACAAAATGTGCATTGAGCCAAATGAAGAGCAAACCCCCGCTCAGACAAAAAATGAAGGTGTTCAGCCAGAAGCACATTCCTGCTGCAAAAACCAAGCTGGGCAGACGGGCAAAGGCCGCTTTCCAGCATGCCAGAAACTCGGCACTGTTTTGCTCAAAAAGCAGGCTGTTGACATAGTGAGTGGCAGCGCCTTGTCCGCACGCGCGGAAGCACCAGGCCAGGCAAAGCAAGGCTGAAGCCCAGCCCACATTTGAATTCAGCCGAATGGCATCCATCCAAAATATGAAAGCTGCCAACAAAGCTGCACTTGGAAGCAAGGTGATGGACCAAAGCCTCGCATCGCGCATGCCCAGGTGAATAGCTGCATCGAAGGTTGCTAATGCATTGGGCAATCGAAGCTCTGCTGGGTCTACGGCCACGAGTCACCCTAGGGTAGGCGCAAAAAAAATTGAGAGGCAATAAGCAACCAAAAGCGTCATGCCGAACATGCTTGCCAATGCCAATCCAGCTCCAAGGGCACCAGCGATTCCCCAGTCATTGCGCAAACTCAGTGGGGCAGAAAATGCGGAGAGAAAATATTCAAGGCAGGAGGTGCAGCGGTGAATGCCGTCGAATTGGGTTGTACATTCTGCGCAAATGACGCAATAACAGGAAACGCAAACGGCAACGCCTGGTCGTGTTTGATGATAATTACAATGGATGGGGAGTGCGGACATAAAGCAACGGCTCATAGCTCATCTAAAAACTCATCATTATAGGTATAGCGAGACAGACGTTTTATCAATGCTTCCATGGCTTCGACGGGTTTGACTTGAAAAAGCATTTGTCGGAGTTTTTTAATTTTCTCATATTCTTTGAATGACAGCAGTTTTTCTTCTTTGCGCGTGCCTGACTGCGCAATATTCACCGCTGGCCAGATACGTTTTTCTGCCAACAACCTGTCGAGGGTAATTTCTAAATTGCCGGTGCCTTTAAACTCTTCGAAAATGACTTCATCCATTCGGCTGCCGGTGTCGATGATGGCAGTTCCAATAATGGTGAGTGTGCCGGCTTCTTCTGTTGCGCGAGCTGCGCCAAAAATACGTTTTGGTCGTTCAAGAGCGCGCGAGTCCACGCCACCTGTGAGTGTTCTCCCGGAGGAGTCGACTTCTTTGTTGAATGCGCGTGCCAGTCTGGTGATCGAGTCCAACAGCACAACAACATCTCTTCCGCTTTCTGTCATTCGGCGAGCTCGTTCCAGTGCGAGCTCTGCTACTTTGAGGTGGTCGGCCGCATGCCGGTCTGAGCTGGAAGCGAGGACTTCAGCCTGAATGCTGCGGCGCATGTCGGTAACTTCTTCTGGGCGTTCATCCACGAGCACAACCATAATGTGTGTTTCTGGATGGTTGACGAGAAGTGCTTGGGCAATGCGTTGCAGCATGATGGTTTTGCCCGTCTTGGGAGGTGCAACAATAAGAGCGCGCTGCCCTTTGCCAAGTGGTGCAATCAAGTCTAACACGCGCGTTACCATTTCTCTGTGAGAGTGCTCGAGTCTCAATTGCTCAATGGGGTCGATGGAGGTGAGATCTTGAAAATGAGGAAGCCTTGTCGCTTGCTCCAGGGGAAACCCTTCTACCATGTCAACACGTTGGATAATTCGCTTGTTGCCTTTGGCGAGTGCCTGAGCAGAAATATATTGGCCGGGGCGCAGTTTTAGTTTTTGGACAAGGTTTTTGGGCAACTCAGGATCATCCCCTCCGGGAAGCAAGTTGCGTTTCAGTTGTCGCAAAAAAGCGTTGGGGCCTTTTACGTCAATGTCAAGCACGCCTTCGACAGTCACAACAGGTGAAGGTACATTTTCAGAGGGAGTGCGTTGTGTCTGTTGCTGGAGAACCCGTTGTTGGTGTTGCTGCAATTCCTGTGGTGTCAAAAAAACCTGGACGCGTTGCCCATCCGGCTGAACAACCATGCGATAGGCTTGTCCGTCGGGAGAGAAGAGGATGGGGTTGTTTTTGCGGCGCCTGCGTTTGCGTTTTCGCTTTGAGTTTGAAGAAGGTTGTGTTTCTGCTTCGTCGTCACCCTCTGCATCATTGCCTTCGTTTTCTGCAGGCGCTGGGGCATTTCCCTGGGGAGTGGTTTCCTTTTCAGGAGTTGTTGGGTCCTCAGGCTGGGACTGAAAATCTGTATCGTCAGAAGAGTCATTCATAAGAGGAATTCACCTGCTAGGTTGTTAGCTTTGGGGCAACTTTTTAGAGGCAAACGCTGATGGGCGTAGCAAATGCAAGCTTTAAAGGAAAACCACTTGAGCACTCAACAACATTGCTAAGGCCATGTGGCTTCGATTCTTTCTTATGCAAGGGCTATATAAATTCTATAATAGCTGCGCAAGTTGTGTTTTCAACCTACAGGCATTAAGCCTGCTTTTCCCGCTATAGAGTGGTGTTGTTTCCAGAGGAAGTTATTCCCATTCTTCCATTTTGGAATGAGCTCTGAAGGAGGCGGCTGATGTGAAGGGAGTTTAAAAAAACACCCCATGGGGGTGCTCAAATGCTTATACTCCCGCTCCTTTGAATCAGAGAAAAGACATTTCATGTCCATGACAGCCCAAAGAGAGTGCCAAAGGAGAATGGCAAAGGACAATGGTAAAGGAGAATGCCAAAAGAGAGTGCCAAAGGAGAATGGCAAAGGACAATGCCAAAAGACAATGCCAAAAGACAATGCCAAAAGACAATGCCAAAAGAGAGTGCCAAAGGACAATGCCAAAAGACAATGCCAAAGGAGAATGACAGTGAAAGCAGCAAGAGAGGGTGTCATGCTGTCTTGTATGTTTTGGTTTTGAAAGAGCTACTATACAAAGAAGGCCAAAGAAGGCCTTTGCTTGAGTTAGAGCAACGCATTTATTCGTCTTGAAAACGCAATTCTGTTTCTTTACTTCGGCTGGCCCGTCACTATATTTCTCGACGCTCGGCGGATTTTAGCTAAAAAGTGGCCTCTGCATGAGAAAGAACAGCCATAAAAAAGAACAGCCATAAAAAAGAACGGCCATACCAAAGAACAGCCATGAAAAAGAGCAGCAAGGGAAGCACGCGCAAGCAGGAGAGTGGTTCGAACAGCGGCCAACTGAATTTGATGCAGACTTCAGAGTCTCTGGTGAACTTGGCGACTGAAACGCAGCGGCGCTATATTAACTATGCCTTAAGCGTCATCACCTCGCGTGCGCTTCCGGATGTGAGGGATGGGTTGAAGCCGGTCCAGCGCAGAATCCTCTATGGCATGCATCACGACTTGCACCTTGCGCACGACGCCAAATATCAAAAATGCGCTCAGGTTGTTGGCGCCATCATGGGGCGCTATCACCCGCATGGTGACGCCTCCATTTATGAAGCGCTGGTCCGCATGGCTCAGGACTTTTCATTGCGCTATCCATTGATAGAGGGGCATGGGAATTTTGGCTCTCTGGATGGGGATGATCCTGCTGCATACCGTTATACGGAGTGCAGGCTTCAGAAGTTGGCGGGGGAGCTTTTGGCGGAGTTATCCGGGAAGACGGTGGATTTTCGGCCAAGCTATGACGGGACACGGTTTGAGCCCATTGTCATTCCGGCAAAACTCCCTCAGCTGCTGATGAATGGAGCCACGGGCATTGCTGTTGGGATGGCAACCCACATTCCTCCGCACAACCTTGGGGAGCTCACGAATGCCTTGCTTGCTTTGGTTGAGAACCCTGAGCTTAGGACGAAGGAGCTCCTTCGTTTTGTCAAGGGGCCTGATTTTCCGACGGGGGGGCAAATTTTCAACAGCAAGCAGGAGCTTTTGGAGATTTATGAGACGGGGCAGGGGGGGATTCGTCTGCGCAGTGAGTGGAAGATAGAGCCTTTGCCGCGGGGGGGGAAGCAGATAATCATCAGCTCCATCCCCTACATGGTGGACAAATCCGCATTGGTTGCCAAGCTTGGGGAGATTGTTCGCGAGAGGCAATTGCCCTTGCTTTTGGACGTACGCGACGAATCCACAACGGACGTGCGCATTGTCCTGGAGATTAAGCGGGAGGCGGAGCCGGAGCTTGTCATGGCCTACCTCTATAAGCACACCCAGTTGGCGATGAAGTTTAACGTCAACATGACGTGTTTGGTTCCGACGGAGAATCCGGATGTTGGAATGCCCAAGCGGCTTGGCCTCAAAGAAGCGCTGCAGCATTTTTTGCAGTTCCGCTTTGAAGTCACCACGCGAAGGCTTGAGCACAACCTGGCGGAGCTTCGGGCCAGGCTGCATATTTTGGAGGGCTTTGAGCGGATTTATGATCTTTTAGACGAAGTCCTCCGAATCATCCGAAAGTCTGACGGCAAGGCAGACGCTTCACAAAAATTGCAGTCACGTTTCAAGTTGGATGCGGAGCAAGTGGACGCCATTTTGGAGATGAAGCTTTATCGCCTGGCCAGGCTTGAAATTCTCATTGTTGAAAAAGAATTGAAAGAGAAGTCCAAAGAAGCAAGTCGCATGGAGTTGCTTTTGAAGAGGCCGAGTGCGCGCTGGAAGCTTGTTGCCGAAGAAATTTCTGAGGTTGCCAAAAAATATTCTGACAAGCGGCGGACAAAAATAGGTGGAGAGCTTGAGGAAATAGCTTTCGACGAGGAAGCCTTTATTGTCGACGAGGATTGTCAGGTAGTTTTGACGAAGGATGGGTGGATAAAGCGCGTGAAGGAGTTGAAGTCCGCGTCGGCGACGCGGCTTCGCGAAGGCGATGTGGTGGCCTACAGCCTGAAGGGCACATTGAAGTCCACGCTGACGCTTTTTTCGAATTTGGGAAAGGCCTACAGCTTGCGTTGCAACGACGTTCCAGCCTCTGTGGGCTATGGGGATCCGGTGCAAAAGCTTTTCCGTTTTGAGGATGGTGAGCGCGTCATAGGCGCGCTTTCTGTGGATGCGCAAGGCGCCCAAAGCACTCAGGGTGTTTCAGAGGAGTTTGTCATTGTCACCAAGCATGCCTATGGCATGCGAATGGACTTAGCTCCTTTTTTTGAAATATCCACGCGCTCCGGGAGGCGTTTTGTCAAACTGCAGGAAGGAGATGAAGTATTGGGTTTGTCGAAATATTCAGACAAGTGTTTGCTTGGTTTTTTGTCGAAGAAGACTTCCACTTTGGTTTTTCGGGGCAATGAGTTGACGAAGCTTGCCAACCCCGGGAGGGGTGTGAAGCTGATGTCCTTGGGGGCGGAAGACGTGCTGCTTGCCTTTTTATGCAGCGAGGACAGAGGCATGTTTTTAAACTTTGAAACGCAGAAGAAGCGGAAATTGCGGTTTCAGCTTGGGGCTGTTGCCGTGACTTCTCGTGGAGGGAAAGGCCGGGAAATGTCCAAGAATGACTTCATAGAGCTGATCCACCTGCCGGAAGATGTTAAAGACACTTCCGCTAAAGGTATGCCCTAAACAAAGGGAGGAGGCCAGGCGATGGCACAGTCCAACAAGGCCAGCAAGAGTTATACGGGTGCAGACATTCAAGTCCTCGAGGGGCTGGAAGCCGTCCGCAAGAGGCCGGCCATGTATATTGGCGGCATAGACTCGACGGGTTTTCACCATTTGCTGTGGGAGATTTTAGACAACTCCATTGACGAGGTGATGAATGGCTTTGCCTCTTGTGTGAGCATACGTCTGCATGCCGGCGGGAAAATGGTGAGTGTGTCGGATGATGGCAGGGGCATTCCGTTTGATGAAATGCCCAAATACAAGAAGTCCGCGTTGGAGCTTATTTTCACCACGCTGCATGCCGGGGGGAAATTTGAAAAAACCAACTATATGCACTCTGGGGGCTTGCATGGTGTGGGCTCCTCCGTCGTCAACGCGCTTTCCTCGCAGCTTTATGTGGAGGTGTGCAAAGACGGCCAACGTGTAGAGCAGACCTTTTCGCGCGGGAAGCCCACGGGGAAACTCAAGTTTAAGGGGGGTTGCCGGGGCACGGGGACAACGGTTGCCTTTCAGCCGGACGAGGAAATATTTGGCGCCAAAATGTGTTTTGACGCGAGGGTTATTGCCGACGTCCTCGAAGCCAAAAGCTATTTGCACCGGAACCTGACGGTGCGCTTTAGGAATGAAGCGGTGCGCCCTGCGGTGGAGACGGTTTTTCGCCATGAGGGTGGCATTGAGGATTTTATTCAAGCGCTGCTTGGGCAAAAAAACCTGGTGACGGTGCCGGAGGGTGCAGCCCCTTTTTATAGGCACAATGACAATGGCCTGCGCATGGAGGTGGCCTTATGCTGGACGCAGGCCACCGACGAGTTTGTCCGAAGCTATGTGAATGGGATACCCACGCCCAATGGTGGCACGCACGAGCTTGGCCTTCGAGGTGGCCTGGTGAAAGCCGTGCGCAACTATGTGGAGACGCACAACCTTGCGCCGAAGGGTTTGAGCCTCACGGCCGAGGACATACGCGAGGGCATGGTGGCGGTTTTGTCCGTATATGTTTTGGAGCCTCAATTCCAAGGGCAGACGAAGACAAAACTCAACAACCCGGAAGTGCAAAACCAGGTGGACTCGGTGGTACGTCCCTCGTTGGAGAAGTGGTTAAACGACAACAAGACATTGGCGGACGCGGTGGTGGCGAGGATTATATTGGCGGCGAAGGCGCGGGAGGCCTCGAGGGCGGCCTCTGCCGTCCTGCGCAAGACAGCGGTTTCGCACCGTTTGAATTTACCGGGGAAGCTTGCGGACTGTGCCTCAAACAACCCGGAGGAGTCCGAGTTATTTATCGTGGAAGGGGACTCTGCTGGCGGCTCTGCCAAGCAAGGCAGGGATCGGCGGACGCAGGCCATATTGCCTTTGCGCGGCAAGGTACTCAACGCGGAGCAAGCCTCCCTGGACAAGGTTTCTCAAAACCGCGAGTTACAGGACATTGCGAGTGCATTGGGGTGTGGGCTTGGCAAGGACTGTGACATTCGCCGTCTGCGTTATGGGAAAGTTTTTTTGTTAATGGATGCGGACAGTGATGGCCACCACATTGCGACTTTGCTTTTGGCATTTTTTTGGCGGCATTTGCGCCCGCTGATTCAAGCTGGCCGCATATATATTGCGCAGCCTCCGCTTTTCCGTGTGGACATAGGCAAAGAAACCTATTGGGCGCAGGACGAGCGGGACAAGGAGCGTATTTTGAAGGAGAAGGCCAAGGGCAACGCGAAGCCGAACATTATGCGTTTTAAGGGGCTGGGGGAGATGCCGGCGGCGGACTTAAAGGCGACGACCTTGGATGCGGGGCGGCGCATAGCGTTAAAGGTTTCGGCGGAGGACGAGGAGGAGACGCAGCGGATATTGAACGAGTTATTGGGGAAGGAAGTCTCCTCGCGTTTCAAGCTGATTATGGATTCCGTAGGCGAAGTAGGCGAGTTAGACATTTAGCCCCCGGGGGTATAGCAAGAGGGAGCTTTGCGGTATTTTCCAGGGGAGGGGGGCAGGTTTTTTGGAAGATTTTTGTTGATAAGCCCCTTGTCATAAGCGAGGGTGGGGCCCCTCGGGGTGTAGCGCAGCCTGGTAGCGCGCCTGCCTTGGGCGCAGGAAGTCGGAGGTTCAAATCCTCTCGCCCCGACATTGTTGTATGGTGACGAAGTTGTGTTTGGGTTGTGAAGTGAAAATGCTTCGACAATGCCTTCATTTTGTCGTCAGACAAGGAAGGCGAGGCTTTTGTGAGGGGAGTGCACTTGAGTGCATGACCCGAGCAAAAACGAGCCTGACGCAGGATGGCGGCAAAAGGGAGGCGTTGTCGAAGCATTTTGCGCCTGTAGCTCAGCTGGATAGAGCATCGGCCTTCTAAGCCGAGGGTCGCAGGTTCAAGTCCTGCCAGGCGTATAAAAGCCAAGCTTCCCCTTCTCCCTCCGCCTTCAGGAGGTGGGGGAGCGGGGCCTTTCCCGCGAGGCCTGCTCTGGCGGATGTTTGGCATGAATGCCTTGCAGCATAAATTCTATGGCAAAACAAAAACTCTCATCTGCGCGGATGGGTTTAGCAAAGCCTTTATTCTTCAAAAGAGAGGCAAACCCGTGAAGCACAGAGCGAAACATTCGGATGATGTGCGTCATGTCTTTTTTGGCCAAAGGAAATTCGGCCATGACTTTTTCAACAAGGTGAATAATGTCGTTGGATGTTTGTTCCGCGTCTTTGTCTTGCCATATGCCTGGCCGCTGGGTGGCCTCATAGAGGCCGGGATGTTTTCTTGCAAAACCCATATAGGCATTGGCGATGGCATGAATGGCCTTGTTGCCGGACAACCCAATGGCCGCTTCCGCAATTTCTGCTCTGAGACATTTTAGCCCATAAACCGCCAGCAGGCTGTTCAAATGCTCTATCCCCTCCACATGGTTATAGAGAGAAGGCGTTTTTATTCTCAAACGCTGCGCCACTTCTTTTAACGTGACATAGCTCAAACCTTTTTTATCTGCAATGAGGATAGCTGTTTGCAAGACAGCAGCTGTGTCAATGCATGCTTTGGCCATAGCTTGTGTCCATTTTCAGAGGTTGGTTTCTGCGCGGAGGATGGCTTTTTCTATGAAAGCCGATGGGTTTTCAATGACATTCCCGTGCCCTGTCGCCAGATATTGAATGTCCAATGCATATAACTTTTTTGCACTGTCTATGGCCAAGGCTTTGTTCCATGTGGCGGCGGCAGGAAAAGGAAAGAAAATTCTTGTATCGCCGGAGACGGCCACGCCCCCTCTTGTTTGCAAGGCGTCTCCGGCAATCAGCGTTTTCGAGCGGCTGTCATAAAATGCCATGGAGCCGGGGGTGTGTCCGGGGACGAGCATTGTTTTCAAGGAGCCAACAAAATCAGCATCCGACAAAAGCCGATCGGCACATGTTTTTAAATTTTTTTGAAACCTGCCGCGTATTGGCAATTGGGCCTCGCCAGGTTTGAGTGAAAAATCGCCACGCATGAGATGGGAGTCTCTTTCGGATATATAGGTGGTTGCGTCTGGAATATGTGCTTTCAGGCCGTCCAACGCTCCAGTATGCTCTGCGTGAGGGTGCGTCAACGCAATCCGCCGAATGGGTTTTCCTATGGCGGATGCGGCTTTGAGAATGGGCTTGCAACAAAAAGCCAAGCCTGTGTCAACCAAGGTTAAGTCCTCTTTTTCTTCAATGAAATAACAATTGATGGGAAAGATGTGGGGCATAAAGCTGAGCTGATAAACTGTTTTGAATTGACGAATTCTCATGGGAAATCCATTCCGACTAATAACATTAGCGTTATAACTAATCAAATTAGTCACGTCAACAGCCGGAAGGCAGAAAAATGCCTACGCAGAAGGCCAGGAGGGTAACTTTGCCGGAAAATACAAAGAAGGAATGCTGCAGATGAAAGACAGAAGGAATGGCAGCATTTTTCTGAGGCATTCCTGAGCTGAATGGCCCCGAGGTATACCTAACTGGCCAAGCTATTGGAGCTTGCAATTTTCAAACAGTATGACTTTTGAGTGAGTGTTTGAGAGGGTTCCAATGAATACAATTTTTTGACCCTCCTTGAGAGAGGCAAGGGAAGCTCGTTCAGACTGATCAAAATATGCCTGTAACCCAAGAGTTGGGTGTGGGCTGAAAAACGTTTTCAGATCGAATTCGACATATGAACCAGAGGGAAAACCAAAAGCGCCTCTAGTGTCAAATTTTGTATCAACAACAGTCCCCGTCAGCTTTAGGCGCTTGCCCTTGTATTTCCTCTCCACCTCCTGCCAAGCCCGCCCCTCCTGCTTGCTATATGCTTTATGAATTTTTCTGACATGATCAGGCGCTACTGCCGTCAGCGCTTCATCGCTGTCTGCAACAGCGGTTATGTCAGAGCTAAAGCAATGCAGGATGGAGAGGGCCCCACACACCAACAAGCTGAATGCGACGAAAATGTATAACCACTTTCGGCGTTTGGTTTTTTTGGGTGGAGCGGGGGAGCTAACATTCGGCGGTATATTGGCCGGCTGTGTATTTTCCATGACGAACTCATTTTAATGTGTGGAAAAATGCCCTCCTTCTATACGCATGTTGTTGTTTATAGCAAGCGGGGAGGCAAGGCGATGGTTGTCCACTTCCCCGTTTTTTGTTGTCGTTGAGTGGCTTGTATTCCAGCTGCTTTATGTTGAATGTTTCTATTGCTTGGTTGGCCGGCGGGGGTTTTCGCCTCCCGGCGAGTCACTTTTTTTGTTTTTGTTTTTATTTTTTCCCCTCCAGGGGGGGGAGTGTCGCCTCCGGCGAAAGGTTTTTTCGCCCTGCGGACGCACCTTGCCTTCGGCAAGTCACTTTTTTTGTCTGAACAAAAAAAGTAACCAAAAAAAATCACCCTGCCGGGGGCTTACGGATGGCCCCAGGAAGGTTTTAATACGAGCAACCGCCGGCGCACTAAACTCTCTGAGCGCAACTCGGAATTAAAACCTCCCTGGGGCTTGCAGATTTCAAAGCCCTCTGCCCAACAGCCTGCATCATGGGCGAATAAAATGTTGGCGCGTAGGTTGGTGAAAGTTTTTCGAGCCTCAACTCCCATTCATTCCAAAACGTTGAGGCTCGAAAAACTTCCCCCAACCATAAC
>WRKR01000010.1 GCA_009782175.1 Cystobacterineae bacterium
CTCGCCCGCCTCGACCTCATGTCCAAGCGGAGCGGAGGGAATGAAGAAAAAGCATCCTTTTTCTTCATTCATGGAGCGTAGTGCAGGCGAGCTTTAGCTCGCCTCAATTGAAACCGGTCTGGAGAATTACTTCAACCTGAAAACGGTCTAAAGCAAAACAAAGCAGGCGTCACTCTCCTGGAGCGGCGCCTTCTTTTTTGTTTCCCCAGGCATTTAAAAGAGGGGGCTCTTGGCTAACAAAAACCTATATAACTGCTGCCCCCTTGGGTGGAGAGCGGTGGAGGCACAGGGAATAGGCCCTCATAAAACCTTTCAACCGGTGCAAAACACAAAACTCATATATGGGTTGGCCTGCCCAAAGTCATTTCTGCCGCCTCTTTCATAATTTCAGAGAGCGTCGGGTGTGCATGTATGGTGCGTGCAATGTCTTCCGTCGTACTTTCCAGGCGCAAGGCAATGCAGGCTTCGGCCAGCAACTCCGTGGCATGCGGCCCCACCAGGTGTATACCCAGCACCTCGTCATATTTTTTGTCGGCTACCATTTTGGCAAGGCCTATGGCTTGGTTGGAAATGCCGGCTTTGCTAATGGCTGAAAAAGGGAAAATGCCCGTCTTCACCTCATAGCCCTTCTCTTTGGCCTTCTTCTCACTCAGGCCCACCGAGGCCACCTCGGGAAAGCCATAGGTGGCGCTTGGAATTCTGTCATAGCGGATGGGCTCCACCCTCTTGCCAGCCAGGTGCTCCACCGCAAGCACGGCCTGCGCAGAGGCCACATGCGCCAACATCGGCGTGGGGCAAATGTCGCCAATGGCATAAACATGGGGCTCCACCGTGCGTTGGAAAGCATCCACAGGCACAAAACCCTTTCCGTCCAACACAATGGCCGTATTCTCAAGCCCCACTCCAGAGGTTGCCGGGGCACGCCCCACCGCTGACAGCAAATATTCTGCCTCAAGCAGCTTTGTCTCCTCCCCCTGCTTTGTCAGCACCTTCACACCCTTGGGCCCCGCTTCTATGCTTTCCAGGGAGGTCCCCAAGGCCAACTTCATTTTTTTCCGCTTCAGGTGCTTCTCTAACTCCTTAGAAATGTCCTCATCTTCAAAAGGCAATATGTGGGGCATGTATTCTACCAAAGTCACCTGCGTGCCCAGTTGGTTGAAAATGGAAGCAAACTCAGTCCCCACCGCACCGGCCCCCAATACAATGAGGCTTGAGGGTATATGGGGAATTTCCAACATAAAATCCGAGTTTAATACCCGATGACCATCCACCGCCACATTGGACAGGGGGCGTGGAATGGAGCCTGTCGCCAAAATAATGTGCCTGGCTTGGAGCAGCTTTTTCGCCTCCGGCATGGCTACTTCCACTTGCCCTTTGCCCAACAGGCGGCCATGGCCATAAACCACCTCCACATTGTTTTTCTTCATGAGGAAGTCAATGCCTGAAGCGCCCTTGTTAACAACCTTGGCTTTGTGCGCCTGCGCAGCTTCCCAGTTGAGGCGCGGCTTCTCCAACTCTATGCCGAATGTGGCAGCTTCTAATATGTGGGAATAAAGCTCTGCCGTCCATAACAGGCACTTGGTGGGAATGCAGCCTCGGTGCAAACAAGTGCCTCCAAGCTTTTCCTCTTTCTCAACAAGGGCTGTCTTCAGGCCCAGCTGCCCTGCGCGTATGGCCGCAACATAGCCGCCTGGGCCACTGCCTATAATAACCAAATCCAAAATTTCAGCCATGGGCATACCTCATATGCGAGAGTCTCTTGGCCTGATAGCACCCTGGTGCTATAGCGCAAGTCTTGCGAGGCATTCGCGCCTTTTGGAGGTTTTTTTTTGCGCCCTTTCCCTATACGCACTTTGGTGCTCATGCTTTTGGCACTGGCCGCCTATGCCTTCCTCTATTGGAAAACAGGTGGCCCTCAACCTGTGCGTCAAAAACCGATACCTCCCGCTCCGGCTCCTGCCTCTCCCGCACCCTCGTCCATGCCCCTGGAGTCCATGCCCCTGGAAATGTAGTTAACATAATATATTGAATGTAATGTAGTTAGCGTAATGTATTGAATTTAATGTGGTTAATGCAATGTATTGAATTTAACGTGGTTAATGCAATGTAGTTAACGTAATGTATTGAATGTAATGTGGTTAATGCAATATAGTTAATGTAATGTATTAAATCTATTGTATTTAATGTATTTTAAGCAAGCCCCACTTCCTTCATGGGGAGGACATTTTTTATGAGCGTACTCATTCTCGGAGGCGGAATCATCGGCCTGTCCATTGCTTATCAACTCGCGCGCCTGGGGAAAAGCTGCACGCTTATAGAGGCAGGTATTCCGGGGCAAGAGGCCTCTGCGGCGGCGGGGGGGATGATTGGGCCGCAAATGGAGGCCCATGAGCCGGGCCCTCTCTTGGAGTTGGGCCTCCTGAGCCGAAAGCTTTGGCCCACTTTTGTCGCCCAGCTTGAAAAGGATGCTCAAATGCCCGTTGAGCTTCGGCGCTTTGGCGCTATACGCGTGGCTTTGGAGCCAAGCCAAGCCAAAGAGTTGGAGCAAACCGCCCAATGGCAAAAGGCCCAGGGGCTGAGGCTTGAGTTGCTGGATACACATGAGGCGCGTGCTTTGGAGCCTGCCCTCTCCCCTGGTGTGTTGAAGGCCCTCCACTTCCCTGAGGACTTGCAGGTGGACTCCCCTGCCCTCCTGCGCGCCCTGCTGGCCGCCACCCTCAACCTCGGCGTCACCATTCAACGCAAAAAGGCCCAAGCCATTGTGGAGCGCCAAGGCCGCGTCATCGGGGCCATGGTTGAAGGCCAACAGCTGGAGGCAGAGCACGTTGTCGTCGCCATGGGGGCGTGGAGCTCCCTCTTGCAAGGCCTGCCCTTGCCCGCTCAATCCATATACCCCTATAGAGGACAAATGGTGGAGGTTGAAGGCCCAAGGCCCTTGTTCAGGCACTTCATCATGGCCACAGGTGCCTATGCAATACCCAGGACGGATGGACGCGTTACGCTGGGGAGCACCATGGAAAATGTGGGCTTTAACAAAAGCAACACCCCTCAGGGCCTTGGCCACATTTTAAGCATGGCCCAAAACTATTGCCCCCAACTGGGCACAGCCACTTTCCTCCGCTGCTTTGCAGGCCTTCGCCCAGCCACAACCGACACGCTCCCTCTGCTCTCCAAAACACCTCAAGGGCTTGTTTTGGCCACCGGACATTTTCGCAATGGCATTGCTTTGGCTCCCATAACCGCACAGCTGGTGGCCGAGCTCGTCTGCGGAAAAACACCTTCCTTCGACTTAAGGCCTTTTTGCCATACACGCTTTGCCAACACCCCAACCTAAACAAAAACCATGGCCAGCAACAGCAATGAGCATTCCATACAAAACATTTTAATTGTTGATGATGATCCTGCTGTGCGCGATGTGCTTTCGGTGCTTCTGGAAGAAGAAGGCTACCCATGCACCGTCGCACATGAGGCAGAAGCTGCCCTGAAAATGCTGGAAAACACCCCCTTCTCCCTGGTGATCAGCGACGTCAAAATGCCTGGCAAAAGTGGGACTTGGTTGCTTGAAAAAATTCGAGAGCGACATGCGGGAACTCCCGTCATTATGCTGACAGCTTTGGGTGAAGCGGAATTGGCTGTCGGTTGCCTGCGTATAGGCGCTTCGGACTATCTCCTCAAGCCACCTAAAATAACGGAGCTCGTCCGCTCCATTGAGCGCGTCCAGGCCAAAAAAAGCATTGAGTTGGCACAAGAGCGCTATCAACGGGAGTTGGAGGCCACGGTGGCCTCTCGCACGCGTGAATTGCAAACAGCTCTCAAAAACGTCAACCAAAGCTATCAAAATACGCTGTTGGCACTCGTCGCCGCATTGGATGCCAGAGAGCAGGAAACCTCTGAGCACTCATTGCGTGTCGTCGCTTATGCCTTGGCCATTGCCAGGCAATTGGAGCTGAGCAGCAAGGAGTTGCAAATTATTGGGCAAGGCGCCTTGTTGCATGACATTGGAAAAATAGGCGTGCCCGACGCCGTCTTGCTGAAACCCGGACAGTTGACGCCAGAAGAGTGGGAGCAAATGCGCCGCCACCCTCTTGTCGGCTATCAGATGATCAAACCCATCCCCTTCCTGAGTGAGGCTGCTGAAATTATTTTAAGCCACCATGAGCATTATGATGGGACAGGCTATCCCCATGGACGAATGGCAGAAGAAATCCCCATTGGAGCGCGGATTTTTGCCATTGCGGATGCTTTGGATGCCATGACACGCGACCGCCCTTATAGAAAAGGGATGGCGCTCTCTTTGGCCCTGAAAGAAATTACCCGTTATGCCCACCAACAGTTTGATCCGCTGGTCGTCAAAGCTTTCTTGTCCATAGGAGAAAAAGAGTTGCTGCACCTTTGCAATGAGCTCCACAGCAAACCCTTGTGGCATGAAGCCTTAACGGATCAGCTGGTGAATGCCGATTTTAGATGATCTTCGATGCTCACCATAGAGGCATGTCGGATTTGCGCCTCTCGCTGACAGACAGGTGCAACCTGCGTTGCTTTTATTGCATGCCACGCACCCACTATAACTGGTTGCCCAAAGCCGACATGCTCTCCTTTGAAGAAATTTCTTCTCTCGTCGAGCTCTTCCTCTCCATGGGCGTCCACAAGCTGCGCCTGACGGGCGGAGAGCCTTTGTTGCGCAAAAACCTCACAAAACTGATCTGCCTGCTGGCCAACAAACCACAACTGGAAGACTTTGCACTCACCACCAACGGCGTAGCACTTGCTCCATTGGCTTTGTCCCTCAAAGAAGCGGGGTTGCACCGGCTCACCGTGAGTTTGGACAGCTTGCAACCCCAACGTTTTGAGCACATATCCAAACGCAACAGCCACCGCCAAGTGCTCCAAGGCATTGACGCCGCCACCCAAGCCGGCTTTCCTAAAAAATTGAAGCTGGACTCCGTCATCATCCGTGGCTTCAACGATGACGAGTTGCCTGCATTGCTCCACTTCGCGCATGAGAGGAATGTGGAAATCCGCTTCATTGAATATATGGACGTGGCGGGGGCTCTGGGCTGGTCCTGGGAGCAGGTGGTTGTGCGCCAAGAAATGCTCAGGCGCATTGAGCAAAGCTTTGGCACTGCCCTTGCCCTCGAAGCAGCAGATGCCGCCCCTGCCCAACGCTATCAACTGAGCAATGGCACCACCTTCGGAATCATCGCCTCCGCCTCTGCCCCCTTCTGTGAGAAATGTAACCGCATACGCCTGAGTGCCGACGGCAAACTGTTTGCCTGCCTCTATGCCAGTGAAGGTTTGGACTTGAAAAAAGAATTGCGCGCCGGAAAAACACCCTCGGAATTGCAACAACTCATCCACTCTTTCTGGAAACAACGCACAGAAAAAGGCGCAGAGCAAAGGCTTCAATTAAAAAACCGGAGAGCCTTCAAAACAGAAAAAGAGCTCCTCGAAAACCCCCACCTTGAAATGCATAAACGCGGAGGCTAATAAGCCAACGGAGCGCACTTCAAGTGCATAACTTGAGCAAAATGAAGTAGTGGAAGCGCTCTCGTTCCTCGCTTTTTGAGTTTGACATGCCCTCTTATATTCAAACAACCCCGGAAGAGCAGCTTCTTGAAACCACCCGCGCCTGTGTGGAGCTCCACTCTAAAAAGGAGCTTTTGGAAAAATTCAAACGTGCCTCTGCTGAAAAAAAACCCCTAACCATTAAAGTAGGCTTCGACCCCAGTCGGCCTGACTTGCATTTGGGGCACACTTTGCTGCTCATGCGCATGCGCCGCTTTCAACAATTTGGCCATAAAGTTGTTTTTCTCATTGGCGATTTTACGGCGATGATTGGAGACCCTTCGGGGAAAAACCTCACCCGCCCAGCTTTAAGCCGCGATGAAGTTTCTGCCAATGCCGAAACCTATAAAAAACAGGTTTTCAAAATTTTGGATCCACAACAAACAGAAGTCCGTTTCAACTCAGAGTGGTTGGACGCTCTGGGCACCGAAGGGCTTGTGCGCTTGGCCTCCCATTATTCCGTCGCAAGAATGCTTGAGCGCGATGACTTTAAACAGCGCTTTCGCGAAGGGCGCACCATCACCTTGCATGAATTTCTCTATCCACTGCTTCAAGCCTATGACTCTGTCGTCCTCAAAGCGGATGTGGAGTTGGGCTCTACGGACCAAATTTTTAACCTGCTTGTGGGCCGTCACCTCATGAGGGATCATGGGCTTGTGCCTCAAGTCGTCATGACAGGCCCCATTTTGGAAGGCATTGATGCACATATGGAAGAAGGGCGGCTTGTGGGAGACAAAATGTCCAAAAGCCTCGGAAACTATGTGGGCATTGACGAGCCTCCCGAGCAGATTTTCGGAAAACTCATGTCCATTTCGGATGAGTTGATGTGGCGTTATTTTGAATTGCTCTCCTCCAAAAATACCCAAGAGCTTTCGGCGTTGAAACAAGCAACGCTCCTCGGTGAGAAAAACCCCAAAGACGCAAAAATAGAGCTGGCTTTAGAAATGACACAGCGCTTCTGCGGCCATGAAGCTGCACAAAAAGCTGCGGAAGCGTTTGAGCGACGTTTTTCCCGCAAAGAAATAAACGCTGAAAGCTTTGCATGCAAAGAGTTGCGCCTTGAAGGAGTGGCCACATGCTCTCTTGCCAAAATTCTCGCGCAAACACAGCTGGCAGACTCCGCCTCACAAGCGCGCAGGCTTCTGGAGCAAGGAGGCGTGCGCGTCAACCACAACAAAGTCAGCAACGCCAAAGCAGAGTTGGAAGCCGGCGAATATCTCATTCAGGTGGGAAAACTCAAAGGCCTGCGGCTAAAATTGTTGCCCTAGGGCCTCTTCCCTTGCTTTTTTTAAATTTCTTCCAAAGCTTTTGTTGCTTCTTCTTCTAATAAGCATGCGGCTTGCTGTGGGTTTGGGGCCTCATAGATGGGCCTGCCGACAACCAACAAATCCGCCCCTGAAAGAATGGCCTGTCTTGGGGTTTGCACTCGGTATTGGTCTGCCTTTTTTCCTCCTTGAGGCCTTATGCCAGGGGTGCACAGCAGCATGGGGTTTCCCAACTGCCGCCTCAATGCAGGTACTTCTTCAACAGAGCACACCAAGCCTGAAATGCCTGCCTCTTTTGCCAGGCATGCCAAACGCTCCACCTGTGAGTGGAGCCCACCTAAAACCCCTACTGTCTCCATGGCGGCCTCATCCATGGACGTCAACACCGTCACAGCCAACAATTGGGGAGGAGGGTGGCCACCCCGTGCAGCCCCTTGGGCCGCCCCCTCCAGGGCAGCACAAAGCATGGCCTTTCCACCTGAGGCATGCACCGTCAAATAGTCAACGCCCATGGAAGCTGCATGTGCTGAGGCCAAGGCTACGGTGTTGGGAATGTCGTGCAATTTGAGATCTAAAAAAACACGCGCCCCAAGCTTGCGGAAAAGCTCCACCGCCTTGGGGCCATGCTCGACAAAAAGCGAAAGGCCAATTTTGACCACCCCAAAATGTAGAGCCACTTGAGCATAAAGCCGCTGTGCCAACTCTAAAGGGAGGTCCGCCGCTAAAACCAGCTTTTCAGCGGCCTTTCTCACTGGGCTTTCAAGGCCTGCTCTATTATTTCTTTGAAGTTTTCAATGGGCTGCGCACCACTCAACAGCACACCGTTAATGAAGAATGCCGGCGTCCCTTCAACACCTGCCCGCTTGCCCGCCCTCATGTCTTTTTTAACGGTTTCAGCATGTCGCCCAGAGTCCAGGCATTCTGCAAACTTGAGCGCCTCCAAGGCCAGCGTTTTGGCATGCTCCTTCAAGTCTTCAATGTCCAACTTGCTTTGGTTCTCAAACAACAGATCATGGTATTCCCAAAACTTGCCCTGATCATGCGCACAAAGTGCCGCTTCGGCAGCTTTGGGGGCCTTTGCATGAAATTTCAGAGGGAAATTGCGGAAATATAATTTCACCTCTGTGGGATAGGCCTTCACCACCTCCGCAATGGTTTCAGCGCCTTTTCGGCAAAAGGGGCATTCAAAATCTGAAAACTCGACAATGGTCACTTTGGCATTGTGAGGCCCCACAGAAGGGCCTATGGCTTCTATGCCCTCTTCAGTCAACATAAACTTAAAGCCCGCCTCATCCAACCAAGCCTTCTGAATTTCTTGGGCAACTTTTTGGCTGGATTGGTTTCTCAGAAAGCCTTCAATCTGCCCACGCGCTTTTTCAAAGGTCATCTCCGGGGGCATTCTGGAGCGGTTTTCTTCATACATGGCCAGAATTGCTGCTTCTGTAGGAGGCTCTGTGCGGGCTTGAATTTCCTTATTCATAAAAACTCTTGCCGGCATCTCTTCTTGCTTGGCTTTCTCGTTGAGAATGGTCTCAAAAGCCATGTTCATCGCAACATTTTTTCTGAGGTTATATAAACCAAGCTCCAGATCGACATCCTCCAGAGTGAGCGTCTTGTCGTTAAACACAGCAACAACCATGTCTGCGCGTTCAGCAGCAGTCCTCTCGGTGCTCTTTGGGGCGGTGCCCTTGGAAGCAGGAGGTGTACAAGCACTCAAGCCCAAAATGAAAACCAGTGAAGCAAAAGCCACATAAAAATATTTCGACATGTTCGACATGCTGGAGCTCATATGCTGAAACATGGCCAAGCGCAAGGCTTTGCTTTGTCATTGAGCGCACGGCTATGCAGTGCGCGGCGAAGGTGAACAGTCATTGAGCGCACGGCTATGCAGTGCGCGGCGAAGGTGAAAACACCTCGTGAATCCACGCGGAAACGCCGCAATTGGCTTCTTCGGGTTTGAGGCTTAGCAATTCAAATGCATTCGCATCTGACAACACGGCTTGGACCAATTGCTGGTTTAAGGTGTGCCCTGTCTTATAAGCGGTCATATGAGCCAGCAAAGGCTTGCCCAACAAAGCCAAATCCCCCAACACATCCAAAAATTTGTGGCGGACAAACTCATCAGGAAAACGAAGGCCTTCAGGGTTTAAAATGGAGAATTTGTCCACCACTATCGCATTCTCCAGGCTCCCGCCCTGAGCCAGCCCCACTTGCTTTAACTGCTCCACATCTTGCAAAAAACAAAAGGTTCTGGCCCTTGCCAACTCTTCCATGAAGGACTCTGGGGTTATTCTCATTCCAAAAGTCTGGTTCATAATGAGCGGATGCTGAAAATCAACGGTGCAGTCAACCCAAAATTCAGAGGCAGGAGCCAGGGACGCAAACTTGTCGCCACTTCTGACCGTTATGGTTTTTTTTATAACCATATAAGTCTTCGGCACCTCTTGCTCTCTTAAGCCTGCCTCTTGCAATATGGAGACGAAGGGGGCTGCACTTCCATCTAAAATGGGCAACTCCGGCCCATTCACCTCAATGCGTGCATTGTCAATGCCTAAACTCCTCAAGGCCGCCATCAAATGCTCAACTGTGCCTATGTGGGCTCCCTCGTGGCCCAGAGTCGTCGCCAATGAGGTATCTAAAACTTTTTCAGAAAGAGCGGGAATGACAGGTTTGTTGGGTAGATCTTCACGCACAAACACAATGCCACTGTCTACAGGTGCAGGCAAAATAACCAACTGCACAGGCTTGCCGGAATGCAAGCCTATGCCAGCGCAAAAAGCAGATCGCCTCAATGTTAATTGCCAACCAGAGCTCATTTAAAGAATCAGCCTTCCTAAATCCAAGGAGGTTATAAAACCATGGTCCACCTTAACGCCGCCCTTCACAAGACAGGAATGGTGCTGTCTCATGTGTTAAACATATATGCAACTACCTAATCAGAGTTTTCTCTCTTGGGTGCTGGGTATCCAATATACTCCCAAGTCCGCTCCGTCGCAAGACGGCCTCTGGGCGTCCTTTGCAATAAACCTTGTTGTAACAAAAAAGGTTCACACACATCCTCCAGGGTTTCCTTTTCTTCTCCTAAAGCCGCCGACAAGGTTTCAATCCCCACGGGGCCTCCTGAAAATTTTTCGACCAAAACCCTCAGGAGGCGTCTATCCATCAAATCCAAGCCTTGTTTGTCAACCTGAAGGCGATCTAAAACTTCACATGCCAAGCGGAGGTGAATGTGGCTTTGGCTTTGTATTTGGGCAAAATCTCTCACACGCCGAAGCAAGCGAATGGCAATACGCGGCGTGCCCCGAGAGCGCCGAGCAATTTCCGCAGCCCCCTCAGCGTCCAACTGCACCGAAAGCATCTGCGCAGAGCGCCGCAAAATATGCATCAGCTCTTTCTGCGTATAAAATTCCAAGCGCTCTTGTATGTGAAAACGGTTTCGCAGTGGTGAAGTCAACAAACCGACGCGCGTCGTGGCGGCCACAAGCGTAAAAGGCGCCAAATCTATTTTCATCGCACGCGCCGCTGGACCAGAATCAATCGTAATATCCAAGCGATAATCCTCCATCGCCGGATATAAATATTCTTCGACAACAGAGCCTAGCCTGTGAATTTCATCAATAAAAAGTATATCCCCGGGGGAGAGGTTCGTGAGTATTCCGGCCAGGTCGCCCTTTTTTTCTAAAGCAGGCCCGGAGCTAACATGCAAACCCACTCTCATTTCTGCAGCGAGTATATGTGCGAGGGAGGTTTTTCCAAGCCCCGGAGGGCCTGAAAACAAACAATGATCTAAGGCCTCTCTACGCTCTTGAGCTGCTTTCACATAAATTTTAATTTTTTCTATAAGTTCTGTCTGTCCCACATAGTCTGCAAAAGTTTTGGGGCGCAAAGAGAGCTCTGTGCGCAGATCTTCTTTGGCGCATTCGGGCTCCAAAACAGAGGTTTTTCGTTTTGCCAAGGTATCCACCGTCCTCTATCAACGCCTGCAATATTTCAGGGACTCTTTGAGAAGGGCTTCCAATTCAGCTTCTTCACTCAAATGGTCCACGGCCAAAAGCACGGCTGCGCGTGCTTTGTTTTCTTTGTAACCCAAGTTGACAAGTGCGGAAACAACATCTGCAGGCGCTCCAGGAGAGAGAGGGAGGCTTGCAGGAGCCTTGCTTGTATTTGCGGGGCTGACGCTCAAAGCGGATACTTTGTCTTTCAACTCAAGAATCAGCCGCTCGGCTGTTTTTTTCCCAACCCCTTGCAAACGCGTCAAGCAGGCCAAATCCCCTTGCTGCAAGGCAGCACACAACCCGTCAACGGCCATGCCGGAGAGAATGCCCATGGCCAATTTAGGGCCTATATGAGACACCGAAGTCAGCAGCATAAACATGGCCTCTTCGGCTTGCTCAACAAAGCCATATAAGTCTATGGCATCTTCGCGCACAAGGGTGCGTATCCTGAGGTTGAGCGGCTCATGCAAAGCAGGCAGGCGAGAGAGGGTTTGTGCGGAGCAAAACACGCGAAACCCCACACCTGCAACGTCGAGGAGCACCTCATCCTTGGCTTTGTCTTCAAGCGTTCCGGACAGTCGAGCAATCATCTCACTTCCCTTGGGGCGACGTAGCTTTTTTTCAAACGCTCGGCAAATGAAGAAAAAGTGGCTTTTGAGAGGGTGGTTTTCGAGAGAGTCGCCTTCGAGAGGGTGGTCTGTGAGGAGGTGTTTTGTGCGCCAGGCTGTCTAAAGCCCAAAACCGTATGTGCATGGCACAGCGCAATGGCCAGCCCATCATAAGCATCGGCTCTCATCTGCTGCTTTGGCAACTCAAGCAAAGTCTTCACCATCCGCGTCACCGCAGCTTTGCTGCCTCCTCCTCCTGCACCTACGGCTCTCTTTATGCGCGAGGGGGTATATTCAAACACAGGAATTTTTTCTAAAGCCGCTGCCAGCAAAACCACACCGCGTGCTTGGCCAAGCAACAAAATGCCGCGCGGGTTTTTTTTTCTGCCAAAAAAAACATCTTCTACCGCCACCGCATCGGGCTTGTGCTTGCAAAGCAAGGCCTGCAGTGCCTGAAAAATGCACAGCAACTTTTCGTCCAAACGCTTCAAGTGTATTGCGCGAATAACGCCACAGTCCAAACAGCTGTATGCCTGGCCCTTCATTTCAATCACACCAAAGCCAACAAACCTGCTTCCTGGATCCACACCCACTATGCGCATTGCGCTGGCCTCCACTTATGCATCTTCACTCCTCACCACCTCCTTAAGCGTCGGAAATAGCGTCCATGGTTGCATCATCCATTTCAAAGTTGGAAAACACATTCTGCACATCATCATGCTCTTCCAACAACTCCAGCAGCTTCATGAGTTTCTCTGCCACCGCCCCTTCAACTTTGGCCAAGGTGCTTGGAAAATAATTCCATTTGGCCACGCGAGGTTTGAGTTGGCTTTGCTCCAGAGCCTGCGCCACTTGGTGCAAATCCGCCGCAAGCGTGTGCACCTCCCAGCCCTCTCCTTCGGTGAAAACAATGTCTTCTGCTCCCGCCTCAATGGCCTTTCCCATCAGCTCTTCCTCACTCAGAGAAAGCTCAAAGCCAATAACACCTTTCTTCTCAAAAAGAAAACGTACGGAGCCTGCTGCCCCAAGGTTTCCCCCTTGCTTGGTAAATATAGAGCGAATGTCCCCCGCCGTTCGGTTGACATTGTCCGTCAGGCACTCCACCAAAACAGCAACACCACCTGGCGCATAGCCCTCATATATTATTTCTTCGAGGGCGGAGCCTTCCAACTCCCCCGTGCCTTTTTTAATGGCTCTCAATATGGTGTCATTGGGCATGTTGGCTTCACGTGCGGCCTGTACGGCAAGCCGAAGGCGCGCATTGCTCGCCACCTCCCCGCCACCTTGTCTCGCCGAAACCGTAATTTCACGAATTAACTTCGTAAACAACTTGCCCTTGCTGGCCCCCTGGGCCGCCTTCTGGCGTTTAATTTTGGTCCACCGGTTGTGGCCTGACATGTATACTCCTTCGCTTTCTATCCATGGGGCATTCCTAAAGGCGCTCTACGGAAAACACCCCTTCTAACTTTTCAAGGCTGCGCATTAACTCATTGAGCTGCTTTAGATCACTCACGCCCACCTCAAAAGTATTCACTGCGCGAGCATCTCCTGTGGCGCGGCAATTGGCCTGGGAAATGTTGACGTCTCTTTTGGAAAAGGTGTTGGAAATGTCTGCCAAAACACCGGGGCGATCTGTTGTCAACACGCGCAGGCTCACCCTCCTTTTGAAGCCTTCGTCTACGTTCCACTCTACGTCAACACGCCTGTCTGGATCTGTCGACAAAGCCTTGGGGCAACCCAACACGTGTATGGTAACCCCTCTGCCACGCGTAATAAAACCAACAATGGCATCCCCAGGCACCGGGTTGCAACAACGACCAAAACGCACCAACACGTCATTAATGCCTGCAATGCTCACCCCACTGCTGCTGGACTTTTGCCCCACTATCTTCTTGGCAAAACTCGTCATCTTGCCAATCCCATCTCCCAATAAACCCGTCACACTTCCCATGCGTACACGAGAAGCGGGCTCCTTCTCTTCACTGAGGAGTTTCTCGGCCATCTGCAGGGCCGACACTTTCCCATAGCCAATGGCAACCAATAAGTCATTTTCTGTACGGTAACCTTGGCTTTCAGCCAGGGCTTTTAACTTGCCCGCCTTGCTCAGCTTGCTTCGGTTCAAAGAGAGTTTGCGAAACTCTTTGTCGGCCAATTCACTGCCAAGCCTTAAACTAATTTCCCGCTGCTGCTGTTTTATAAATCCACGAATGCGCTGCTGCGCACGCCCCGTCTTCACAAAGTTGAGCCAATCACTTGAGGGGTGCATCTGTGGATTGGTGAGCACCTCCACCGTATCCCCATTCTTCAACTTATAGCGCAAGGGCACTATCTTCCCGTTCACCTTCGCCCCCACACAACGGTTGCCCACATCAGAATGGATGGCATAGGCAAAATCCACCGGCGTCGCACCCCTCGGCAAAGAGCGCACCTCCCCCATGGGCGTAAACACAAATACCTCGTCGGTAAACAAATCCACCTTCACCGTGTCCAAAAACTCGCGCGAATCCTTTAAGTCCGTCTGCCACTCCACCAGCTGCCGAAGCCATGCAAAAGCTTCATTGCTCTTGGCCGCAAAACTGTTCTGGGAAGAAAAATTTCCCTTGGAAGAAGTGCTTTTTCCTTCTTTATAGGCCCAATGCGCAGCAATGCCTTCCTCGGCAATTCGGTGCATCTCTTTGGTGCGAATTTGTATCTCAATACGCTCGGACAAAGGCCCTATCACCGTCGTGTGCAGCGACTGATAAAGGTTGGGCTTGGGTATGGCAATAAAGTCCTTAAAACGCCCCGGAACGGGTTTCCACATTTGGTGCACCAAACCCAGGGACTCATAACATTGCGCCAATTCGTCGACCACAATGCGAAAGGCGATAATGTCTGAAATTTGATCAAACTCAATGTTCTGGTTGCGCATCTTTCTATAAATGCTTGAGAGGTGTTTGAAGCGGCCTGCAACCGTTGCCTCTATGCCTTCCCCTTTCAGTTTCTGCCCTATCACCTCGCATACCTCATCAATGTATTTGTCCCGCTCCTTCTTCTTGCCCTGCACCTGCTTCACCAAAGCGCTATATTCTGTGGGCTTTAAATATTTGAATGATAGATCTTCAAGCTCCGCTTTTATCCACCCAATGCCAAGGCGGTTGGCCAGTGGAGCAAAAATGTCCACCGTCTCGCGCGCAATCCGCACTTGCGCCTCTTCTTTCATGTGATCCATCGTCCGCATGTTGTGCGTGCGATCGGCCAGCTTGACAAGAATGACGCGAATGTCCTGGGCCATCGCCACCAACATCTTCCGAATGTTCTCCGCCTGCTTCTCCTCTTGCCCTAAATTGGCAGCCGCAGAATATTTTGAAAGCTTCGTCACCCCATCCACCAAAGAGAGCACTTCAAGCCCAAACAACTCCTTTAACTCTGCTTCCGTGGCCAGGGTGTCTTCCAATGTGTCATGCAATAGCCCAGCAACAATCGAGGCTTCATCCAAATGCATTTGGGCCAACAAACCCGCAACTTCCAGAGGATGCACCAAATAAGGCTCCCCAGATTTGCGGATTTGGCCTTGGTGCACCTTGGCAGAATACACATAGGCCTTTTTGATCATTTCCAGATCTGGATTCGGGTGATAAGAACTCACTCGTTGCAAAATGTCACTTAAGCGTATCAATGGTTAAGATGCTATCGCGGAGAGGCTATATTCGGCAATGCTTGTCTCTTGCCTCCGTCCGCTTTTAGCTCGTATTCCGAGGTTGTCATGGCGTCGCTTTTGCTCAATAACTTAGGTATCATCTGTCAAAATTGTGACTTTCTTAACCCCGCCGCTTCACGCCAGTGCTTAAGCTGCGCCCAAAGCCTCCCAGAGGCACCCGCCATAACACCTCCTCCTCTCTCTCCTCTGAAAGCCACCCCCTCCTCCAGCAGCTTGCAAGTCCCCACTCCACCTCAAGCTCCCTCGCAAACACCTACGCAACCTAGCCACACCTCTCCCCCCGCTTCACTCCTGCCGCCTTCTCCTCTCCCCCACGTCGATACGCCAGGGGCCATGCTTTATGCCGCTACGCATACCTATCCTACACCTCCACAGGCCTATCCGCCACCCCAGGTGCCCCATGCCACAGCGCCTACGCCACAGCGCCTCTCCCTCCTGCAAACCAAACCCTATACCCTCCTGGCATTGAGCGGAACCTATAGAGGACAACGCTTCGCCCTCTATCAAAAAATGCAAATAGGCCGCACCCGCGGACAATTGCTCTTCTCGGACGACCCTTTCGTCTCCCCTGCCCATGCCAGCTTGTGGCTGTATAACCAAAAAGTATTTGTACGGGACGAAGGCAGTGTCTCAGGCGTTTATGTCAGCATCCCCAATAAGGAAACCATCTCCGCTCAACAGAAATTTTGCGTGGGAATGCGTCTCTTTCGCTATTTGGGTCAACTGCCTCCTACACCACCCTATATCCCCGGACGCCTCGTCATCCATGGTACCCCAGTCCCCGTCGATCAACCCAATTATGCCATTGAAGAAATTCTCATCGGGGATAGGCCTGGACGTACCTTCATCTCCGCCGGCCCCAGCATTTTTATAGGCTCTACCAAGTGCGACCTCTCTTATTCCCTCGACGAAGGCATGGCTCCACGGCATTGCGAGCTGACGCTTATGCCTCAATCCGCAATGCTTTGCGACCTCTCCAACGGCCTTGGCACTTATGTGCGCATCGCAGGAGACCGCTTGCTCAGCCCCGGAGATCGCCTCCGCATCGGCCAACAAATTCTTCAACTCGAGGCCCCCCTCTAAATTCCACCTGCCTCCTTGACAACATAACCCCCCTCTCCTCACAATGAGGACCTGACAAAGCCATGCCTCAAGTCAAAAAACCCTCCGTAACCATCCGCGTCGTCCGAGCTGATGGGGGCACCGAAAATGTATACCCCATGAAAACGGATGTCCTGCTTTGCGGCCGCACAAGCGAGCTGAGCTTGCCGGATGATCCATTCATCGCTGATGTGCAAATCCGCTTCTTCTTCTCCGGAGGACGTTTGGCCATTGAAGACATCGGCGGCGGCAACGGCGTCTTCACGCGCCTGCGCCAGGAACGAGAAATTGCTCCAGGCAGCGAGGTGCGCGCCGGACGACAACGCCTCCTCGTCGAAGCCATCCCCCCTCTCGCTCCAAACGCAGATGGTACGACGGCATGGGGCTCCCCTGACATCGGCTTCCGCTTCCGCCTCGTCCAAATCCTCGAAGGCGGTATACGCGGCGCCGTCTTCCCCCTCAAAATAGGCGACAACAACCTGGGCCGCGAAGCAGGCGATATTTATTTCCTCAATGATGGGTTTATTTCAGGCAGACATGCCGTCATCTCCGCCTCCCCAGAAAAACTCACCATCAGAGACGTGGGCTCCTCCAACGGCACCTTCTTGCGCCTCGCCGCCCCCGCCTTCGTCGAAAATGGTGACCAGTTCCTCCTGGGCCGACAGCTGATGCGCGTCGATATCCAAAATTAAAAAACCAGGAAACCAGAAGGCCAAAAAACCAGAAAACGAAAAAACTCACATAAAAAAACAGGCAAAAAAACGGGCAAAAAAACGGGCAAAAAAAATGCCCCCTCACCCATAGGAGCGCTCCTTCTTCTCTTGCTCCTCCTTGCAACGAATGCAAAGTGTCGTCACAGGACGCGCCTCCAGGCGCTTGAGAGAAATTTCTTCTTCACAACGCTCGCAAATGCCAAAACTGCCTTCCTCAATGCGACTTAAGGCACGCTCAATTTTCTTAAGCAAAAATTTCTCTCTGTCACGCAAACGAAATACCATGCTCTGCGCATATTCACTCGAAGCCAGATCAATCTCATCCGGAAGGTCGTCCGTATCAAAATTGGATTCTTCCATTAAGGTTTTCTTGGCGTTTTCCAGGAGCGCAACTTTGCTGTCTTCAAGCATCTTCTTAAAACGCTTCAAATCCTTCGGACTCACGGAAACTCCCTTCTGTCAGAAAAACAACTCTGCCGGAAAAACAATTCGGAGAAATAATTCGAAAAACAATGCATAGAGCATTAAGCATTCCGCTCCTCCTGTCAAGGTAAGCTATAACACTCTCATACGAGAAATAGACGTATGCCCAATACAAATAAACTCAGCCTTGACTTTTTGCGCGCAGCCATAAAACTGGCCAACAGTACAGATGTCGACCGTTTGCTCTATGTGTCTGACACGCCTATCCCCCCCCAGGAGTTGCGCGGGAAACCTTGCAAAAAAAAGCTGATTTATGCGGTGACTTCAGAAAAATTGGCCGAACGTCTTCGCAAACAAAAATATTCCGTCGTTTTGGTTCCCCCCTATGACTATTCCAGAGCAGAGCGCGTCAAAGTCGCACTCATTGCTTCTACGTCAAGCGAAAAAATAAAAGACAAAAACATTGCCATCTGCGTCACAGGCCTCCTGGGAAAACCCATTGACACGCTCATGCAAGTCCAGGTTGGAAACGCTCTCGATGACTGCGTCGCTGCAGAAGGCGTCAAACTCGGAGAGCGCTTCAACTCCCAGGTTATTGACGCGCTCATTCAACTGGCCCTGCAAATTGGAAAAGAAGGTTTTGAAGGACACCCCATCGGCACCATCCTCACCATTGGCGACTGTGAAGCCGTCATGGCCCAAAGCCGCCAACTCACACTCAACCCCTTCCAAGGTATTCCTGAAACAGAGCGCAATATTTTGGATCCAAAAATAAGAGAGGCCATTAAAAACTTCTCTGTCCTGGATGGCGCCTTCATCATTCGAGAAGACGGCGTCGTCCTCGCAGCAGGACGCTATCTCACAGCTACGGATGAGAATGTGCAAATTCCTCTGGGCATGGGGGCACGCCATACCGCCGCTGCCACCATTACTTCCAGGACAGAATGCCTCGCCTTGGCCGTCAGCCAAACTTCAGGAGCTGTGCGCTTCTTCAAAAATGGTGCCATCATCCTCGAGCTCCACCAATCCACCCGACGCATTTAACTTAAGTGCCTGCACATTTTTGTGATAGACGTGGTCCCAAATAACGTGCCTCAAAACAGCGTGTCCAAAAACAACGTGCCTCAAAACAACGTGCCTC
This sequence comes from Cystobacterineae bacterium, assembly GCA_009782175.1. Taxonomy (GTDB): domain Bacteria; phylum Myxococcota; class Myxococcia; order Myxococcales; family Myxococcaceae; genus WRKR01. Next base: position 18,512 of record WRKR01000010.1, read on the forward strand.
AAAACAACGTGTCCAAAAACAACGTGTCCCACAATTTAAGCCACTCAAAATAAGCAAAAAAATGAGAAAACTCTCAATCGAAGTCCCCCACTCTCTGAAGCCTCAAGAAGCTCAACAACGCATAACGGCCCTCGTGGATTATTGGCACAGACAATATGGCTTCCAGAGAGCTTGGGTGGACAATGCATGTCAACTCAACGGAAGCTTCATGGGCATACAACTGGAGGCTGAAATCCACATTCTGGATAACAAAGTCAGCGGCTCCGCGAATGATCCAGGCCTCCTGCTGCGAGGGCCTGCCCACAAATACCTTTCAAAAAAAATGGCTGAATATTTGAACCCCAACAAATCCATCGAAGAAATTATCCGCCAAGATACTTAAAAAAACAGCCTTTGCCCCCCCCACACACCCAACCCCCAAAAACACAGTCCACCGTCAACACAGTCCACCGTCAAAAACACAGTCCACGGTGGGTTGAAATAGGCTCGCTGCGCGAGGCGAGCTTGAGCTTGCCTGCTCCACTGCGCTCGTCAAAGAGCGGTTTTCGTTTGAAGTGAGCCTCAAGTGAAAGCGGTCTGGAAAAAAAACCGGCCTCCAGGGGGAGAGGCCGGCAAAACAAAAAAGTCGGGGCGACTGGATTTGAACCAGCGACCACTTGCACCCCAAGCAAGTGCGCTACCAGGCTGCGCCACGCCCCGGAAAAATTCCACAACCGGCGCCCTTATGCCCAGTTCACAGCCTAAGGTCAAGCAAGGAATGCCCCACCCGCCGGTACTTCAGCTGCAGACTTCGCATTCAACTCCGCTTTTAATACTTGGCTTAAGCGAAATGTCAGTCGGTGGCGCGACGCAATCTCCAACGCATCTCCAGTTTGAGGGTTCCTTCCTATTCGCGATTTTTTATAGCGAACTTGAAAATTGCCAAAGCCGGAAATTTTTACTTTTTCGCCGCGCTCCAAAGCATCCTTCAATAAGTCAAAAACATATTCGACAATTTCAGCTGATTCTTTCTTCGAGAAGCCTACGCGCTCGTAGACACTCTCAATAATGTCTGCTTTCGTCATAATTCAATAACTTACAGAGGGCGCTTTGCATGTCAACAAAGGCTTTATGGAAAACTTCAGTATTTTCTTAAAACTTTTTGAAACAGGCCTCTCAAATGCGCCGCTTCCCACCCAAAACCGTTGATATTTCCTCAACAATTCTCTCGTGGACCTCATTGACTTCCCCATCGGCCAAAGTCCGGTTTGGGTCTGAATAACGCAGGGCAAACGCGAAACTTTTATGGGTTTCGGCAATGGGTTTGCCCAAATAAATGTCAAAAAGCTGGACTTCCTCAAGCAAAGGCGCACCTGTTTTATACATCAGCTCCACCACCCGCTCATGGCTGCACGCTCGCGGCAACACCACGGCCAAGTCCCGAAGCACCGAGGGGTGCTCGCTGAGCGCGCATTTTCGCGGCTGCTTGGAAGCACAAAGCTTCAACTTTTCAAGCTCCAACTGAAACAAAAAAACATTCGACGGCACGTCCATGTGCTTGGCCACGCGCGGGTGCACTTCTCCCAGGCTGCCTATACGCTCCTCTCCTGCCCAAACAGAGGCACTGGCCCTCGGGTGGTAGGCCGCCTCCTCCAAGGGCTCAAAACGCACCCCCTCTACCTTCAACGCCTTAAGCAGAGACTCCACCATCCCCTTCATGTCAAAAAAACCATAACTCTCTTCGGCTGCAGTCCATGTGCGTTTGCCCGTGCGCAGCCCCCATAACGCGCCGGCTACCTCGTGGCGCTCCAAGGCCGGAGGCGCCCCGCTTCCCCCACTGTGCGCGCGGGGGAAATAGCTGCGCCCCACCTCAAACAAGGCCGCAGACTCCGCTTGGTGACGCTTCGCACGGCCAATGTTGTGCAACAGCCCCGGAAATAAACTCGTGCGCAAAACCGACATCTCTTCACTCATGGGGTTTTGCAAAATGACAGGGGCTTTTTCACCCAAAAGCGCCACATGCGAAGGCTGCGCAAAGGAGTAGTTGAGGACTTCACTCAAACCCATGCCGCACAAAAGCTGGCGTATTTTTCGCTCCCAAAAAAGCGCTTCGGGCAACTGCGCAGGACGCAACATGCGCGGGGGAAGCGAGGGAATATGGGCATAACCCATAATGCGCGCCACCTCCGCTATTAAATCCTCCTCATGCAATATGTCACTGCGCGAGGAGGGCACCTCATAGGCCCCTTCACCCTGTTTTTGAAAACCCAGGGCCGACAAAATGCGCGCGGCCTCCGCCTCCTCCACCTCGTGGCCTACCACCTGGCGAAACTTGGAAGCCCTCCATGGCAATACCCTTTGTGGCTTCTCCTCCGGGTAGACTTCAAAAATGTCTCCCGCTATTTCGCCACCCCCAAGCTGTGCCAACAACTTCGCCGCCCGCTTTAATGCCATGTGCACCTGAGAAATGTCCACGCCGCGCTCAAAACGGTGCGAGGACTCTGTCTGCAAACCGTGGCGCTTGGCCGTCTTTCGCGTGTGCACAGGCGAAAACACCGCGCACTCCAACAATACTTTGCGCGTCTGCGCGCTCACCTCGCTGTCTTTTCCGCCCATGACCCCTGCCAATGCCAAGGGGCGCTCCCCGTCGCAAATAAGCAAATCCTCCGCGGACAACACGCGCGCCTTCTCGTCCAAGGTGGTCAGCACCTCTCCCTCGCGCGCCAGGCGCACCACCATGCGCTTGGCCGGCAGCTTGTCCACGTCAAAAGCGTGCAGGGGCTGGCCATATTCCAGGAGTACATAGTTGGTGACGTCGACAAGGTTGTTAATAGCGCGTATGCCGCAAGCCGCAAGCCTCCTTCGCATCCACTGCGGGGAGGGGGCAACCGTGAGGCCCTCCACAAGGCATGCCGCATAGCGCAGACAGCGCTCTTTGGCGGCTATTTCAATGCCAAAACCACTCGGGTGCGAAGCACTCGCTTGAGGCGGCGTTGCACACGGCGCCTCGGGAAGTTGCAAAGGCAGCGAAAGGAGTGCCGAAATGTCGCGGGCAATGCCGAGGTGGCTTAGGGCGTCGGGGCGGTCCGGTGTTATGTTCACCTCCAGCACCACGTCGTCCAACTCGAGGGCCTTCGCCAAAGGCTCCCCCACCTTAAGCGCCTCCTCCAACAACAACAGGCCTTCTGCGTCCTCGGACAAACCCAACTCCTTCGCGGAGCACAACATGCCAAAACTTTCAACGCCGCGCACCACAGCCCGGGAAATGTGCATGCCGTTTGGGAGCTTCGCCCCCTCTTTCGCCAAAGGCACTTTGTCGCCACTTTTGAAGTTGCGCGCGCCGCATACTATTTGCAGGGGCCCTCCCTCGCCGCAGTCCACCTTCACCACGCTCAGCTTTTCGGCGTTGGGGTGCTTTTCCACGGACACAACTTGCGCCACCACCACTGCTTCCAGGCCCGCCCCTGTGTGGCTCAACCCTTCTACCTCCAGGCCGGCCAAAGTGAGGCGCTCTGCCAATGCCTCTGCCTTTAATTCCGCAGGCACATGCACATAGTCCGACAACCATTTTAGGGAGACTTTCATTGCTTTCAAACCCTTCTCAAAATTGCGCCAAAAAGCGTACGTCGTTTTCAAACAGCGCACGCAAGTCACCCAGGCCATAGCGAAGCATGGCCGTGCGCTCTATGCCCATGCCAAAGGCAAAACCCGTCACCTCCTGAGGGTTATAGCCCGAGGCCGAAAACACATTCGGGTGCACCATGCCCGCGCCCAAAATTTCAAGCCACCCGCTCATTTTGCAGACGCGGCAGCCTGTGCCCTGGCATATGACGCAGCCAATGTCCACTTCGGCGGAGGGCTCGGTGAAGGGGAAATAGCTTGCGCGAAAACGCGTCTTCACGCTTTCGCCGAAGAAGGCGCGCACAAAAGCGTTGAGGGTGCCTTTCAAGTCCGCCATGCTGACGTGGGTGTCGACAAAGAGGCCCTCCACCTGGTGGAACATGGGGGTGTGCGTAATGTCAAAGTCCCGGCGGTATACGCGGCCGGGCATAATGGCGCGCAGGGGCGGTGGGGAGGCCTGCATGGCGCGTATTTGCACCGGGGAGGTGTGCGTGCGCAAAACCATGGGGGGGGCATTTTCGCCAAAGCCCTCGGGGCTGACATAAAAGCTGTCCTGCATGTCGCGCGCGGGGTGGTTTTCGAGGAAATTGAGTGCCTCAAAATTATACCAGCCAAGCTCTACCTCGGGGCCGTCGGCCACCTCAAAGCCCATGCCCACAAATATGTCAACAATGTCGTCCATGGTTTGGCTGACGGGGTGGCGGTGCCCCTGGCGGCAAAGGCGCCCCGGCAGGCTTATGTCGAGTTTGGGGCCTTTAAGTGAAGCTTTAAGTGCCGCTTCTTCGGCGCGCTGCATGGCGCGCTCCAACAAGGCCTCCACCGCTGCCTTCACCTGGTTGGCCACCGCGCCTATTTTTTTTCGTTCCTCGTGGGGCAGTTTTCCCATTTGGGAAAGCCCCTGGGAGAGGGCCCCCTTCTTCCCCAGGTATTTCACCCGAAGGGCCTCCAGCTGTGCGGGGGAGTCCCCTGCCTCTATCTCCTCTTTCGCCTGCTCCAACAATGTTTGAAAATGGTTTTGCATTTTAACCTCTCTACAACGTCGGCGCGGTGCAATGCCACTTCACTTGCATGCCTTATGCACCAGCTCAAACAATGCGGTATACATTCCCCTGCGCGAGGTGTCTGCTTTTTCACCTCCTTGCTCTGCCGCCTTTGCATGCCACTTGGCGGCTTTTGCGGGGTTTTGGGTCACACCTTCACCTCTGCTATACATTTCCCCAAGAGTATATTGCGCGTGCACGTTTCCTCGCTCTGCGGCTTCTCTTATCCACTTCATAGCTTCTGTGTTTTGGGGTTCCTTGTCTGTTGCTTTCTGTTGGAGCCATTTCAGGGCTTGTTCATTCCCCCCTGCTGCGGCTGTTTTCATCCATTGGAAAGCCGGGGCGCTTCCTTCGTCGGCTTCTTGTGTTATTTGCGCCATGGCTTCTGTGTTGCCTTGCTCTGCCGCCTTCGCCAACCACTTCATTGCCTCCGCTTCGTCTCTCGAAACCCCCAGGCCTTGGAAATATATTTTCCCGAGAAAAAGCTGCGCATACACTTCTCCTTGCTTTGCCGTTTGGGTGAGCCACTTCAGGGCTTGGGCCTCGTCCTTTGCCACACCTTCGCCTTTAAAATAGCCTAACCCGAGGTGGTATTGTGCTTTCACATGCCCTTGCTCTGCTGCCTTTCTAAACCACTCTGCGGCTTTTGCATGGTTTTGCTTGCGGCTCCAGCCTCCCCAATAGCTCTGCCCAAGGTGGTATTGTGCTTCCACATGCCCTTGCTCTGCTGCTTTGGCGAGCCACTTTGCGGCTTTCCTGTCATTGGGGGTTAAGCTGCTTCTTTGCTGATCATATAGGTAGTATTGCTCTTCGACATCTCCTTGCTCTGCGGATTCCTCAAGCCACTTGAGGGCCTTTCTATGTTCCCCTCCCCCCGCTTTTCTCATCCACCTCAACGCTTCTGCGTGGTTTTTCGCAACACCTCTGCCTTCGGAATAGCTCAGCCCAAGCTGGTATTGCGCATCGCTATGTTTTTCCTCCGCTGCTTTGGCAAACCACTTCGCCGCCTGCAGTTCGTCCTTCGCAACACCTTTGCCTTCTAAATACATGAGTCCAAGCTGGTATTGCGCGTCTCCATGAAGATATGTGCTCTCAGCCGCTTTTTTGAACCACTTTGCGGCTTCTGCTTCATCCTTTGCAACGCCTTCGCCTACTAAATACATCAGCCCAAGGTGGTGTTGCAGTCCTCTGTCTCCTTTTCCCGCGTCTCCTTTTTCCGCTGCCTCTCTAAGCCCCTCCAGTGCTTGGGCATTTCCTTTTTTTGCCGCTTCTCTAAGCTCCCTCTCGGCCATCACATCTCCTTGTGCCGCCGCTTTGGCAAACCACTTCATCGCCTGGGCTTCGTCTTTCTCGACGCCTTCCCCTTTTAAATACATCTCCCCAAGGGTGCGTTGCTCCGCGCTATCTCCTTGCTCCGCGCCTTTTTTCACCTCTGCTCTGCGCCACTTCAGCGCTTGGGCATCTCCTTGTGCAGCCGCTTCTCTAAGCTTCCACTTGGCCTCTTCATCTCCTTGTTCCGCTGCTTCTTGGAGCCACTTCTGCGCCTGGGCATCGTCCTTCGCAAAGTGTCTGCGCTTCCCAAGGGTGTGTTGTGCTTTTATATGCCCTTGCGCTGCCGCTTTTTGGAGCCATGTATCGGCTTCCTCCCTGTCGTAGTCCCTCATCATCCCGAGGTTATATTGCGCTTCCGCATCCCCCCGTTGCGCGGCTTCTTCAAGCCATTTCTCGGCTTGCTTATTCCCCCGTTGCGCCGCCTCTCCCATCCACCTTGTTGCTTCTGCAGGGTTCTTCGCGACACCTTGGCCTTCGGAATAAATCAGCCCAAGCTTATATTGCGAGTCCTCCATAGGGTAGTTAAGCAGCCCTCTTTTTTCTTCCACTTTTTTGAACCACTTCGCCGCTTCTGCGTGGTTTTTTGAAGTGCCCTTGCCATAAAAATAGAGCTCTCCAAGAGCATATTGAGCGCGTTTGTTTTCTTTTTCAGACGCTGCTTCTTTGAGCCACTTCAGCGCATTCGCCTTGCCTTGTTTCGCTTCATTTTCGAGCCAGCGCACGGCCTCCTTATGGTCTTGCCTCGCCGCTTTTCTCATCCACTTCGCCGCTGCTGCATTGTCCTTGGGCACCCCTAAGCCGCTGGCATATGCCACCCCAAGGTGGCATTGCGCATGCTCATCTCCCCACTCTGCTGCTTTTTTAAATTGCTTCAGCGCTTCTGCCTCTCTTTGTTTTTCCTCTTCTCTCAGCCACCGTGCAACTTGGGCATTTCCTTGTTTTGCCAATCCCCTCAACAACTCCAGTGCATCTTTATCTCCCCTATCTGCGGCTGCTTGGAGCCACTTCACCGCCTGGGCTTCGTCTTTTGCGACGCCTTTGCCGCTCAAATAGCTCTTTGCAAGAGCGTGTTGCGCGCTCACGTGGCCTTGCTTCGCCGCTTCTTTGAACCATTGTGCGGCTTGGGTTTCGTCTTTCGCGACGCCTTTGCCTTCTAAATAGAGCTCTCCCAAAATAAATTGCACTTTCGCGTGCCCCTGCTTCGCCGCTTCTTCAAGCCACTCGACGCCGGCTATTTCCATGAAGCGCTCCATCTCCCACATCGCCCGCGGCTCCGCTTTTTTCAACGCTTTCATGAGCCACTTCACGGACTCCACCTTGTCCTTCTCAACACCCAGGCCTTTGAAATAGCTCTGCCCAAGGGCCACTTGTGCCCTTAAATACCCTTGCCTTGCTGCCTCTTGGAACCACTTCACGGCTTCTGTTTCGTCTTTCGCAATGCCTTCGCCTTCTAAATAGTTCTGCCCCAGGGTAAACTGCGCATGTGCGTTTCCTTGCTTGGCCGCGCTTATGCGCTTCCTTGTCGCCTTTGCTTTCTCCTGCACCTTTAGAAGCAGCTCTTTAGCCTCTGCATGCCCTTGCTCTGCTGCTTTGCTGAACCACTTTTCGGCCTGAGCTTCGTCTTTCTCAACACCCAGGCCTTCAAAATGGCTCAGCCCAAGGAAAAATTGCGCGCTCGCTTCTCCTGCTTCTGCTGCTTTTGTGGAATTGTGCGCTGCTTTTTTAAACCACGCCTTCAATTCCGCTTTGTCTTCGTCGTCCAAACCATATGCATGTTGCTCCTCCGCCAGGTGAAGTTGCGCCCACGTATGCCTCTGCTCCGCCGCCGCCTTCAGCTGCTTTATGGCTTCTTTTTTGTCTTCCTTGACGTAATAGTTACTTCTATAGTGCCCCCAGCGATAGAGCACCCCAAGCTGGTATTGCGCCTTTGCGTCCCCTTGTTCTGCTGCTTCGCTGAATTGCTCCAGTGCCTTGCTGAACCACTTCGCGGCTTCTTCTCTGTCTTCTTCTACGCCATCGCCATTCTGATACATCTCCCCGAGAATAAATTGCGCCTTTGCGTCCCCTTGTTCGGCTTCTTTTTTGAATTGCTTCAGTGCCTTGCTGAACCACTTCGCAGCTTCTTTTTCGTCTTTCTTTGCGCCATAGCCATCCTGATAGATCTTCCCGAGAATAAATTGCGCCTTCGCCTCCCCTTGTTCGGCTGCTTTTTTGAACCACCTCTGCGCCTTTTTTGCGTTCTCCTCGCCGCCTTTGCGGCCCAATATCATCTGCCCCACATAATATTGCGCGCCCGCGTCCCCTCCTTCTGCCGCTTGCTGACAACGCTCCCGCGTCTGTATGTTGTGTGAATAAAGCAACTCCTCCTGGCAAACCTCCGCTGCCACAAAAGACGGTTGCTCCAAAATGGTTGCTGAAAATGGACTGCTGCTGCACCCCAGCAAAGACAAGGCCCCAAGCGCCACCACTGCAATGCTTTCTTTTCTGAGCAAACCCATTTTCATCATTTTTTCCTCGAAAAATTCAACTTGGCCTTTGTGCAAGCCGCACCCCCAAAGCTTTCAGGCAGTCTGTGCACTCTTGCTTCAAATATTCGTCGTTGCTTGTTTAACAGAGGGTGATTTTAATTCAACAAAACCCCTCCCGGGAGAAAGCAAGGCCCCTGGCTTCGTTGAGGAGGAAAATGGCCCCGACCTCACGCTCAGGGCTTTTTTTTGACTTCGCCTCAAAGCCTTCTTTAATGCAGAAAAGCCAGCTCCACCTATGAGGCCTTTATGATACTGAAACCTCTCACCCCTTCACCGCTGCCTCCTCCTGAAGCCCCACCTGAAAACTCAAGCTGTACACATGTACTCGTCAGCGCAGAGCAAGTTGACAAATTGCGTGAGTTGTCCCGCAAAACCCGCATTGCACAAAGTGAATATTTGCGCGAAGCTGTGGATGATCTGCTGGAAAAATACCAATGTACCCCGCTTTAGGTTTTTCTTGCCTCCTTCAGCCCCATCGCTTTTCTTCTAACTCAAGGTTGACAAACCCCCGCCCCCGCATTTATGAGCTTGTCTGCTTCAAAACGCGGCGTGACGGGCGCGTTGCTCCCCGTCCACAGCTTGCCAAAAGCCGGCTGTTCCCCGCTCCCCTCCATAAGGGGGGCTTTCCCCAAGGGGAGGAAACACATGACACAAACATCAGCAGTCACCAAACTGCGAGAGTATGAAACCGTTTTCCTGCTGAAACCCGAATTGCCGGACGAGCTTGTTGACCAGACCAAAGAGCGCATTCGCACCATCGTCAACCGCGAAGGTGGCAAGCTGCTTCGCTTTACGACTTGGGGCAAAAAACGCACCATGTATCCAGTGAAAGCACAGCCTCGCGCCATCTATATACACGCGCTTTATTTGGGTGGCTCTGCATTGGTGGCCGAGCTGGAGCGCAACCTGCGCAACTTTGACAACGTCCTTCGCTACCTCTCCGTGAGGCTCGCGGACAATGTCGACCCCAACACCCGCCCCGTCTCCGAAGACATTAAACTCTCCGGAGATGTTGACGACAACCGTCCCTTGGGTGGCGCTGAGCGCGATGCCGAAAGAGCTGAAATGGGTGTTTTTGACGGGGATGGGGATGATGATATGGGCGATGACTTTTAATTTCGGGAAAACAACATGAATAACTCAAACAGCGAAAAATATTCGCGAAACGCTGACCGTAGCGCAACAGAAGATGACAAACGCGGCACCCGGGCTTTTAGTCGCAAAAAGGCTTGCCGCTATTGCTCAGACAAAAACCTTGAGGTGGATTTTAAGGACCAGGTCGCCCTCAAATATTTCGTCACAGAGCGAGGAAAAATTATTCCGCGCCGCATTTCCGGCAACTGCGCCAAACATCAACGCCAAATTGCCAAAGCCATTAAACGTGCTCGCGCATTGGCGCTCATTCCCTATTTGGTCGTCCAAGGATAGTGGGGTTTTGCCATGAAAATTATTTTAAGAGAAGACGTTCCCAAACTTGGAAAATCCGGCGAGCTGCTCAACGTCAAGGATGGTTTTGCCCGCAACTATTTGTTGCCCAAAAAATTAGCCGTCATCGCAAACGCTTCCAACATCCGCCAGCTGGAGCATGACAAAGCCGTCATTGCTCTGCACCAATACAAAGTGAAAAACTCTGCCGAAGCATTGGCCGGACAACTCTCTAACCTCAACCTGCAAATTGCACGCAAGGTGGGTGAGCAAGGCAGACTTTATGGCTCTGTCACCTCTTTGGATATTTCAGATGCACTGGCAGCCAAAGGTTTTGAAATAGAGCGTCGTACCATCCACCTGCCTGAGCCCATCAAAATGGCAGGTACCTTTGATATTGAGTTGAGGTTACATAAAGACGTCCATACCCAAATTAAGCTTGAGATTGTTGACGAAGCTTAATGCCTTGTGCGTGCCGTGGAACTTCTTTCTGAGCGCAAACATGAAGACTTAAGTGCCGAGCGCGCCGTGCTCGGCGCTTTGCTTTTTGACGGCTCCTTGCTGAGCTCTGTCGCGGAAATTCTGCTGCCTGAAGACTTTGCCTTGCCCGCACATGCTGAAATTTTCTCGGCAATGCTGGCTTTGGACTTGAGCCACCGCCCCGTTGACTTGCTGACGCTTGCAGAGGAGCTCAAAACTCGAGGAAAACTCACCACTATAGGCGGGCCGGCTTATTTGACAAGCTTGGATCAGGGCGTCCCCTTCGCCCATAACGCAGCCCCCTATGCAAAAATTGTCAAAGAGAAGGCCACGCGCAGAAACCTCGCCCATGTCGCCAAAGAAATTTTTCAGCTCGCCTCCCAAAGCACCGGCGAGTTGGATGCCATCATCGACGAGGCCGAGCGCAAACTCTTCTATGTCTCTGACAAACGACGTACGGGGGACTTGGTGCCCATGGCTGAGCTTATGGACTCCGCCCTGGCACTGCTTGAGCGCATGCGAAAGTCAGACTCCGGCGTCACAGGCCTCTCAACAGGCTTCGTTGACTTGGACTATCTCCTCACAGGTTTCCACCCCGGTGAGTTAATTGTCATCGCCGCTCGCCCAGGCGTGGGAAAAACCTCCCTGGCCATGAATATGGCCTTAAGCGTCTCAAAAAAAGAAAACCGCGCCGTAGGCATCTTCTCCCTGGAAATGCCCTCCTTGCAGCTGCTCTCCAGACTTTTGGCCACCACCGCCCGCGTGGACGTTAAAAAACTGCGCGGAGGCCGCTTAAGCGCCAACGACGAAGCCAAACTCCAAGAGGCTGCCGCGGAACTCTTCCAGGTTAAACTCTATATAGATGACACCGGCGCCCTCTCCTCCTTTGACTTGAGGGCTAAAGCACGAAGGCTTAAAGCCAAGGAACCTGAATTGGCCCTCATTGTTATAGACTACCTCCAACTCATGCACCAAAGAGGACGCGTAGAAAGCAGACAACTGGAAGTCGCCGAAATCAGCCGCTCCCTCAAACAACTGGCCAAAGAGTTGGACGTCCCCGTCGTCGCCCTCTCCCAACTGAGCCGCAAAGTAGAAGAACGCAAGGGCGGGCGCCCCATGTTGTCTGACTTGCGTGAGTCCGGCGCCATTGAGCAGGACGCCGACGTCGTCATGTTCATCCACCGAGAAGACGACAACGAAGACAACAAAAACAAAACCACCGTCCCCATGGAGCTCATTGTCGCCAAACAACGCAACGGCCCCATCGGCTCCGTGGAGCTCGTCTTCCTCTCAGAGTATACGCGCTTTGAATGCCGCGCGCGTGGAGAGTGGGACTGAACAGCTAGGGCGTAGAGAGGAATTTGTGCAGGCAAGCATAAACATGGGCAATGGACTCCAGGGTGGCGCACTCGTTTTGCTGGTGGGCTTCGGTGGTTTCCCCGGGGCCAAAGTTAACAGCTTCAATGCCCAAGGTTGAGAGTCGGCCCACATCCGTCCAGGCTTGTTTGGGGCGGGTGGGGAGGGCCGTATCGCGCAGGAGTTTTTGGAAGAGGGGGTTTTGGGTGCACACCTTTCCTGGGGGTGAGGCATCCGTTATGTGGAGGTAGCCATAGGGGCCCAGCAGGGTTTTCATTTCCTCAAAGGCTTCTTCAATGGTTTTGCCTGGGGCAAAGCGGTAGTTGAGGTTTAACTCAAACTGCTCTGGAATAACATTGAGTGCTTTGCCGCCGCGAGCCCACGTGGCCGACAAAACTTCATAGAAGGCATAGCCCTCTACTTTCACCTCCTGAGGTTTTTGGGCCAGAAGCATGCTCAGCAGGGGGCCTGCCGCGTGTATAGCGTTTTCTCCTTGCCAAGGGCGTGCGGAGTGCGCGGCTTTGCCTTGCAGGGTGAGGGAGAGGTGCATGCTGCCCATGCAGCCAAGCATAATGCTCTGATCCGTAGGCTCCAAGGCAATGCCAAAAGCCATGTTGTGCAAGGAGGGCAAGTTTTGCATGAGAGGCCCCAAGCCGTTTTGCTCATAACTGCCTTCTTCGGCCTCATAAAAAACCCAAATGAGGTTAAAAGGCAGCGGCAACTGCTTCAACGCCATGGCCAACCCCATCATCACCGCCACGCCGGACTTCATGTCGGTGGAGCCTCTGCCCCATACTTTGCCCTCTTCAATGCGGAAAGGGGTACCCTGGGGGTGTGCGGGTACAGTATCCAGGTGGCCAAAGAGGCCAATGCTGGGGAGGTGGCTCTCCAGGCGGCCGAGGACGAGAGAGTGTCCAATGCGCACCACCTCCTGGGGTGGAAAATGTTGGTAGGCCCAGGCTTCTATATGGTCCGCAATAAGCTTTTCTTCGCCGGTTGGGCTGGGTATTTCACACAACCTCAAACACAGTTTTGCCAACGCTTCAACGTTCATGTCCTCCCCTTCACGGGCTTCGTATTTTTGTCCTATAGCAGACAAGCGCTCTTTAAGCGTCTTTTTGGGTGGTTTTTGCGGAAGTTTCCAAGGCAGTGCCCGGGGGGTTTCCAGAGGCTGACGCGGAGCTTTGAGGGTTGTTGGCCTTGTGCTCTGCAGGGTTTAAAGCAACCGGCGGCAGGCTGGTTTTGGGGTCGGCGCAGGCTGTCTCTTTAAGCAGCAGGGGGGCGTGGGCCATTTGTGCAATGGCCTCTGCCAGGGGGTGCAGGCGCTCTTGTGCATGGTTATATGAGGCTTCCGGCGCCCACACCTCAGGGCCTTGCAGGCATTGTCCGTCCTTCAACTCTATGAGGAGCTCACACATGGCGCTGTTGCTTTTGCGCTCAGCGCCTGCGTTATGGAAGGTATGCAGCACCACAGCGTGCACTTGTTGCAAGCCATGGCACTGTGTTTTGGCCATATAACTTTTCCATAAACCCTGGGGGCGAGCACTCCCCCACAGGGTTTTTTGTTGAGCATCCACCTCAATGCGCGTGCCACCCCAAGCCTGCCTTATGGCGCGCACAACCCCCAACAGGCCAAAAAAAGCCACTACCAAAAACAAGGCAATGAGTGGCCACAGCAACCAGCCTGTGTCCAAAACATTGGCATAGAGGTTTATAAAGAGTGCAAAGGCAATGGCCAAAGCCATCAGGGTGCTGAGGGCCTGACGGCCAATATCCCTGAAAAAAGCTTGAGGGCGTTTGCTGACGCGCAGGCGTGTGGTGCTATATTCGTCAAGCAGCCATTCACCCCAGAGAGTGTGTTGGGGGGTGAGTGTGGATTTTTCCTGGAGTTCCATGCCGGCAAGCTATAGGCAAGTGCTTTGCTTGTCTAGGGCACTCCACTTTGCCCAAAGCCCCTCACGGAGCGGAATAGGCGAGCAAAGCGAGCCTCAACGGAGCATAGAGAAAGAGGAGAGCAAAGCTTTCGCATTTTTCCCGGAGCGTAGCGCAGGCGAGTGCTAACGAGCCTCAAGTGAAAGCGGCCTAATGCAAAGGCCTGTGGGCCTCGCCCACCTCAATGGGGCCATATTGGGCCTCATAGCGAGCGAGGCTGTCTTTGAGGGTGGCCAGCAAACGCTTCATATGCCTGGGGTTGGTAATAATGCGGCTGAGCACCTTGGCACGGTTTTGCTGAGGCTGAATATAGAGAAAATCCATCGTAAACTCAGTTTCCGTGAGGTTAATGAGGGCCATGTTGCAATAAAGGCCATTGGCCACTTGCTCATCCAAAACAATTTGGAGCTGTATTTCAGGAGGGGAAGCTTCGGACATGCCCACTCCATAGCATGAGCACACCAAAGCAGAAGTTTTTTTGGCGTGCCCTTATTTTTGCCCTATGGCCCCCCAGCCAAAAACCTGGGGGGAAGGGCAAAATTTCTTAGGCTCATTCATGGGTCATTTCATTGTTCGCCTTCGCCTGTCGCGCCTGCATCCACATCTTGCGGCATGTACATCAGTTGGTAGCTCTGGGTTTGCTCCTCCCCCTCAACCTGCAGGTGTATCTCTATATTTCTCCACGTATCGAGAAAGCCTCTGGGAAAGATGCAAGACCAACCATATTCCCCTGTGGGATAGGGCTCTATGCTCTCCTGTACTTCACACCGCATCTCATCAGTTTCCCCTGTGGTGGGGGAGGAAAGTATCGCCAATACCCCTAGGTCTACGAAATCCACAAGCTGGTTTGTAACAATCTCTATGTGTACTTCCGTGTATGGTTCCACCGCGCCCCCGGGGTCCACGGACTCTCCATGCTGCCAAAGAGTCCAACGCACTATTGTTGAAATCTGCACACATTCGCCTCTCCCATCTGACGTGGCTTGGCATCTTTCTCCGTCTTCGCATCCACTCCCTTCTCTCACTGCTCCCGTTTCAGGCTCTTGAGGTATACAGACAATGTCCGTGCATGTGCCTTTCCCCTCGGGTGCACCCTCTGTGGATAGGCATATTTTTCCGTCTTCGCATGCATCCTGTTCATCCAGGTCGCAAAACTCGGGGTCGGGCTCAGTGGTGTCTTCCACGCATGTGGCTTCCTCATTTTGGACTTTGCAGGTTTTTCCTTCTTCGCATGTCTTATCGTCGCAAGGGTCGCCTCCCTGAAGAAGCTCTTGTGGCTGTTTGAGCAAACAGCTCTCCTCACCCTCTGCCATGGTGCAAACAATGCCGCCTCCGGAGGCGCAGCCCCACAAAAAAACGGCAGCCCATAAAGCAAGGCCAAAGCTCAAGGCCCGGGGTTTTTCTCGGGTGTTTAAAAAGAAAACGTTGTTGTGCATGTGAATACTCCTGTTGTTCCCCATTTTTTTGTCCCCCAACTTTTGGGATGTTCCGGCCCGGCCAAGTCCGCTGTTTTCTCCTGCTGAATGTTTCAAAACAACCCGCTCCCCTGTGGCGTTTTTTCACCACCACCCCTCTCCCGCTAGCAAATGCGCGGCAGCTGCTCTCCCAGGGGCCAGTTTAGCACACGACGGCCGCCAAAAGCCAACTGCATTTCTACTTGGCCTTTGGGGCCCTCCTTCATGTGGCCTATGAGGCTGGCCTCCCGGCCCAGGGGGTGGGCGCGCATGGCCCCAAGCAGCCGCAAAGCATCCTCCGGAGCACATATGGCGACAAGCTTGCCCTCGTTGGCTATTTCCAGGGCCTCAAGGCCCAGCAAAGCACAGGCGGAGGCTACGGGTTTGCTCACAACAATGTCCGCCTCCCTTATAAGCACCCCCAGGCCTGAAGCCCTTGCTAGCTCATTCAGCACCGCTGAAAGGCCTCCACGCGTAGCATCCCTCAAAAAACGCAAGCATGCACCCGAGTCCACCATGGCCTTCACCAGGCCGTGCAGGCATGCACAGTCCGAGCCAATGTCGACCTCAAAACCCAACAACTCGCGCGCTGAAAGCAAGGCAATGCCATGCTCGCCCAGGCTGCCTGAAAGCAACACCGCATCCCCAGGCCTGGGCTGTGTGGCCCCCAAACCCAGCCCCGCCTCTACCTGCCCTATGCCCGTGGTGCTAATAAAAAGGCCGTCGGCCTTGTGGCGCTCCACCACCTTGGTGTCACCCGCAACAATTTTTATGCCGGCCTCTTTTGCCGTGTGGGCCATGGAGTCCACCACCCGCCGCAATTGGGCCAAAGGGAAGCCCTCTTCCAAAATAAAACTCGCACTCAAATAGAGAGGGCGTGCACCAGCCATGGCCAAGTCGTTTATGGTGCCGCAAACGGCAAGCTTGCCGATGTCCCCCCCGGGGAAAAACAAGGGGGAAACAACAAAGGCATCCGTGCTGAGGGCCATGCGTCCGCGAGGGGCCTCAAAGGTGGCGCTGTCCTCTTGCAAGGCCAGCAAAGGGTTGTCAAAGGCCTCTATAAAGGCCTCTATCAGCTGGGCCATGGCACGACCGCCGGCGCCATGGCTCATCTCCACGTGGCCTTCTTTCCAGTTGAGGGGCTTCATGGGGTTTCCTCTGTTTTTTTCACCCTCAGCACTGCCATGGGCTCCTCTTGTACATAAGCATAATAGGCGGAGCAGGCACCTTCGGGGCTGAGCATGCAGGCTCCCATGGGGGAGGCCGGGGTGCAGGCCTTGGCAAACAGGGTACACTCGGGGGGCTTTTTTTGCCCCAACAACACCTGTGCGCAGCAGCAGCGGGGGTTATCTGCCACAGGCTTATAGGGCAGTTGCCATTTGGCCTGCGCATCCCACGCGGCATAGGCGGGTGCAATGCCCAGTGCACTCTCAGGCAAGTTGCCCAGGCCGCGCCACTCAAAGTTTGGGCGGAGCACAAACGTCTCTCGCATATATTGTTGGGCGGTGGGGTTTCCTTCACGTGTGGTGGCCCGTGCAAAGCCGTTTTCCAGGCGTGCCTCGTTGCGGTTGAGTTGGCAAAGCAGGCGGTATATGGCCTCCAACAAATCCAAAGGCTCAAAGCCTGAAACACAGGTGGGTATACCAAAGGCCTGGGCCACTTCCTCAAAGGGCTTATAGCCTATAACGGTGCTGACGTGCCCGGGGGCCAGCATGGCGTCCAGGCCTAGCCCCCCCTGGGCAGCCCCAAAAGCCCGCAGCACGCCGCGCATGGCGGGGGGGGTCAGCACGTGGTTGCACAATATGCTGAAGTTTTTGAGGCCTTTTTGTTTGGCCAACCGCAGGGCCTGTGCCGTGGGTGGGGTGGTGGTTTCAAAGCCTATGGCAAAAAAAACCACCTCATGCTCTGGCAGGGTTTGGGCCAATTGCAGTGCCTGCATAGGCCCCAGCACCATGCGTACATCCGCGCCCTGGGCGCGGGCGCTCAGCAGGCTTTGTCCGTGGCTGCCGGGCACGCGCAGCATGTCGCCAAAGCTGCAGAGCACCACTTTGGAGGAGGAGAGCAGCTCCAGGGCTTGGCTTATGCGTCCTGCGGGCAATACGCAGACGGGGCAGCCCGGGCCATGCACCAGGTGTATGTTGGGGGGCAGCAATGAGGGGAGGCCATATTTGCACAGTGCATGGGTATGCCCTCCGCAAAACTCCATGAGGAAATAGTCCCTGGGCTTGTCGGCCTCGCGGGCAATGGCCAAAAGCAAGCGTCGACCCAGGGCGGGGTCGGCAAAGGCATGGGCATAATTCACCCCAAGCCCCCTTCTTCCGGGGTGGCCCCTTCTTCCGGGGTGGCCCCTTCTTCCGGGGTGGCCTTCGCGGGTGGCGTTGAGCCCTCCTCTCCTCCCAGGGTTTCAAACAAGTTGAGGCTTTTTTGTGCCTCCTCCTCATTCAGCACGCAAAGCGCAAAACCCACGTGTATAACCACATGGTCCCCTGCTTTGGCCTCGGGGACAAAAGCCGTGGAAATGGTTTGGCGCACCCCCTCCATCTCCACCATGGCCTCCTCATTCCCCAGCAAGCTTATTATTTTTGCAGGTACAGCCAAGCACATGGCGCCCTCTTAGCTGAAATGCTCCCTGTTGGCCAGGGGCAGCTGCCTCTGCTGGTTTTCATTTAAAAATTCTCTATTCAGCGGCATAAACCGCGGCCTATGCCTCAAAGGTGGTGCCTATGCTGCCTGGGTGTTTGAGGGCCTCCAGCAGGGAGTTGGGAGGGGAAAGGCCCAGGAGGCATACGTGGGTTTGGCTTTCGCGTGCGGCAAGGAGGGCCCCTTCTACTTTGGGCACCATGCCCCCATAAATTTTTTGGCTGGCCATAAGCTTGGCCACCTGCGCTCCATTGAGGTGGGCATAGCGGCTTTGGGGCTTTTCCACCTCCTCCAAAACACCGGGTACATTGGAAACGAGAAAAAGGTATTGGGCTTTGAGGCTTTTGGCCAGTTGGGCGGCGAGGCTGTCAGCGTTCACATTGAGAGGGCCTCCTTGTCCGTCATCGGCCAGGGAGGAAAGCACAGGCACAAGGCCCAGCCCGGAGAGTTTTTCCAAAAGCGCGGTGTCCACCCAGTGGACGCGGCCCACAAACCCCAAATCCACAGGGGGGGCTTGGGGCGTTTCGGCAATGCTGCCCAGGCGCTTGGCTTGCACAAGGCCTGCGGAGAGGCCGCTCAAGCACAATGCGGGCACCTTGGCCATGCGCATGGCCGAGGCCAGGTCGCTGGAGGCCTGGCCTGCCAACGCCATTTTTATAACCTCCATGGTGGCCTCGTCGGTGATGCGTTGGCCCGCAACGTGTTGGGTTTTAAGGCCCAGGCGCCTTGAGAGTGCGGTGGCCTGAGGCCCCCCGCCGTGTACAACTACCAGGCGTATCCCCGCCTCCAACATCTGCCCCAGACACATGCCCAGGCTATAGGCCAGGCCTTGCTTATCCATGGCCAACTCACCACCTATTTTAACAACAAACCACTGGCCTCTATGGCTTTCTAAAAATGCCTCACTCATGGCTTGGCCTTCCTCTCATGGGCCTTATCTCTCAAATGTCCACCACAAAACCCAGGGGCGTGCAAGCAGGGCAACGGCCTCGCGTGCCGTCCAATATATTTCATCCCGCAGGGGCAAGGTACGTGCGGAGGCGACGGGGGTTACGGAAAAGCCCTGGCGGCGGAAATAAGCGCAGGCGCGAAGCAGGTGGTATCCATCGGACACCAGCACAATATGGCCTATATTGTGTTGTTTCAGCAGAGGTGCGGAAAACTCGGCATTCTGCGCCGTAGAGCGGCTTTGCTCTTCTCTCAGGCATGCCTGGGAGGGCACTTGGTTTTGCACCAGCACCTCGCAACCGGCCTGGGCTTCGGATTTGGGCATATCCACTCTGCCACCGCTGATCAGCACCCAGGGCGCTGTACCCTCATGGAAGAGTTGGGCGGCACGCTCCGCGCGTGCGCGCAGGGCCTTGGAGGGCTGCCCACGGGGCAATACTCTGGCACCCATCACCACAATGGCCTCCCCCTTTTTTTTGGGGCTTGTGCCACTGGCCCTCCCATAGCAATATATCCACACCACGGTCCCCGCCCCTATAAACCCAAGGCCAAGCGCGGCCTTCAAGCCCAATTTGAAAAACGTCCACATAAACTCCCCAGCTTGCACCAAATCTCCCTCAACCCCTTCCATTCTCCTGGAAATTCCCCTGCCCTGGGCTACCCATAGCATGTATATGCCATACTCACTGTCTTTTTTTCTTTTTTGCTACCCCAGCTGCCGCGCTTTTTTCTCCTCCACAGCCCCCTCTTTTTGTGGGGTATTATGAGGGCTCCACAAGGCAAGCTTTTGGGCCTCAAACCCAGCGAGTTGGAGAAGCTGCGCAAAACCTATAGGCGAAGGAGTTTGCCTGAAGAGGTGGTTTCCGCAGGGTTGGCCCAGCATTTGGTGGAGTTTTCGCGCCTAAGCTCCAGGCAAGTGGGGGTGTTGCTCTCCCGCAAAGGCGAAGTAGAGTGGGTGGCCGTAGGCGACGCCCACGGTATAGAGTTGCCGGACATAGGGCGCATGAGGGCGGGCAGCCACCGTCTGAGGGGGCTGCGTTGGGTGCATACGCATTTAAAGGGGGAGCCGCTCTCTCAGGATGACTTAACGGATTTGGCTTTGTTGCGCTTGGACATGGTGGTGGCCCTGGCCATGGGTGCCCAAGGGCAGCTGGAGAGGCTTTTCCTCGGGCATTTGGTAGCCCCGCGCGAGGAGAGCCCTGCGGAAGAGGCGTTGTGGCAAACCCATACATTCCCCTTGTCCAAGCAGCCCAATGCACAGGCCCTGGTGCAGGCCCTGGAGGAAGAGTTTGGGCGCCTCTCCCAGCAAAGGCAAGGCAACAAAGAGAGGGCCCTCTTGGTATCCGTACAGGTAGGCAGCTCCCGCCAAGAGGCCAAAGAGAGGCTTTCAGAGTTGGAGGCCTTGGCCAAAACCGCAGGTGTGGAGGTGGCGGGCACCCTGGTGCAAATGCGCAAAGCCCACGAGGCCAAAACCCTATTGGGAAAGGGAAAACTTGCCCAGTTAAACCTCCTTGCCATGCAGAAAATGGCTGAGGTGGCCATTGTGGACCCCAACCTCTCCCCCAGCCAGGCCCACCATATTGCCAAGGCCACCTCCCTCAACGTTATAGACAGGACTCAACTCATTCTCGACATTTTTGCGCAGCGTGCCCAAAGCGCTGAGGGCAAGCTGCAGGTGGAGTTGGCCCAACTCAAATATTTGCTGCCCCGCCTTTCTCAGTCAGACACCTCCTTCTCACGTTTGGCCGGCGGCATCGGCACACGCGGCCCCGGTGAAACCAAGCTGGAGGTGGACAGGCGCCGCATCAGAGAGCGCATAAGCCAACTGGAGCGCGGCATTGAAAGCATTTTGAAAAGCCGCAAAACCCGGCGCATGCTGCGCCAAAAGCGAGAGTTGCCGCTCATTTCCATTGTGGGCTATACCAATGCGGGCAAAAGCACACTACTCAACGCGCTGACACACGCTTCGGCTTTGGCTGAAGACAAGCTGTTTGCAACCTTGGAGCCTTTAAGCCGACGCCTGCGTTTCCCCAAGGAAAGAGAGGTGATTATTTCGGACACGGTGGGGTTTATACGCGATCTGCCCAAAGGCTTGCTGGCGGCTTTCAGGGCTACCCTGGAGGAGCTGCACAGCGCGGATTTGCTTTTGCACCTCATTGACGCCTCTGACGCAGCGGCTGAAAAACACCTCAAAGCCGTCGACATTATTTTGGAGGAGTTGGCGCTTTTGGACAAGCCGCGCCTTCTGGTGTGGAACAAGGCCGACAAGGCGGGCTTTGCGGCAGCACAACCCTTGTGCTTGAGTTATGGCGGCGTCACCATCAGCGCGCACACAGGGGAAGGCCTTGAGGCCCTGCTTCAGGAGGTGGCACAACAGTTGTTCCTCAAAACCGCTTGCCCCAAAAAATAAGCTCTAAAAATACCTCTTTGGGCAGGTATTTTGTCTCGCCTGAAGGAATTTTCCCAGGCCCGTTTCCAGCCTCGTTGAAATCCCCCAAGGCTTCCCTTCCCTGTTGAGGGTTTGGAATGTTGGGTTTTCCGTTGACTAATGTCTCGTCATTACCTACGAAGCTCGCAGCCATGTCGAGTCTGTTCACCCCAGAAGAATCCCGAAAATTTGACGAGGGAATTGCCGAGCTTCTCCTCCGCTATCCCAGTGACAGAAAGAGTGCGGCCATGCTGCCGGCTTTGCGGCTTTTGCAAACCCTCAAAGGGTGGCTTCCCCCTGAAGGCATGGAGCTTGTCGCCCAAAAACTCGAAACCCACAAAGAGCATGCCTATGAGGTGGCCACTTTCTATGTCATGTACCACACCCAAAAACCGGGTACCTATGTCATCGATGTGTGCACAAGCCTCTCTTGCTCCCTGAGGGGGGCCGAAGGTTTGCTCGCCTATTTGGAGAAAAAATTGAATACCCGCTCAGGCCTCAATGGAGAGCGCTATTTCCTGCGTGAGGCAGAATGCCAGGCCTCCTGCGGCACCGCTCCCTGCTTCCAAATTAATGAGGACCACTTTGAAAACCTCACCCTTCAAAAAGTGGATGAAATTCTGGAGAACCTCAAATGAGTGTACCCTTTGAAAAAGTCATCTCCAGAGACTGGGACAAGCCCGCCCAAAGCACCCTCGTGGGCTATAAACGCTCCGGCGGCTATCAGGCCCTTAAAAAAGTCCTCTCCACCTCCTCCCCTCAAACCATTATTGATGAGGTGAAAAAATCCAACCTCAGAGGACGCGGCGGCGCAGGCTTTCCCACCGGCGTCAAATGGGGCTTTGTGCCCAAAGACAGTCCCAAACCCAAATACCTCTGCGTCAACGCCGATGAGTCGGAGCCTGGCACCGCGAAGGATCGCTATATACTCGAGAGAGACCCTCACCTCCTCCTCGAAGGCATCGCCATCGCCTGTTGGGCCTTGGGCGCGCATAGCTGCTATATTTATGCGCGCGGGGAATTCAAATATCCCTCCAGCGTGCTCGAGCGCGCCATCGCCGAAGCCTATGCCGACGGCATCTTCGGCCGCCGCCTCATGGGTACTCCCTTCGCCCTTGACGTCTATCAGGTGCGCGGCGCAGGCGCCTATATATGCGGCGAAGAAACCGCCATGCTCGAGTCCCTCGAAGGCAAAAAAGGTTGGCCTCGCTTAAAACCCCCCTTCCCCGCTGTCTCCGGCTTGTTCGGCTGCCCTACCGTCGTCAACAACGTCGAAACCATCTCCTCCCTCCCGCGTATTTTTGAAAAGGGCCCTGAATGGTTTGCCGGCCTTGGCACAGAAAAATCCGGTGGCACCCGCCTCCTCACCCTCTCGGGCAGCGTCAACCGCCCCGGCACTTATGAGGCCCCCATGCAGGCCACCATCGAAGAAATAATTTTCTCCGAGGAATATGGCCAGGGCATGCCTGAAGGACGAAAACCCAAAGCCGTCATCCCCGGTGGCTCCTCCGCCCCCGTGTTGACGGCCTCTGAAATAGGTGTCTCCCTGGATTTTGACGCCTATAAGCCTCTGCACTCCATGGCAGGCTCTGGTGGAATTATTGTCATTGATGATGCTACCTGCATTGTGCGGGCGCTGTGGCGCGTTACACGCTTTTATGCAGAAGAGTCCTGCGGACAATGCACGCCCTGCCGCGAGGGACAACCGTGGATGACGCGCATTCTGCGCAAAATTGAAGAAGGCCATGGGCAAGCGGAGGATTTAAAAACATTGATGGATGTGGCTTCCGCCATTGCACCCTGGCCCCCTGTAGGCCTGGGGAATACGGTTTGTGCTTTGGGGGATGCGGGAGCATTGCCTGTGCAATCTTTTGTGACGAAGTTTCGTGATGAGTTTGAACAACACATTTCTGAGCAACGCTGCCCTTATGGCGACAAGCCATGGGGGGCCTTTGGAGAGTTTAAGTGAGTGTTGAAATCATCTTGTTTTTTGTCTTCTCGGTGTGCACCCTCGCCGGGGCAAGCCTGGTCATCTTTTCGAAAAGCCCCATCGCCAGTGCCATGTCGCTGGTGGCGACTTTCTTTTTCCTTGCCGGCATTTATGTGCTCTTGTTTGCACATGCCATCGCCGCCCTTCAAATCATCGTCTATGCCGGCGCCGTCATGGTGTTGTTTGTGCTTGTCATCATGCTGCTGCCCCTTAAAGACTTGGGGCCTGCATTCCGGTTTACGCCTGCACGGTGGATAGGTGCCTTTTCTGCCGCCACCATTTTAAGCGGCCTCCTCTATGCCGCCATGCAATGGGACGAATATTTGAAAAACAAGCTGCCCCTCGGCACAGAGGCAACCAACGCCATGAGCCCGGAAACACTCTCGCGTTTTGGCACCCTGGAAGAAATAGGCCTTGCCATTTATACACGCTGGCTTTTTCCCTTTGAGGCGCTTTCTCTGCTGCTGCTTGCGGCCATTTTGGGTGCTGTGGTTATTGCCAAGGCGCGAATTTAGGGAGGAAGAATGATTCCTACAACTGCCTGTCTCTTTTTATCGGCCATGTTGTTTTTCCTGGGAATGCTGGGGTTTCTTCTTCGAAAGAATGCCCTGGTTGTCTTCATGAGCGTAGAGCTTATGCTGAATGCGGCCAACCTGGCCTTTATTGCATTTGCGCGTATGCATGGCGGCGTTATTGGCACCACAGGCCACGTCTCTGCGTTTTTTGTCATTGCTGTTGCTGCTGCTGAAGCGGGTGTGGGGTTGGCCATCATCATCGCCTTGTTCAGAACCCGCAGAACTCTGGACGTTGACGAAGTGCGGGCTCTGAAACACTGAATTTTTGGCTGAATTTTGGCTGAATTTGACTGAACTTTGGATAAGCGAAAACCATGGAAAAGCTCTTCCCAGAATATCCATTTCCGATTCAGAATATAGAAAGCGGCTTGTGGTTGATTATTGCCTTGCCGCTTTTGGGTGCCTTCATTAATGGCGTCTTCGGCAAAGCACTCGGCCGAAAGAATGTCCACTGGGTGGCTTGTGCCTCTGTGGGCGGCTCTTTTTTGCTCTCGCTGCTTGTGATGTGGGCACTTGGCAAAGCCCAACCCGAAATCCCCGGACCCCTTGCCTATGCGCTATCTGCGGACTATGGCACGTGGTTTGCCGTCGGGGATTTTAAAGTGAACTTTGGCCTGTTTGCGGACCGCCTCAGCGCCACCATGTTGCTGGTTATTACGGGGGTGGGCTTCCTCATTCACCTTTATTCCACCTCCTATATGGAGCACGACAAAGGCTATGCGAAATACTTCTCCTTCTTAAACCTCTTTGTCGCGATGATGTTAACCCTGGTGTTGGCCGACTCTCTGGTTTTGCTGTTTGTAGGCTGGGAGGGTGTCGGCCTCTGCAGCTATTTGCTCATCGGCTTCTGGTATGACGACGAGGCCAAGGCATGGGCGGGCCGCAAGGCTTTTATTACGAACCGCATTGGGGACTTTGGCTTTTTGGTGGCCAGCTTCCTCTTGGTTTTGTTGATGGCGGCCTCTGTCAAAGAGGCGCCTCGAGGTACCCCCGTCAGCAACCCCCGGTTTTCTGCAAGCTTGGCTGAAAAAGGCCCCCTGGCCTTCCAAAGCTTGTCCACACTGGCTTCTACCCTGGCAACCCCTGACATTTCTGCCGCAAAACTCAAAGCGGCAAAGCCTGACCACAAACCGGCTTTGTTGATGGAGCGGGACATTCAGACAGGCCCCCTCAAGGGCTTTAGCTATTCAGGGGTGCTTACGGTTGTTTTGCTGTTTTTTTTGCTGGGCGCCGCAGGCAAGAGCGCCCAATTGCCCCTCTATGTGTGGCTGCCCGATGCCATGGCAGGCCCCACGCCGGTTTCCGCACTCATCCACGCGGCAACCATGGTGACGGCAGGGGTTTATTTGTTTTGCCGCATCTCCTATTTGGTGGTGCTCTCCCCCTTTGCCATGGCCACCATTGCCGTGGTGGGCTGCCTCACCGCCCTCATTGCCGCCCTCATTGCCTTTGCCCAGGATGACATTAAAAAAATTCTGGCCTATTCCACCGTCTCCCAGCTGGGCTTCATGTTTATGGGCATCGGCTGCGGCCTGTTTTGGGCGGCCTTCCTGCACGTCGTCACCCATGCCTTTTTTAAAGCCTGCATGTTTTTGGGTGCGGGCTCCGTCATGCATGGCAACGGTGACGAAACCGACATTAAACGCTTAGGGGGCCTGCGCAAGGAAATGCCCTGGACATCCTGGACTTTCCTCATTGGCACCTTGGCCATTACGGGCATTGTTCCTCTGTCGGGCTTCTTCTCGAAGGATGCCATTTTGTTTGGCCTCGAAACACAGCAGCTGGCGGGTTATACGCCTGTGTTGCACACGCTCTATATATTGGGCCTCATTGCCGCAGCCTGCACCGCCTTCTATATGGTACGCCTCTATGTGCTGACTTTTGAAGGAAAGCGCTCCCCACTGGCCAAACTCCCCCATGCCCATGAGAGTGCGTGGCCGATGACTTTGCCTTTGGTTATTTTGGCAACCCTCTCCATTGCGGCCATCGTCTATGGCGTCCCCTTCCTCTCGGTGCCCAATGCCCCCAACCAAACCCTCATTGAGTTTTATTTGGCGCCGGTGTTTAACGCATCCAACCAGGCAAACCAACTGGGCATGAAAGCCCACATGTTGCTGCCAGGAGAATTTGGCGGGGAAACACCTTGGAATTTGCTCTGGACAGGTTGGATTAAGGCTTGGCTCATCGCCGTGGTGTGTGGTGGAATTTCCTGCTTCCTCTATCTCAAAGTGTGGAGGGGAGGCCGCAAATTCCCCGCCATTTTGGAGCCCCTGCGCCGCTTTGCGCACAACAAATTCTTCGTGGATGAGCTTTATGAGCTTTTGCTGATTAACCGGACCAAGGGCCTGGCCAAAGGGCTCTATCGCTATGTAGACGCCTTCTTCGTAGATCGCGTTGCCGTGCACGGTACTGCGCAAACCGTGGGCTTTTTCGGCAGGGTGTTGCGCTGGTTTCAAAACGGCAACGTCCAGGCCTATGCATCCGCCATCGCCTTGGCGCTGGCCGTCGGCTTGACTTATGCATTGCTCCAGGTGCTCTCGTGAACGCCTCTTCTCCGCTGTTGAATTATGTCATTTTCCTCCCCATGGCTTTTGCCCTGCTCGTCCTGCTTTTGCCAGGGAATGAGAAGGGGCAAATACGCTTTATTGCTCTCTTGGGGATGTTGGTTAACCTGCTCACAGGTATTTGGGCTTTCGTCGCCTTCAACCCTTCAGGGCCTGAATTCCAGTTAGAATACCGTTTATTTTGGTTGTCGGATTTGGGCCTGAGCTACCACCTGGGTGTTGATGGATTGGCCATAGCGCTTGTTTTGCTCACCGCTTTTCTGGGCCCCTTGCTGGTATTGTCCTCGTGGCGTTTTGTTAACGAGCGCGTCAAAGAATTCCACGTCTGCTTGCTGGTTCTGCAAACGGCGATGATGGGGGCTTTGTGCGCGCTGGACATTATGCTGTTTTATATTTTCTTCGAGGCCATGCTCATCCCCATGTATTTTTTAATTGGGGTATTCGGCTCCGAAGAGCGCCAAAAGGCGGCCCTCAAATTTTTCCTTTATACGCTGGCAGGCTCCCTGTTGATGCTGGTGGCTTTGTTGTGCCTCTTCTTCCTGTCTGGACCTGAGGGCGCACGCAGCTTTGACTATGCCTCTATTTATAACGGCCTTCTGGAGGCCAACCGAGAAGTTGGCCTCTGCATGCAAAACAGCGCAAGCTGCTCCAACCTCTCTGCAACGGCAGCCACCTTGCTGAAATGGGGGCCGTGGATGTTTGGGGCCTTCGCCTTGGCCTTTGCCATTAAAATACCCATGTTCCCCGTACACACCTGGTTGCCGGACGCCCACGTGCAAGCCCCCGTCGCCGGCTCCATGGTTTTAGCAGGCGTCCTGCTGAAAATGGGGACTTTTGGTTTTTGGCGCTATGCCATGCCGCTGTTTCCGGCGCAGGCCTGGGCCTTTCAAAACCTCCTTGTCGCCCTCTCCCTGGTGGGCATTGTGTATGGCGCACTCATGTGCCTGGCACAAAAAGACATTAAAAAACTCATTGCCTATAGCTCCGTCTCCCACATGGGTTTTTGCATGCTGGGCATGTTAACTTTCCAAAAAGAGGGCACCATGGGTGCAGCCTACCAAATGCTGAACCACGGCATTTCGACAAGCGCACTCTTCCTTCTGTTTGGCATGCTTTATGAGCGTCGCCACCTGCGCGGGGTGGCGGACTATGGCGGTATTGCCAAGGCCATGCCCATATTTACGGTTTTCTTCCTCATTATTAGCTTCTCCTCCATTGCCGTGCCCGGCACCAATGGCTTTGTAGGCGAGTTTTTGGTGCTTTTGGGCACCTTCAGAAGCAACTTGCCTTTGTGGGCGGGCATTCTCGCAACCACGGGCGTCATTTTCGGCGCGGCCTATATGCTGTGGGTGGTGCAGCGCGTCTTCTTCGGCCCTGTCACACACCCTGCCAACACCACTTTGAAGGACGTCAACTTTCGCGAGTTTGTTACGGTGCTGCCGCTGGTGTTGCTTGTCTTCGTCATGGGCCTAAAACCCCAACCCATTTTGGAAGTGCTTTCACCTTCTGTGGAGCGCTATATAGCGCGCGTGCACCAGGCAAGGCCCAATGCTGAAGGACAAACACTGCCTCCACAAAGAGAGAATGCCTCCCTGCGGATGTATGTACGTACTTTGCCCAGCAAAAAAACAGAGAGTGCACACATGGGGCACGCACAAGCGGAAGCGCTTGGGCCCCTCCTTGCCAACAACCCAGCAGGAGAGCGGTTATGAGTGCTTTTTCTAACCTGGTTTTGTCCCCCATGCTTTTGCCCGCCATGCCAGCTTCCACTGTCGTCCTCCCCAGCTTCAGCTTCCACGAGTTTCAGCCTTTGTTGCCTGCTGCCCTCCTGGCCATAACGGCCATGTTGCTCATGCTGACAGAAGCTTTTTCAGTTTCAAAATCCCGCAGCTATCAGGCCATTCTCGCCGTGGTGGCATCGGCTGTTGCGGGCTTTCTGGCTTTTCAAAACACGCAGCTCCCCGCAGGGCTC
The DNA here is from genome assembly GCA_009782175.1 of Cystobacterineae bacterium. Lineage (GTDB taxonomy): Bacteria > Myxococcota > Myxococcia > Myxococcales > Myxococcaceae > WRKR01. The sequence continues at coordinate 46,776 of WRKR01000010.1, forward strand.
ATTTTAAATGGCCGGGGGGTTATGGATGGGTTTTCAAGTTGGATAACGCTTATTGCCTGCCTTGCCGCAGGCATGTCCTCGCTTTTGGCGCTGGGCTTTTTCCGCCAGCGCAATGCGGAGCGCGGCGAGTTTTATGGGTTGTTGTTGTTTTCTGCCGCAGGCATGAGCCTTCTGTCTGTCTCCAATGAGTTTGTCACCCTCTTTGTCAACCTCGAGCTTATGTCACTGGCCACTTATGCTTTGGCCGCTTTCTGGAGGCGTGGCAACCGCTCCGTGGAAGCCGGGTTTAAATATTTTATTTTGGGTGCCTTCGCCTCTGCCATTCTCATTTATGGCGTCGCCCTCCTCTATGGCGCCACGGGCACCACCCAATTGGATATGCTATACCATGTTTTGCCCAAAGCCCTTGAGGACTCTCCCTGGCTTGTTTGGTCCGGCATTATTCTGGTGCTGACAGGGCTTTCTTTCAAAATTGCGGCGGTACCTCTGCACATGTGGACTCCGGATGTTTATGAGGGGGCCCCTACACCCGTAACAGCGCTGATGAGTGCCGGCATTAAAGCCGCGGCCTTTGTCGCTTTGCTCCGCGTCATCCTCCACATTGGCGACAGCTCCGCCATGCTTTTGCATATTTTGTGCTTTTTGGCCGCCCTTACCATGGTGGTTGGCAACCTCCTGGCCATTGCACAGCGCAATGTTAAACGCATGCTTGCCTACTCTTCCATTGCACATGCAGGCTATATACTCATTGGCGTCGCCGCATTGTTTGCGGGAGGCCATTTGGGCAACAAAGTGGGCGTGCTCAGCGCCACTCAAATGGCCAACTCAACAGCCGAAATGCTGCGCTCCTCGGCCTTGCAAGGCATTCTCTTCTATTTGCTCTCCTATGCCATTACGGTTGTGGGGGCCTTTGGTGTGCTTGCCGCCATAGAGAGGCGCGAGGACGACGGTGCACCCAACGCTTGGGACTTGAGCAAACTCTCCGGGCTTGCAACGCGCCGCCCGGGGTGGGCTCTGGCCATGGCTTTGTTTATGTTTTCCCTGGGAGGCATTCCCTCAACCATCGGCTTTTTAGCAAAGCTTTATTTGTTTAAAGCCGGCATGAGTGCAGGCCTCATTGGCTTGTCCATTTTGGGTGTTTTGGCCAGCGCGGCAGGCATGTATTATTATTTGCGCGTCATTGTTTATATGTACATGAGGCCCCCCACGGTGACAGAAACAGGAATAAGGCACTGGTCCACAGAGTTTATTTTGGCTGTTTCAGCGGTGGCCGTCATTGTGCTGGGTATACTCCCGGGCCCCCTGTTGGACTGGCTCAGCCAAGCAAGCCTGTTTAGCCCCAATTAGCAGCCCTCACTCAACCGCTTCCGCTTGAGGCCCGCTTGAGCCTCAAGCTTTGCCCCTCAAAACCCAACCAGGTGGCTTGGCTACGCTGCTCGGCCCTGCCTCCTCAAACACAGGGCTTTCCCAAACACAGGGCTTCTTCAAATACAGGGCTTTCCCAAACACAGGCCAAGCGGCTGTGCATGGGTTTTGTTGGAAGCTGCATGCACCAACAGCACCCATGCTCAGCACTTATGCTCAGCACCCATGCTCAACACTTATGCTCAGCACCCATGCTCAGCACCCATGCTCAGCATGCTTGCTTCAGCAGTGCATTGTTGCTTCAATAGATATTGTTGCTCCAATAGGTGTTGTTGTTTCAATAGGCATTGTTGTTTCAATAGGTGTTGTTGTTTCAATAGGTGTTGTTGTTTGAAGGAGCGGAGACAAGCTGCCTGGAGGGCTGCCATGAAAACAACCCAAGCTTTGGGTCCATTCCACATAGGTGAGCGTTTATACCGGGGAGGGTGTTGGGAAGACTGCCTGGCCACGCGTATGAATATGCACGGCTATTGGCGTTTGAGGCGTCTGCTTCCCCTGTTTAACCCTTCAGAGTTGGGCCCTGTGGTTTTTGCAAACTCTGCTCGGCTTGCCTCTTCCCTCAAAATAGCTTCCGTGCTTCAACTCCAGGAAACAGGCCTCATCGAAAATACCCACTATTGCGTATTGGAATACCCTCTGGGAGACAGCCTCGCCGGGTTGTGGCTGCTTTGCCAACGCAAAAACCAAAAGCTGAGCCCTGCCATGTGCTGCAGAATAATGAGTGAGGTGTGTGAGGCCATTGCCCAACTCTATTCCATGAGGGACAGCGGAAAACTCCCCACGAAAATTTTATTCCAAGAGCTGAGCCCTAGAGATATTTGGGTGTGCTCGGATGGGCAAAGCAAGCTGGACATCATGAACACCACGCAGACGCACGAGAAAATGGCCCTCCTCTCTCATAACGCCACCTCAAAACAAAACTTTTATGCCCTCTCTCCTGAGCGCCTTCTCGCAAAACCCATTGACGAGCGAAGTGACGTTTTCTGCCTGGGCGCTTTGCTCTATAAAATGTTGACGGGCTCTTATCCCTTCCTGCGCGCAGACGAGAATGCCACCTTGCAAGCCCTGTGCGAAGCCAAAGCTCCTTCTCCCTCTTCTGTCAACCCGAACATCCCCTATGCCATAGACAGTTTGCTGCTCCATGCCTTGAAGGCCAACCCCGCAGAGCGCTTTGCAAGCGTCGCCAAAATGCATGAGGCACTGGTATTGCTTATGGCTGAATGCCATTGGACGGAAACGCAAATGGAGCTTGCCTCTTTCATGTCAGAGCTCATGCCTCCTCCTCCTTCCGGGGCTCAATAACTCCACCCCCATGAAGAGACATTCCCCAAACCCCGCTAGACCGCTTTCACTTAGAACTGATTTGATTCTCCAGACCGGTTTCAATTGAGGCAAGCTACGCCCGCCTTAAAGCTCAAAGGGCTCTGCCCAGAAAAAAGAAGGCGGCCAAAAGAAGGCGGCCCGATGCATAGCACCAGGCCGCGGATACGTCTGAAACGCAGCGAGACTGCTGAAATGGTGGGGGGAAACCAACTCAGCTCGAATACACTGCTGTCTCTTACATGAAGCACATTATGCGCCAAGTCAAGCCCAAAAAAGTCTCCCCCAAAAAATTCCTCTAAACCACTGTTTTTTTATAAATTTTTTTTAATATTTTTTTGAGACTCTTTTCCGTTTCCGGGGGGGGCCTTGAGAGCCTTCCCCTGCTTTTGCCTCTAGGCCGCTTTCACTTTGACATAAGTCTTCGCGAGGCGAGCTAAAGCCTCGTTCGCCTCGACCTCATGCCAAAGCGGAGCGGAGAGAAGGAAGAAAAAGCATGCTTTTCTTCCTTCATGGAGCGTAGTGCAGGCAAGCTTTAGCTTGCCTCAATGGAAACCGGTCTGTCGAATAACTTCAAAGGAAAACCGCTCCAGATGGCTTTTCCATGGCGTTTTGGCGTTTTCTTTTTTGTGGCGCGCAGCGGAGTGGTTTTGCGGCTATAGAGAGGCCGCATGGCTGTTTCTGCTGCTGAATTTAATGGGCGAAGCCTGGCTGTGGGCCTTCTTGTCGCCGCGCTGGTTGGCCTGGCCTACCCTTATATTGTTTTGAGGCTTGGCTTTGGCCCTACTGTTTCTGTTGTCAGCGCTTTTTTGGCTTTCCTCTTGTTGCAAGGCATTGCCTTTGTCAGCGGCAAATCCAGCAATTGCAGAGAATATAATTTGGTGCAAACCGCCGGCACGGCCTCTGCACAATCAGCCTTCATGTGCGTGGTATGGGCGGCTTTCGACCTGCTCAACTCAAAACCCGAGTTGGGCCTCAACCTCCAGCCAACACCCCTCCAAGTTTTTATTTGGATGACTTTGGCAGGCATGTTGGGCGTGTTGCTTGCGGTGCCATTGAGAAGGCATTTCATTGACGAAGAAAACCTGCCCTTCCCTGATGGGACAGCCGCGGGAGAAACCCTCAAAATATTGGATGAGGGTAGCCTTCAAGCCAAAGGCAAACTGCGCATGCTTGGCTTTGGTGGAGCCATAGGCGCCCTCTCCACATGGTTGAGAGACGGCTTCCCCGCGTGGCTGCCTGAAACATTGTTTTTCGGAAATACTTTTAAACCCCTCCATGTCGGCTTCTCCCTCAGCTCCCTCTCTTTTGGCTCAGGCCTCATTATTGGCATGCGTGTCACAGCGGCCATGGGCATAGGCGCCCTCTTGGGTTGGTTTGTGTTGCCTTTCGTTTTGTTGAGGCAGGGGTGGATTCCATCCGCCACTTTTGCCGAAACTTTGAAGTGGACCATGTGGCCGGCAACAGGGCTTATGGTGTCTGGCGGAATAACAGCTTTGCTGTTGCATGCCCGGAAATTTGCAAACACCTTTAGAGAGCTTTCTAGGGCCCCCCTCCTGGCGCATGACGAGTTTCCTCTTGCATGGGTTTTTATAGGCTCCCTGGGGCTGGCTGGCGCCCTGGCCCTTGTCCAATATTTCTTCTTCGGCGTGGCTTTCTGGGAGTCCGCCTTGGCCATAGGCATATCCATCCTGCTTATGCTGGTAGGTACTCGCGTCCTGGGTGAAACCAACTGGGCTCCCATTTCTGTCATGGCCAACCTCGTCCAGGCACTTTTTGCCTTCTTCTCACCTCACTCCATTGCCACCAATATGGTGGCCTCCGGCATGTCAGGCAGCATTGCCGGCGGCGGAGAGCACCTCATGCAGGACTACCGTGCAGGAAAAATTGTAGGCTCCAACAACCGCTCGCTGACATTCATGCAACTTCTGGCAACCCCCGTGGGCGCTTTGGCCATTTCCATTGTCTATCCCCTGCTTAAAGCCCAACACGGCATTGGGCCCGATAAATTCGGAATTGCCCCAGAGCTGGCCCATGCCTCCGGAGCGGGGCTTACTTCTCCCATCAGCGTCAAATGGGCGGGGTTCGCCGAGTTGCTGCTGGGTGGCTTTGAGCGTCTCCCACCCTATGCCTTGCACGCCTTCCTCATAGGGGCCTTGCTGGGAGCCTTTTTAACCCTCACCCAAAAATATGTTTCTGACAATATCCCCTCCGCAACAAGCTTGGCCTTGGGGGTTTTAATTCCCGCCCAATATATATTGCCCATGGCCCTGGGGGGCCTTTGCCAATATGCATGGAAACAACAATACCCTCGACAAGAAGCCGCGCTTTGTGTGCCGCTGGCATCCGGGCTTATTGTGGGAGAGGCTTTGCTTGCGCTCAGCATTCCGCTGTTGCATTTTCTCAATTTGTTTTAGCTTGTCTCTAGCCCGGAGAGGCTTTGGGCGTGTTGTCTGCCTCGCCAGGCCTGTTTCATCAGGTGCGCCTTGGCTGTTCCTGCTTTGAGGATTGACATGAAAACTCATTTTTTCAGTTGGGCGAGAGTGCTGCTTGCTGCCTCCATTGCCATCTGGCTCGCTTCGTGTGCCACTCAACAAGCATCTCAAGGGACTCCCTCCGCCGCCCAAGAGAAGGTCGAAAACCTCATCCATTTTGACACGGCTTCTTGTCAAAAACCCTCGGGCATTGTTTCTGAAGCAAGCAATGATGAAATAATCCTCGGAGGAATGCTCTCTGTCCAACCCGCCATCCTCGAGTGTTTTGTTCCTCCTCAAAACCGAAAAAACAACCAAAACATTCATGTCAAACTCACCACCTCCGTCAACAGCCACACGGTGCTTCACCAAGTTGAAGCAGAAAACTTAAGCCCAGAAGGCATTGCCTGCATAGAAACCGAACTCGCCTCTTTGCAATTCCAACTGCTCCCTCCCAGAGAGACAGAGCAAACGGCCAACATTGCCATCAACTATCCTGCCAACTCCCCGCAAATTAGCTTCGGCATCAACGAGTCCTCAGACGTCGCCGGACATGTGCGGTTGGCCATCGGCAAAGCTTGTCACTGCTATGCTCCCATGAAGGAGATGGGGGTTGCTGAAATATTGATGAATTTAACAGTATCCGCTAAGCAGCCTGCTCAAATTTCTCTTTCAGGAAGCACCCCCATCAGCAATGAAATAGCTGCTTGCCTCACACCGGAAATTGCAAAGTTGGAGCTGAAGGCCTCACATGGCGCGTTGGAGTTGGGGCGCGTTCCTCTTCAACTTATTAACTCCAAAGCAGAAAACTTCCCTCCTGAAACCAAGTTGGAGTTGTTGTTTTTGCATGCGGATGGTTTGCGCACTCACCACGCTTCTGTCCTCGCTTTGCGCTTGGGAGAGAGGACTCAAGCCAGTGTGGAATATAACAAACTGACGCCTAAACCTAAAGCGCGCCTCACTTCTGCCGCTATGCACAGCCTAAACAAAAGCTGCGAAAACCTGATTGAAGCCGACGAGGCATGGGTTGCTGCCACAGAAGCACAGTTTGAATTGGACAAACGCGTCGCAGATATTACGGCGAGGCTCCGCGCCAATGATGCTCGCTGGGAAGCGGCAGCAAATGTGGCAAGCAACATCGTCCTGGAGTCCCGCGCCGCTTTGGCTGCAGCCCAAAAAATTCTGGCCTCAGATAAAAATACCTGCGCCAAAAAAGCACCTGCCCTTCCCTCCCTTTCAAAACCGAAACCTTTGAAACGCCGTCGCTAAAACCCGCCCTCCCTAAAACCCGCCGTCTCTAAAACCATTGTTAAAAGCTATGGGCCAAGAGACTGCGCATGGCGCACGGGCGTTATGTCCAGCACCTCAAAACGCCACGCATCTCTGGCTGCAAAATGCCACCACTCTTTCCGGTGGGCAATGAAGCCTTCTGACTCCATGGCTGCTTTAAGCTTGTCGCGGTTATGAGCGGCCGCCTTTGAAATACCTTCGGTGGCACCTTGGTATGCCATGGGGCTAAACTCATCAAAAGGTGTTGGCATTTCCAGCTCAACACCTTCGGTGTCCGTCAAGGTTAAATCCACAGCAGCTCCCCGGTTGTGGTGGGAGCCTTTTTGGGGGTTGGCCACAAACCCGGGTTTTGGAAAAATTTTCCACATGGCTTTTTGCACCGACAAAGGCCTATAGCAGTCCCAAAGCTTGAGACGAAGCCCCTCTTTGGCCAAGCTTTCAGCAACACGGGTTAAACGTTTGGCAACACTCTCACGCAACAAACAACGCGACCCAGGAGGGTATAGGGCGCGACCGAGAAAATTGTCTTTCTGCGCATAACGCAACTCTATGGTGGCAGCGGGTATATATTCTGCAACATCCACCAAAGGCTCCGTGGCATATGCCCATAAAGGCAACCCCATCAGCAAAAAAAATGGCGTTCTCATGGCTGATATTTCGTCGGGTCAGCCACGCCCGCTTGAAGAAAACCACGCTTTCTCAAACGACAACTTTCGCACCGACCACAAGCCAATCCACAAAGGGAAGGTGCATAGCAGCTGTGCGTCATTGCATAGTCCACCCCAAGCAAAAGCCCTTTGTGGATGATTTGTGCCTTGGACAAACCCGCCAAGGGCGTATGAATGTGAAAGGGGGTGCCCTCAATACCTGCTTTGGTGGCAAGCCGAGCAAGGGCTTCAAAGGCCGACACAAACTCTGGCCTGCAGTCTGGATAGCCACTGTAGTCGACAGCGTTAATGCCCAAAAAAATATCCTGCGCCCCCTTTGTTTCTGCAAACCCTAAAGCCAATGCGAGAAAAATGGTGTTGCGCGCGGGAACATAAGTGGGGGGAATGCGCTCTCCAACAGTCAGTTTCTCCATGGGCAGTTTCTCCATAGAAAAATCCTCCATGGGAACAGGAAGCTCTGAAGTCAACGCTGAGCCCCCCATTTCTCTGAGTGAGCAATGCAAAATATGCAAAGGCGCCCCCAAAGAGGTTGCTATGCGCTCTGCTGCCTTCAACTCAATGGCATGCCTTTGCCCATAGTCAACGGCAAGGCATAAAGGCGAAAAACCCTCTGCACGTGCAATGGCCAAACATGTCGTCGAGTCCAAGCCTCCCGAAAAAAGAACAATGGCCTTTCTCATTCTTTTCTTATTCCTTCTATATAATAGACAACTTCTTCCTCATCGCAGTCTCCCAAGCAATCCTCTTCGGGCAAAGGCGTCGTCATGACAACCAAGGTTCCGCATGCACGCACTGCATCAAACCCGCCTGAAACAGGGCCAGGGGGAAAAATGCTTTCCCCGTCAGCAACAGGAATGCCTTCGCTCAACGCAGCTCCACATGCACGCAACTCAGAAGGAGAAATGTTTTGTCCACCCTCAACAAGCGTATCCTCACTCAAAGCATTGCGTGGGCATTGGCCATGGAGTGACTCGTTTTGAGTCTTGCTCAACAAAGCCACATTCAATGTCTCAACCACATTTTTGTCGCAATCCCCGCATTTATATATGCGCTCTGCCACATAAACCGAAACCATGTTTTGCCCGTCAAATTGGGCTGCACGGTTGACGTCGCGATAAACGAAATAGCCGTCAACAAGGTTGCTTTCCAAACGGAACCGCCCCTTAAATTGGAAACTGCCTTCCACGTCAAATGCGCATTCTTCTTTAAGGGGCGTTGCAGAAAACTCAAAAAGGCCTACGTCTATTGCTCCAGGCAATGAGGTTGTGCATGCCAAGCCCAAAGATAGAAATGCCACTGCCACAGCATGGTTTAACATGTGAATGTGCGCATGAGGTTTTTGTGGATTTGCTCCAATGTTTTTCTCGCTATTTCTTATGAAGTGCTTTTTTGCGAAAAAGACCATTGCCCGAGGGCTTCCAATATATGGTTAACAATGCCTTTGAATGCTGCACTGGTTTTCAATCTTTCTCCAAAAGCATTGAAGTCAATCTCCGCATGTGCTCCTTCAAGTGCAACAAGCACACGAGCAGCAGCCATGAGTGATGGATATGCCTTAAATGCCTCTTGAACAACCGATACCCACGTTTCACTTTCTGTGGCCAAGTCGCGACGCCCTGAAAGTACAAGCGCCAATGCCGTCAAATAACCAAGCTCTGCTAAACCAAAGCGCGTCAAGGCCTCTTGTCCAAAAACCAACACATTGCCTGTTGCCAGCCAAGCCTCAACCCCTCCTCTTGTGTCCATAACCAAAACCAATTCCTTGCCACCCAATTGCAAAACAACGTTGCGGAGAATTTGATAGGTTTTGGGCAAAGAGGATTCTGTCAGCAATAAAGCATCCTCAGGAGCAGGCAACACCGCACTATATTTTATGGGTGCTCCCAGAAGCATGGCCGCAGGCTCCATAGATGAGTTCAACACCGCAGCCAACTCATAAGTCCAACTCGAAAACTTCCCCTCTTCTCGCTCATGAAATACAAGCGACAAAGCCTTCCATGCTTCAACCTCTTCCCAGTTTTCTTTCAGAAGGTTTATTTGCGCGGCAACATATAAGTCCTTCATTTCCGGCGACAAGGCCTTCTCACAAAAATCTGAAAGTTGCTTTGTCAAAACCAACGGTGGATTTTCTCTCGCCTCAAGAAATTTCCAGCCATAATCAAGAATGAGAGCTGTTTCTTCACTTGCAATGGCATTTGACAATTTGCCTGCAATAAATTGCGTTAACCTGTCCGTCGTGGGTTGTGTCTCATCCAGATCAGTCCTCGCCAAGTCTCCCTCAGCAGCTTGCGCTAAACCGCTCTCAACAGCTTGCGCTAAGTCTCCCTCAACAACTGGCGCTAAATCTCCCTCGGCAGCTTGCGCTAAGCCGCTCTCAGCAGCTTGCGCCAGATCTTCCTCAACAGCTTGCACCAATTCGTTTGCAAAGGATTGTGTCAATTCATCTCCAAAGAATTCTGCTGATTCGTCTTCGGGGAATTGCGTTGCTTCCATCAGGGATTGCATTTTGTCCGTAATGTTTCTGGCTCTGTATGCATCCTCAACGGGTTGCGTTGGCTGGCCTGTTGGCAGCTCTGCAGAAAATTTTTCAAAGTTCAGCTGCACGCGTAACTTTTGCATTTCCGGGTGATCTGCAAACTGTGAAACAATTTCAGATGCTTGGTGGAAATGGTTGTTTTCAAAAAAGGCTGTGGCCAAGCGCAGCATGCGTTGAGTCCACAAATTGTCGGGAAGCGTATTTGGAAACTCTTTTCTCGTTTGAGAAAGCTGTTGGAAAGCTCCATCTAAATCACCCGCCTGCTCCATAGCATCTGCGGCATGAAGCCACCAGCGAGCTTTGAGGTCTCCCCCCACCATGTCAGCAGCACTCTTCCAGGCATTTGCTGCTTGCGCAAAATGCTTCAGGGAACGGTTCACCTGTGCAATGAGAAGCCAACCTTTGGTTGTTGGGCGCAACGCCAAAGAAGCACTTGCGGCACTCAGAGCTTCTTCGAAAGCCCCCGAGTTTTGAAAACCTTGTGCTGCTTCCAACAGCAGTTTGGCCGCTGCCTCTCCTGTTGCTTTTTCAGCGCGCCTTAACCATATTTGTGACAGACCTCGAATATTCCCCCGTTTCTTCCAAATACGCTCCAAGCCTTCCAAGGCTTTCAGTGAAAGCTCTTCTCCTCCTTTTTCGCTTAAAAACTCAAATGCTGCTATGGCACCATCCATGTCTTCCAGAGACTCTTTCTTCTCCCCCAACTCCATCCATGCCTGGTAAATTTCTGGCAGCAATTCTTCAGGAGAGCGCTGAGTTAAAACGGGCAGCACTTCTCCAAGCGACACCCAATCTCCATTTTGTCTGCTTAATCGCGCCTTGGCTTGCAATGCCGCCAGGTTTTGGTCGTCTAAAGCAAGGGCTTTGTCCAGCAAAGACAAACTTCGCCCAAAATTATCCTGAATCAGGAGCGCTGCTTCAATCAAAGCTTGTGCTCCTCTTTCTCCACTCACGGAATGCGCATAGCGCTCCCGCAAGTGCAGCTCCTCTTCCAGCATTCCCATTTCAGACAACGTCGTCACTGTGCGGTTGAAAATCACCTCGTCAGTGGAGTTTAAATCAAACAACAACTGCAAAGCAGCAAGCCCTTTGTCTTTGAGCCCTTCTATTTTTGAAGCAGCATCCAAAAGGGAAAACGCTTCTTCACCCTGAGCTCTTTGCGCTATTACCAAGCGAACATGATAGAGGTTTTCTATGTCCCTTTGTATGGCATAAACTTCAGCCAACCCAGACAAAGCCGCTGTGCCAAAATCACTTTCAGGGACAAGCTGCCATACTTGCTTTAATGCCTCTTCCGCATCAATAAAAGCCTGGCTCTCCATCGCCGCCTGAGACACACGAAACCAAAGCCTTGCCTGATCCTCTACACTCAAGCCTGAATTCCCTAAGTGCAACAAGCGCCTGTCAAAAGGTTGCGCAGCTTTGGCGCCTCCGGATTGAAAAGCCAATTCAGCTCGAGCATGCAACCCCTCCAGATCGTTTGGCACTCTTTCGAGCAGCAGATCATAAGCAAAAGCAGCTCCCTCCCAATCCCCTGCCTTCATCAAAACCGATGCGCGCTCTCTCAGCAATGAAAGCGCTTCTTCTTCTTCAGAGTGCTCCGCACGCTCTGCCAACAACGTGGAGAGTTTGAGGGGGTTTTGCTCAAAGCGCTTCTTCAGCCTCAAAAACGCACGGTCATCCTGTGGACATATTTCAAAAGCAAGCTGCTCACACTGCACCGCTTCTTCTTGCTCACCCCATTGCTCAAAAATGTCCGCTGCCTCCAAAAACCGCACCAGCCCTTGCTCTGAAGGCTCCACTCCAGCTCGACGGGCCAACAGCTTGGCCAAGCTCAACCATTCTCCTTGCTCTCTTAAAAAGCTGCAATACCTTTCGAAAACAGCATGCAAAGGGCTGCGCTCCAATAGCAGTTTGTCCAACTCTGCTGCCTCGTTGTGCTGCTTCAGCGTGTGAAGCTTGTCGGCAACGCACAGCAGCAAATGCATGTCTTCTGGTGCAGCAACGCGCGCGGCCAACAAAGCTGAAATGGCTTGGGCTTCACAAGCGGGTTGCTTCTCCCATATTTCCGCAGCTCGCATGAGCAAAGCAGCGCGCTCGCCTTCAACAGAAGTGGAAGCCAAGGTTTCAAAATAAGCCGCCATTTCTTCCTGGCGGTTTTGGCTTTCTAAAAATGCCAACAACCGCTGTTCTGCCAACTCAAAGCGAGGCTGCAACTTGAGGGCTGTTTTTAAAGCTTCCTGTTGCTCGCTGAAATTTCCAAGCTCCTGATAAGTATCCGCAAGCGCCACGAGAGACTTTGCCTTCTCTTGACGCTCTGGCGTACTTCCTATGCAACGCAACAGCCACAACACACGGGTTTTGGCTTGCTCCATTTTTTGAGTTATTTCACGCCCCAGATTGGCAACCGCCCATTGAGGTGAAAGCCTCCATGCTGCCTCCAAATGGCCCAAGGCCTCTTGCCAACCCCCCTGTTTTTCCATAACCAGACGTGCTTGCCGAATATAAACCTCTGCCGCCTCCTGGTGTCTCCCCTCGTCCTCACAAAGCTCAGCCATGGCCTGCAGCGTGCGCAAAACCTCATGGATATTTCCCAATAACTCTTGCGCTCCTAACTCCTCTTCCCATGCCTCCAGTGCACCTTGAATGTCTCCCGCTCCAAGACGCAGCAAGGCAAGTTTGTTTAAATGTTTGGAAACAAGCTCCGGTTGGTTGAGTGGACGAAGCAAAGCCACATGCTCTTCTTGAAGGCTCTGCAGGTTTTCAGCTGTTTTTTCCGCTAACAAAAACAAACTCTCGCCCAAAGAGGTATTTTTTAATTCGAGAAAAGCTTGCCGTGCAAACGCCAATGTTTGGCCAAAGAAACTTTCCCCCATCGGTTGCTCTTCAAAATGCTTGAGCCAAAAAAGCATTCCCGCTTCTGCATTTTGAGCAGAAAGCAACGCCACCATTTTGTTGAGTGCCGGCAAGCATTGAGGGGAAGAGGAAAGAATATCCTCCAAAACAAGCTTGGCCTCTTCTGGTTTTCCAGCTGTTTCCAAAACATCCGCCAAATACAGTTTGGCCTGCTGACTTTCTTCGGGAAATGCAGCCGCATCCAAAGCTTCTGCCCACTGCCTAACAACAGGCAACGCTTCTTCTATGGCACCTTTAAAATAAAGTAGCCTGGCAAACCGGCTTAACTCTTCCCCTTCGGCAGGGTGGAGTTTTTGCGCTTCTCTGAGCAAATGCAATTCTCTGCCATCATCGCTGAGCTGTTGTGCCCACTTCGCTGCATAGCGCAGCAAGCTTGCCGCTTGCACAGGGGGGGTATTTTTGGCTGCTGCTTCTAAAAAACCAATGGCCTCTTGGAGTTCATTCTTTTTCGCCAGAAGCTCTGCAAGCGTGACGCGCAACGGCTGGCTTGGGTTTCCCAACACAATGGCTCTTCGGAGCGCAGCTTCAGCGGGAGCAAGCCAATTCAGTTTCTCCAAATAAACACGGGCCAACTCTTCATAAAGCAGCGCTGCTCCTGCTTTCGGCGCACGCAGCGCTTCTGCAGAAAGCACTTCGGACAAACCTTCAAAGTCGCCAACCTCTCTCAAGCAGCGTTTATAGCCTTCCAGCGCCGTCTCGTTGGATGGGGATAAGGCAAGAACTTCATCAAAAACTTGGCTTGCTTCTGCAAGCATGCCCCTTGTTTCCAGCGAGCCGGCGCGCGCCAAAAGGGCTTCGACACGCAAAGCATTGGGGCCTTGCTGTGCAGCCTTTGCAAAGGCCTCTTCAGCAGCAACAACATCCCCTTCTTCAAGCTTCTTTTGTGCCAAGCACATCCAAGCTTGTGAGCGCACCGCTTCTGCAATGGGCAATTGGAGCGCAAGCTCCCAAGCTTGCACGCTCCAGGCAGCTTCAGGCATTTTTGCCAACGCAACCACGCGGCCAGCTGCTTTTTGAAGGGCAGCCTCGTCTGATATTCCCGTCTCAACCGCTTGCCTCCAACAAGCCAACTCTTCGTCAAATGCTCCAAGCTCACACTCAATGCCTGCAAGGTGAACCAAAAGCTCCACGGAGGGCACAGCAAACAGAAACTTCGCCTGTCGCAAATCCTCTTTGGCTTTTGCAAAATCCCCCATGGCCATATAGAGGTTTGCCCGTTCCCAAAACCAAGAAGCTTTTTGCTCCTTAACGGAGCAATGAATGAGGGCTTCTAACCAAAGTATTTTTTCTGGAGCTGCCGCCCCATTGCGAGCATATTTCCAAAGCAACTGTGGCGCCCAAGCATCTTCTGTCTCTTCAGAGAAGGCTTGGCGAAGCAACTCAACAATGGATGCTTGGACTCCCAGAGAAAGCGAAGCTTCAATATATTTTCGACGTATTGCCTTGGACTCTTCTTGAGGCACCAATGGCCACAGCTTTTCCAGGCATTCAACCTCAGCAGAAACATCCTCTGTCGTCTGAAAAAGCAATACGGCCATTCTCAACAACTCAATGTCCTGCGAAACATGTGGCAAGCACATTTTGACCCACTCCGCCGCCCTTTTGCTTTGAGCAAGTGCATGGGCACAAAAAGCAGCGCGCCTGGCAACTTCAACACGGTCTATGGACAAAGAAACTTGCTCTTGCTCTGTGGCACTTAGCAAAATTTCGCAGTCATCCAAAGCAACAGCCGGCTCCACCTTCTCTGTCAACAAACTCCTTCTGAGTCTGGCAGCCAACAACAAACCATTGCAAGCAATGGCCTTCGTCAAAAGCTCCACCTCTTCAGGCTCTCCAACTTTCAACTGAGCAGCAGCCCAATAGCTTTCAGCCGCTCTCTTGGGCTCCACCGTATGAGTAGCGCACTCCGTCCAAAGCCGCGCGGCTTCTTGAGCGTCACCACTGCTTTCTGCCATTCTCGCCATCTGCTCCAATGCATAGGCTGCCTCGGGGCTGCTTGGCGCCACCTCAATGGCCGCTTGCAAACGCTGTACAGCCGGCATTCTCTGGGACAAATCCAAAAGCTGTTGTGCACTTTGGAAATAAAATAGGGCTGCCTCGCGAATGCGGCCTGCTTCACCCAAAGCTTGTGCACGTTTGTTCCAAAACTCAGCCAACTCAGCATAGGCAGCTTGGCTGCGCAACATGGCCTCCAGCTTGCCAGCCAACTCATCATCAAGGCGCCGGTGCACAAAAGCCTCTGAATAACACTGCAAAGCAGTCTCCTTGTCCCCCAGCCCTTCATAAGCCTTCCCCAATTGCGCACGTATTTTGGCAATTTGCTCCGGCTGGTTGGTTGAAGAAGGGAGTGCAAGCCATGTCTCCAAAGCTTCCTTGGCCACATCCGCTCGCTCGCACCTCCACGCCAACTCAACAAGCTCTGAAAGGCTGCCGGGCTCCTTCGTCCACAAAGCCACCTTCTGCAATGCTTCCAAGGCTTCTTTCTTTCGGCCCAGCCTTGCTTCAAAAACAGAAGCCAACTCTCGGAAAGCCTGCGTCGCCATGGGTTTGTCACCCTGGCGAAGCGCAATGGCGCCACGCTTCTCCAAAACGGTGACAAGTGCAGGCATGTCATGTTGCAAACGGAGCAAATGACTGAGCTCTCCAAGCAACACCACATCCTCAGGCTCTTCTTGAAGCACCGCATTTAAAGAAGCAATGGCCAAAGGAAAATCCCCCACGGCTTTTGCGGATATGGCCAAGCGTCGGTGCAGCAATACCTTCCTGTGTGCGTCTGTCTCTTGCAACACCAACCCCTTAAGCACCTTGCAAACCAACGCACCGTTTTGCATTAGCTCGGCAAGCGACAATAAAGCCTCCAGGGTGGGGCGATGCGTCGGCGTGGCCTCAAACGCTGTTAAAAGCAGCTTGAGGGCATGCTCGGGTTTGCTCAACGGACCTCGATAAAGCTCTGCTGCTTCCAGCAAAAGCTCCGTCTTCTTCTGAGGAATGTTGACGAAGGGGGCAGCGCGCTCACATATGTCGGCAAGCTCTGCCAACTTGCCGGCATTGCGGAACTTCGGCAACAACTCTTCAAGCAAAGACAAGTCCGAGGGCTCCAAAAAGAGTGCTGCCTCCAAATGGGTTTGCGCAAGCAGCGGGTTTTCCATTCTCGTCTGATAAAGGTGTGCCAATGCATGGTGTGCATGCGAAGCAATTTTTTGGTTTTCCTTGGATTTAGGCAAAGAGCCCACCAACTCAATGGCCTGCTGAAATGAGGTTAGGGCTTCTGGCAAATGCCCCAAAACCTCGGCTACGCGCCCTTGGCTTAACAAGGCCTCTGCGGAATGTGGCAAAAGCGAAGCCGCCTCACGGTAGCGAAGCAAGGCGTTTTCAGGCTGCTTTAAACCTTCTTCCCAAACTTTTCCTGCCCACATGTTGGCTTTTCCCACAAGTGGAATGTCATGGCGCAACAAGGCCACTTGCCGAAGTCTGTCCAAAGTTTTGAGCGCTCTTAGGTGCTCATCTCCCTGGAAACACAATTGCCCAAGGTGCAACAGGGCTTCGGGGTGGTCTGGCAAAATGCGAAGCGCAGCCTCACAATGCAGCCTGGCTCCAGCCAACTCCTCTGAGGACATGGCGCAAAGCCTGGCCAGGTGCGTATGCGCATGCGCCACTTCCATGTTGTCGCGCGAAAGCGCTGCAAGGCGCCTATAGGCGCGTATGGCGCCGGCCCTGTCTCTTGCTTTGTCGCAAGACTCTGCCAAAGCCCTCAACGAAGGCACATGGTCCGGCCGAATTCCCAAGGCTTCATGCAAAGCAGCAACAGCTATTTGCGGCGCCTGCTCTCTGCATATGCGCACAGCAGCCGTTGCTGCAAAAAAAGCCGAAGTCTCTTCTTGGTTTTTTCGAGCCAACTGGCAAAGCTTCAAAAAGCATTCTCCTGCCTTGGCAGCCTCTCCGCGTTTTTCGTGGATGATGGCTTCTATCCACAAAGGCACTGCTGACTGAGGCCTTCGGCGAAGCAGCACCTGCGTCAAGTCCAAAGCAAACTCATGCGCCTGGGTTTCAGTGAGCATTAAGCTCAACAACCGCTCCACCGCAAAGGGGTGTGCCTCCATCGCCTCGCCTAATTTCAAATAGGCATTGCGCGCCTCATCCAACTGGCCTCTTGCCAACAACTGCTCCGCATCAGCAAAGGCACGCGCACCTTCGAGGTTTAACAACAAGGACTCATCCGGCAACATCAACGGAGGCATTCCCCCTGCTGAAAACTTCAGACGAATTCCCTTGGCGTCCACGCTGGCCTCCGCCAAACGGGCCATCTCCAATGAAGGAATTCTATAGCCCCGGGAAACCGCCGCCCTCTCCACCAAACTGGGCAAAATGCGCGTCGTAAACCCATGTACACCCTGAAGGCGGACTTCAGGCAATATGCCGGAAGCCCCCAAAACCTCTACCAACTGCACCGCCAAACGCGACACCGGCATGGCCGCATAGGCATAGAGACGAAAGTCATAAAAATAGACAGCCAACGTCTCCCCATCCCCGTCAAAGGCCATTTTCAAAGTGAAAGGGGCTAAGTTATATAAGCCTTGCCCCTCAATAAAACCATTGCGGAAATCCAGGGAAAAATCCTTAATGCCGATGAAACGCGGCAACAGCTCCTGAAGAGCGCGCAACACCACCTGCGCCTCCACCTCTATGGTCAAATAACCAAAATGTAGCTTCTTCTTCTGGAAACGCGCCACCCCACCTGTCAGGTTGAGCGGAAAACTCACATCCGGAATTTGCAACGCAAAATCCGAAATGAGTATGCCCGGCGCAAACTCCATGGGAGGAAAGCCTACAAAAGCTCGCCTGTCTAACAAACGCAACTCTGGCCCAAGGGCCACCACCTTAGCTTGCTTTTCAGTTTCAGTTGCCATCGCTCACGTCAACGCCTGTATTCCACAGCGCAGTCAGGGGAAAATTGGGTGCCATCTTCACTTTTTTTCAACAAAATGTCAGGAAAGCAATGCATAGGTTTGCACACTCTGAGTCTCATGCACAGAGTTTTATTCGTGCTTTTCCTTTTATTGCAACACCTTAACAGGCCTCCCCCAGCACCTGCCGCGCACTTTTGAAAAGTTTTTCTTCTGTCTACAAGTTGCCTCCGTTTTGCTTCTCATGGGTGTGGGGGGCTCCATTCAGCCAAAGGCCAAACGCTTGGTACCTTCGCTTTATGGGGTGGCAAAACATTCGCCTAGACCGCTTTCACTTTGACATGATCTCTTCGTGAGACTCGCTTCGCTCGTCTATTCCGCTCCGGGAATTATTTGAGAAAGCACGCTTTCTCAAATGATTCCCTCCGCTCCATTGGGCTCCGGTTTCGCTCAGGTCATGCACTTAAGTGCACTCCCATCGCGCCTGACCCTCGGGACTTAGGCCTCGCCCGCCTCGACCTCATGCCAAATTGAAACCGGTCTGGAAAATCAAATCAGTTCTAAGTAAAAACGGTCTAGAGCGCTTCCTCTTTGACATAAGCGCTTCGTGAGGTGAGAAAAATATTTTCGCTGAAAACAACTCACCTCGCAGGCCCCCTCCCCCCTTGGAGGGAAAAAACAAAACCCAAAAACCTGCCCGGGAGGGGAGAAAACCCTTCGCCCCTGAAGGGCCTCCTGCATGCCCTCTTTGCTCTGGCACCCTGTGCATAGAAAACATAGCTTTTCTGGCACAAGTTTGCAGGCTGACTTAGGCTAAGCTTCCAGGAGACTGTTTCAGGAGACTTTTGTGCAGCATTATTTTCTTTCCCTCTTCTCCAACAGCACCGTCCAAACCATTGCTGTGTTGGCAGCCTTTGAAGCGGTATACCTCCTGCTGCTGGTGGTGTGGATTGTTATGCAAAAGCGCTCGCCGGTGGCCACGCTGGCTTGGATATTCGGCTTGGCCTTGCTGCCCGTTTTGGGTTTTGCCATTTATTATTTGTTTGGCCCCAGGCGCATCAGCAAAACGCGCATGCAGCGCCTGCGCGCCCGCAATTGGATAGCGGAGGCTTTGGATATGCGTGCGGCCAGCACCAGCGGCCACTATGCCAACATTCCGCCTCCCTTGTTGCCGCTGGCGCGGCTTGGCACGTTGGTGGCAGAAATGCCTGTAGCCGCATGCAGCCAAATAAAGCTGCTTATTGACGGTGCACAAACTTTTGAGGCCTTGCTTGCGGCCATAAGCGAAGCCAAGCACCACATCCACCTGGAGTATTATATTTTCCACCCGGACACTGTAGGGCTTGCCTTTATTGAGGCCCTCACAGAGCGCGCCAGAGCCGGTGTTAAAGTGCGCCTTCTGTTGGATGCCATGGGCTCTTCCCGCATGCGCCGCCGCCACCTCAGGCCTTTGAGGAAAGCGGGGGCTGAGGTGGCTTTTTTCCACAAAGTGCGCCTTTTCAGTTTTAAACCCCGTATGAATTTTCGCACTCACCGCAAGTTGGTTGTTGTGGATGGGCACACGGGTTTTCTCGGGGGCATTAACATTATGCAGGAAGCGGATGAGCGTGTCTGCACCAAGGCCTATAGGGACACGCATGTGCAACTGGTTGGCTCTGCTGTACGTTGGTTGCAAACCGTTTTTCTGGAGGACTGGAATTATGCGACAGGCAACATTCCCCTGGAGGCAGAATATTTCCCTTCTCACTCACAAATGCAGCCTCATTGTGTACAAATAGTCCCCTCGGGGCCGGACTTGAGGTTTAAGGCCATCAGGGACGTCTATTTTTCAGCCATTTCCACGGCCAAAAACCGTGTTTGGATTTCAACACCCTATTTTGTGCCAGACGAGGCCATGTTAACCACACTTATGAATGCGGCTTTGCGCGGCATAGATGTGCGCATTCTCGTCCCCAAGCGCAGCGACTCTTGGGTGGTTACGCTGGCAAGCCGCTCCTATTATAACGAGTTGTTGCTTGCCGGCGTTCGCCTCTTTGAATATTTGCCCAGGCTTTTGCACGCCAAAACCTTGCTGGTGGATGAGACTTTGTCCGTCATCGGCACAGCCAACATGGATGTGCGCAGCTTTGAGTTGAATTTTGAAATCAGCGGCATTTTTTATGATGAAGGCATGGCTCAAAGCTTGGCACAATGTTTTTTGGAGGACTTAAAGTCTTCATCCGCACTGCCAAGGTTTAGGGGGAAACGTCCTTTTGGACAAAATTTCCTTGAGTCCTTCATGCGCCTCTTCTCGCCACTGCTCTAAATACATGGGTATTTCAGCTAGGGTGACTGGTTTTGGTTTTGGGTTTGTTTTTGGTTTTTCCCCTCCCGGGGGGGGATGTCGCCTCCGGCGAAGGGTTTTTTTTGTGAGGGTGTTTTTATTTTTTCCCTCCAGGGGGGGAGTGTCGCCTCCGGCGAAAGGTTTTTTCGCCCTGCGGGCGCACCTTGCCTTCGGCAAGTCACTTTTTTTGTCTGAACAAAAAAAGTAACCAAAAAAAATCACCCTGCCGGGGGCTTACGGATGGCCCCAGGAAGGTTTTAATACGAGC